>NZ_JBICJS010000079.1:0-51890 GCF_043103305.1 Pseudomonas sp. YQ_5 | reverse complement strand
CAAATTGATTGTTGCATCGAATATTCCAGCGGATAACTAGCACTCCAATGAAAAAAATACTTGAGCACCGCACCCCGCAGTTTTGGTCACCAAGTTGCATTCCTTGCCTCACCTCGTCGACAACTCAACAGCTCAGCTCGATAGAGACTCATGCCGTGTTACGCATAGCCGACACCAGTAATCACAAATCTCGACAGCTATCCAATTCCGCATTATCTATGCTATTGTTTCTCAGTGCCACATCAAGGATTTCAATCTGGTAACGGTAACGGGCTGCAAGATACCCAAGCAATATCGAGCCTATTGAGATACCAAACAGAAATGCTCCAACCCAAAGTAACAGGGTATTGGCAAGGTTATCTAGCTTGAAACCTGCTGAGAGTGTCTGGGCGACCCAATCCAAACCACCAAATTCGCCGACAAACGAGTATGAGGTTGCTAGCAATCCAACAACAGCCGTTTTCTCACCAAAAAATCGCCCTGAACTGGCACTTATTCGATTTACCCTCCGTTCCAACCAAAACCGTGCATCCTTTAACTCGAACATTCCGTAAGCTTCCAATTTACTAGCCAATTTCTGCTCATGCCGGACGTCTTCACACAAACTATCGAGAGCAAGAATCTTCCACTTCACCAGTAGCATTAACGAGGCTATCATTGGAATTAGTAGAGCAGCCAAAGCTAGTACCGTAGTGAATATAAAAAGCACTGTAACCAATATAGTAGCGACTACAGTCGGGGGCTTAACATCATATAAAAGCACGAACAACACGTTTATCGAAAAGCAAAAAAACGAGCAGACCAGGGACCAATTTGCGATTGCTTGAGCCTTAGCCTCCAAATCGGTACGACCAACTTTTCGCGGCTCACAGCCATTTAACAATTCTAAAATTTTTATCGTATGCTCAATCGACACTGCCATTTTCCCTACATGACTTTCGAGATTGGCCTAGGCCAATGCCAATTCACCTGTCGACATCAAATCAGACACACAAGCCCTTCTGACTAGGTAATAAACTTGGCAAGCCCTAGCGAAAGTGCTCGCGAAAGCTCGCCCTGAAATCCAGTGGTTTTAAGTACAACTGGCTCGACAAGTCACCTCGCAAAATAAAAAGCTTTGGCTCGGTACTAAGCTGGAAAACCCTGTAGAGATAAAACTGCCCCCCTGCTTCTCCAGAGAACTCTAGCTCATTGTGACTTACAACAAACGAGGACGCGATCCCTCCATTGGTAGCCTTTACTTCGATATAGCGATGCAGAACATCACTTTCAAACGAAAGAATGTCGTAGCCAGCGCCATCACCCTGAGTGTCCGAGATCCATTCCAGCTTCTGGAAAAGCTCAGGATGACCTATCTCCGTCAGCCGATGCTGCTCATAACCAATCACCCAATCCTCCCCCAATCGCCCAAGTTTACGATTCGCTTCGTCCCGAGCGGCGTAGTCAAGCTTGCGCGGTAGGCGCTCTCGAGAACGAGAAGGTACACCGAGCTTTTGCCGCTCCTCCATAATCGGAGACTCAACTAGCACAGCCGAGTAGGATTTCTGTGTCGGTGTCTTTACCTCCTCCAGCACATCTATGATGTTGCTTACATCTGCGGAATATCGAAGCACATAATCTTGGACAGCCTTGCGCAATAACAGTTGGCTGTTGCCGCGCGGTTTGTAGCCCTGAATGAAAGGCAGGCCCATGCCCGCGAGAACGCCGCTGATGTTCTGATGTTTGAGCTCTACGGAGGCTTTGCTTCGCCCTCTCAACTGCTTTCGCAAGATTTCGTTGTGCCGGGACTTGTTGAAGGCCACGCTATCAGCTTCCAAGCGTAGCATTTCAAAATAGTCCAAGACGGTGGCGTGGACCTCATCTTCCGTCCAATCCTCCCCGATCCGTATAACCTCAAAACCCAAGCTCCGAAGCAACGGAACCACGGTGGTTTCACCGCCAGAGAAATCGCCCGCGCCAAGCACGCCTAGGTTAGGAAACTGCTTACCAAAGGCAACAGCCACGATCGCCTTGGAATCGCATGGTTCGCCAGTTCGAGGGTTGCGGACCATGTAATCTCTGGACTTACCGAAGCCGTATCGCTTGAGAAACGCCGCTCGTCCCAAATGCGAAAATTCGTCCATTGCAGCCTGTACAGCGGCGGGGCTTTTCAGAAGGGAAAGCTGAGTCACTAACTATGCGTCCTTGCGGCAATCTTCTCTGCAACTCTCAGCTTTTTCCTACGCGAAATCAAGCCAGCAAGGCATCGGAGCCCGCACGCCATGATGCGTCCCGACGCCAAAGTCGAAAAAGTCTATCTCTACCCCAAGCCCGTCGACTTCCGAAAATCCATTGATGGCTTGGCGGCGCTGGTCGAGTTGGACATCAAGGTGGCGGTGTTCGACCCCGTGCTCTTCGTATTTCTCAACAAATCCCGCAACCGTGTGAAGATCTTGTACTGGGAGCGCAACGGCTTCTGTCTTTGGCTCAAGCGCCTGGAATCCGAGCGATTCAAAACATCACCTGACGCCACCGACGAAGCGATTGTCCTCACCGTCCAGGAACTGAACTGGTTACTCGACGGTTTTGACCTCTGGCGCAATCGCCCGCATCAGGTTTTGACGCCGCGATTCGTCGCCTGATTCGTTATAATCCGGGGCATGATTTCCATGCCCGAAGACCTTCCCGATGACCCCGTACTGCTCAAGCAGATGCTTGCGCAGTTATTGATGGAGCGCACGGTCGATAAGGGCCAGATCGTCGATCTCAAAGAGCAGGTCAAGCTACTGCGCGACCGTCTGTTCAGTCGCAAGTCCGAGCAGACCGTTGAAACCAACACGCCGCAACTCGCGTTGTTCAACGAGCCGGAAAGCCTGTCGATACCTCCGGTCGATGACGACGAAGAAGTGGTCGCGCCAACACTGCGTCGTGGCAAGCGCAAACCGCTGTCCGCTGACCTGCCGCGCATTGAAGTCATCCACGAACTGCCCGAACACGAGCAGGCCTGTGCCTGTGGTTGCCGCAAACACGTGATCGGTGAAGAAACCAGCGAGCAGCTGGATATCGTGCCGATGCAGATCCGGGTGCTCAAACACATCCGTAAAATTTACGGTTGCCGTGGTTGTGAAGCCGCTCCGGTCACCGCTGACAAAACCGCACAGTTGATCGAGAAGAGCATGGCCAGCCCGAGCGTGCTGGCCATGCTGTTGGCCACCAAGTATGTCGATGGCTTGCCGCTGCACCGTTTTGAAACGGTGCTGAGCCGACACGGTATCGAGATTCCGCGTCAGACTTTGGCGCGCTGGGTGATTCAGTGCGGTGAGCACCTGCAACCACTGCTGAATCTGATGCGCGACCGGTTGCTGGAAAGCCCGGTCATCCATTGCGATGAAACCCGCGTCCAAGTTCTTAAAGAACCGGATCGAGACCCGACCAGCCAATCCTGGATGTGGATGCAAGCCAGTGGGCCACCGGATCGGAAAGTCGTGCTGTTCGACTACACCTCCAGCCGTGCGCAGGAGGTGCCGTTGCGCTTGCTGGAAAGTTATCGCGGCTATGTGATGACGGACGATTACGCCGGCTACAACGCCTTGGCGTTGCAGCCGGGTGTCGAACGATTGGCGTGCATGGCGCATGCGCGTCGCAAGTTTGTTGAAGCTCAGAAAGTGCAGCCCAAGGGCAAAGCCGGACGCGCGGATATGGCGCTGTCATTGATCAATAAGCTATATGGCATCGAGCGTGAACTGAAGGACGCCATTGATGAGCAGCGATTGACTGGCCGGCAGGAGAAGAGCCTGCCGATCCTGGGGCAGTTGAAAAGTTGGCTGGACAAAACGCAGCCACATGTGACGTCGCAAAGTGTGCTCGGCAAGGCGGTGAATTACTTGGCGAGCAATTGGAGTCGGCTGGAGCGTTATGTGGAG
The DNA here is from genome assembly GCF_043103305.1 of Pseudomonas sp. YQ_5. Taxonomy (NCBI): domain Bacteria; kingdom Pseudomonadati; phylum Pseudomonadota; class Gammaproteobacteria; order Pseudomonadales; family Pseudomonadaceae; genus Pseudomonas; species Pseudomonas sp. YQ_5. The sequence continues at coordinate 47,988 of NZ_JBICJS010000079.1, read as the reverse complement.
GCTGGGTATTTGCCGATCGACAATAACCCGGCAGAGCGTGCAATAAAGCCATTTGTGATTGGCCGCAAAGCCTGGCTGTTCAGCGACACGCCCAAGGGTGCCGCCGCCAGTGCTCAGCTCTACAGTTTAGTCGAGACTGCCAAGATCAACGGCCAAGAGCCCTATACGTGGCTGCGCCACGTACTGGAGCGGCTGCCCCATGCGCAGTCGGTGGTAGATTATGAAGCGCTGTTGCCGTGGAACTGTTCACCGGAAATGCCACGGTAAACGATGGCCTCACCTTGCGGTAGGTGGGGTTCATGGATCGCTTACGATTATTTGAGAATATGGCGGGGGCTGTCTCAGCCTGACTTAGAGGGTAATGTTGGGGTGGGAAATGATGGCAAACGTGCGTCGGCTGTTGACTTCGTTGACAATTTTGCTGTCGGACATCGTTCTGGATCTCGATTGTGTACGCTGTTATGTACACAGCTGAAAAGGTGCCTTTGGCCGCTTGCTACAGGCCAGCGCAGGAAATCGCGCATTGTAACAAAAAGCACCTTCAAACGCCCACGGAATGAGCCTTTGGGCGACGTATGCACGGGGAGGTTCGACTGCCCGCCAAGGTTTTCATGCAGCATTGCGCTCTAGGATCAGGCCCATCGTCAAAAGGCAGCGCACAAGACTTGCAGGGCCGTGGGGAAGGCTGTAGGAAAGGAATATTGAGTGATGGCGATTTTATATCAATAAAGGAACTCTCTACATCATGGAACAATCGCTTCGCAGATACACCGAGCTTCCCTACCTGATTGACTACCTGCAAACAAAAGAGCTTGTCCTGCTGAATCCCGCCACCTGGGATGACAGGAACGACTCCTACTACATTGAGCAATTTGCGCGCGCAAATGGATACCAGAGCACCTATGCGCTTTGCTTAGCCGATGCCTCGGAAACCTATCATCACTGGAGAGTGTTCTCTCATGGCGGCAGTGGAATCTGTATCGAGTTCGACAGAGAAAAGCTTCTCTCGGCAGTGCTCGCTGTACCTGGCTTGCGCGCTGAGGGGGTGAAGTACAAAACGATAGAGACACTCCGCTCATCCGCGCCATTGCAGAATGATTTACCGTTTTTGAAACGGCACGCGTTTATTGATGAGAGAGAGTTCAGACTTTTCTATGGTTCCCAGAAAAAGGGAGCACCTGTAATGCGTATCCCTGTTCCGCTCAACAGCATAAAACGGATCACCTTGAGCCCATGGCTTACAAAATCCGTTGTCGATCATGTCAAGCAGACCCTGAAAAGCATAAAGGGCTGTAGCGGGCTGAAAATTTACAAATCCACACTGGTAGAGAACGAAAACTGGAAAAAATTTGCTGGCGACGTATCACTGTAGGAAATGACCGGACTGGTGAAGGTTATATTCGAGGGATGGATGGAAATTAAGATTGGAAGTCTGATCGACATCGAGTCGATCAAGGATTACAAAATCCATTTCGCTGTCTGGAATGGACACGAAGATCCGCTCGATGTCTTCGTTCGGGATCGAGAAGAGTGGAAAGGCTGGAATGGATGGAAAGGCACTCGCGATGATTTCAGCAGGCGCTACATCTTCAGCCTTATTAGGTATCGGCACAGGCCTGGCACATGGCTGTTCGGCGGAATATTTCAGGTAATTGAGCGCCTACCCAACAAAAATATTGTTGCGCTTACGGATAAATACAGCAGTTACATCGGCAGACTGCTGATTGAGTATCATGGCCCCGGCTCTCGTGGCAGGGCTTTTTATCTCGAAAAGCATTTCGACAGTCTGGTGCTCTCACAAATACTTGAGAAACCATATACAGGCGAAGCATTTTGCGGGTATGAAAATATCGAGCATAGCTTCCCTGTGCTGGAGTCGATATTTGTACAAAAGAAACCGGACTGGAAGTCTGCTCTGGAGAATGTGAAGGGCGTTTATCTGATTGCCGATAAAAGCAACGGCAAAAAATACGTGGGCTCGGCGTATGGCGACTCCGGCATCTGGTCCCGATGGTCCTGCTACATCGGGACAGGTCATGGCTGGAATGATGAGCTTACCAAAATCATAAAGACAGAAGGCAAGGACTACGCGCGGAGAAACTTCCAGTTCTCTTTGCTCGAATATCGTTCCATGAAAACCGACGACAAGGTTATTATTGAGCGAGAGCAGTACTGGAAGCGCGCCCTGCTTTCAGGAGCATTCGGCTACAATCTAAACTAATTTAATCGCTATGCGCTTTCGGGCAATGTAGGTGAAAATGGGTAAGCTGAATATCATAGGCAATGGATTTGATCTTTGGCATGGGCTGCCAACCAGCTACGACTTGTTCTATGCCTTTGCCAAAGACACGCTAGATGAACTGGAGTCTTTTTACCTCATTGAGACAATCCTGAGCGGTCCTTGGTCAGATTTCGAAAATTCGCTAGGGAAATTTGGCTGGCAGCTATTCTACGAAGCCCACGACCATACCGACCCAACAGCCGAAAATTTTCGACCTAGTGAAGCGCTTAGCCTTGAAGATGATATCACTGAACAAGCCAATGACCTTGTTGAGGCCATCAAAGAGCGTTTCCATGACTGGATAGGAAGCATTGATGTCTCGCTGGCGTCAAAGAAGACGTCATTTTCTAAGACTGACTCTTTCCTCTCTTTCAACTACACCTCCACTCTTCAGCAGGTATATGGAATAGATGACGTAAATATCTTGCACATACACGGCAGGTCTGATGCATACGATGATTTAATCTTCGGCCATGGCGAAACGAGGGAAGAAGAACCTGAATTTGATGAGAATGGTGACAGCAACCGCACAATGTTTTCAGATGCGGAAGGTGCAGCCAAGTATCCTTTCTACATACTTCAGAAGCCAGTAAGTGAAGCAATAAAAAACAACAAAGCCTTTTTCGATTCATTAGGTGCCCTTTCGGCCATTAGCATTATTGGGCATTCGTTAAATAATATTGACCTGCCATATTTTGAAGAGGTAGCGAAAAACGCAAATAATGCAAAGTGGACGGTCTATTGCTATAGGCTCGACGATAGCGAGCACTATTTGAAACAGTTGCTTAAATGTGGCATAAACAGTAAAAATGTAACCATTAGCACATATGCAAAATTGCCAGGCGCACGATAAAGTTTGTGCGCCTTGAGGTTTGAGGGATTAAATGCAGCCGACAGTCTTTGTATCTTACTCACACGATGACCCATCCCATTTAGATTGGGTCCTGCAGCTTGCGACACGTTTGAGATCAAATGGCGCGAATGTAATACTTGACCGATGGAACTTGAAATTGGGGCAAGATTTGGCGTCCTTTATGGAGCGGGGTTTATCAAGCGCGAATCGAGTTATTTGCATTTGCTCTGAGAAATATGTTGAAAAAGCAAATTCTGGCAAAGGCGGCGCTGGATACGAGAAACAAATCATCACCGCCGAACTTATGACGAATTTGAATTCAAACTGGGTTATTCCTTTAATTAGGAACAATAGCCAAAACAAAAAGGTACCCACCTTCTTGGGAGGTAGGCTATTCGTTTCATTTGAAGATGACAGGCTGTATGAAAAGAACTACGAAGAGCTTCTTCGAGAATTGCTAGATGAACCAGTTCTACCAATTCCACCAATTGGGCAAAACCCTTTTCAAACGGCCAAGGCCTTTGCCAATCAAAAATTCCTCCCAAATAACGAAAAATACGTATCTCCCGCTATGAGCGGCACAGTAACCTTTGACTACTCAAACAACAATGGTAGGTATTTTATCGGGCAAGGTGAGTTGTCTTTCGTGCTAGCATTTAGCAAATCAAGCGATACAAACATCCAGCTTTACAATGATCCTCCTGAAATCAATACGATTGCTATTGCAAAGGGTGTAGAGCATATAGCTGATATTGAAGATGCCCGTGTCTTCGACGGCTCATCAAGGGTTCGCAGGCCACGGGTTGGGCAGATAGCCGTTCTGCAAAATATGAATGGTTTTTATGCGGCAATAAAGATTCTCTCAGTGAAAGATGACACTCGCGGGCCCGATGAAGATGAAGTGATCTTTGAGTACGTTATACAAAGCAATGGCAGTTCAAAATTCACTGCCTGAGTACTTCAATCAACATCTAATACTATCTCTCCCGATCAGGCTCATGCCCCTTGCTGTGACGCGACGGCATGAGCGGTCGGGATTTCCCCGGCCCCTCACCTTCGCGCTGCTCCTGCTTCCCTTTGCGGAATATTGCTGTGGCACGTTCAAACGCCGCCATCACGTCCGGGAACGGGCTACGCGATGCGTGTCGCGCCTTCTCGAAAGCGGCCATGACATCGGGAACTGTTCCCTTGCTCGGCGCGTGCCTGTGTCCCGTAATTTGATCCAGCGCTGGCATTGCACCGTCCTTACCACGCGCCCGGATGCGCCGAGCGCGCTGTTGGTCGCGCATGAAGGCCGCGAGCTCGCGCTTGTCGACCTTTTCCAGCGAGGTGCGTTGCCGATCAATGTTCGCTCCCTGAAGTTTGAGCCGGAGCGCCAGCGTTGCAGCTTCATGTGCCTGACGTGCTCTCAATTGAGCGTATTGATCTAGATAGGCCCGCAGGCGCTTCGTGTCCTGATAGTGCTGAAGCTTGTGCCGTAGGAAGTTCACGCCACTGACCTTGCCCAGAAAATCAGCGAGCCCCGTGGGGCGATGCTGATACCGTTCCTGGCGGACTTTTCTCATCAGGGCGAGATGTTCGGTGCGCAGCCGGTCCCGCTCTGCCCGGTGCCTGGTCTGCTGCGCCACACGCAGGCAATGCTGCCGGTGTTTGAGGGTTTCACGCTGCTGATCCAGTACAAGCCGCCGCTCCTGCTGGGCGTGCTTGAGCTCGGCAAGCTTGTCGGCGTAATCCTCCTCCCGCACTGACCTCTCGACCTGCTTGCGGTGAGCGGCCACGAGTTTCTGCGCTTCCTCCACGGTTGGCAGTGCCTCGCACGGAAACTCCTTCTCCAGGAACTCACGGATGTCCTTGGTGCGGACAGATTTGTCATCAATCAACCTAGGCAACGCATTCAAGTTGCCATACAGATCCACCAGCACATAGGGGCGGTTGCCGGTCGCCAGTATGTAGCCGCGCTCACTCAAGGCCTGGACGAATGAGCGGGCATTGTCGCTCTGCTGCCAGGCCTCGGTAACCTGCTGCTTGTGGTCGTCTGTGGAGAGCCCCGTTTGCTGCAATTGCGCCCGCTCATACAGGGAGAGCTGACCAACATTGCGGGACTTCTCATATCCGGCAGGAAGCGTCAGGCCGTGATCGCGAGCGAAAGCCCTGGTCACCCGCATCAACTTGTCCCTGTCGAAAGCCAGATGGACGGCCTTCTGGTTGTCGGCGTCGATCCGTGACCAGACCACATGGCAATGCTCGCGACCATCCTTGATATGGAACACCACGGCACGGGGCTGAGCCCCTAAGCCCAAGCTTTCCTCGGTACGCCGGATATAGTCCATATACTGATCGCGGGTCAGCGGCCCCTGGGCTGGATCAGGGTTGATCGACATGCTGTACAGGTACTTGTGACAGCGGGTCAATGTTTCGGCCTGCACCTGCCATTCTTTGAACGCACCATGCAGGTCACCCGCTATGGCTCCGCGTAGGTCGGCAACCTCGGCCAACTCATTGTCGTAGGCATTCAGCAGGTGAGTAGCGAGGTCCTGGCCGCTGCCACGCTGCGACGCAAAAGGGATCATGGCTCCCTCCCCAGCACCAGCATGAGATAGCTCCGGATTTCGGCAAGCTCATCCCGGCATTCTTGAAGGAGCGGGCTATGGTTGCCATCCAGCGGCGACTTGCACGCCTGCTCCAGCCTGTCGTTGATACGGGCTGCCTGCGATAGCAGCATGGCCACCATCTTCTGATCCAGGGATGACATTGGTCTGGAGCGTGGTGCGGCCTGCCCGAACACGGCTTCGGTGATGAAGGCGTTGACGGACTGTCGCGAGTTTCGGACCCGCGTATGAAACTCCTCGCGCAGCCGTTCGGGCGGTCGATATGAGATAGGCGCTGGACGTTTCGTTTTTCGTCTGGTCATGCCTATGAACTTATCTGCTCGACAAACGCTGCCTTCCTCTTGGTTTCCTCGCGCGGTCAGCGACGCGCTATTGATCGATGGGTTTCCAAAGGGAGAGCTGACATCTCCTTTTGGTCGGCACCGGGCCGAAATCCCGGTCGTGGTTCAGGACGCGAAAGTCCTGATCGAGGGTCGCAAGGGGCTACGAAGTGCCCTTTGCTCGATGGAGTTCAGAGGAGAGCCGAAGTCTCCTCTGAGCGTGATGCAACGGCGACACGTTGCGCCTTAATCCCTTGGTGAGAAAGTTCCACAAGAACTTTGGAGCCTAGGGATTCCCAAGGGGGGATCGCGGGGGACTGGAAGTCCCCCCGCAAGGTGGGCGTGGTACTACCACGCACACCTTGTGCTCACTTCGTTCGCATCTGGCCCTTGAGTCCAGTTTATGGCTGGGGATGTGAATAATTTCTAAAAGAAAAGCTGGCCACCGAGGTGGTCGCTCCTTTCCGAAATGGTATTGCTGGTTGTCCATAGCACGGCGGTGTGTGCATGGATACAAAAAAGCCCCGGAGCGCGACATACAGTGACGTACTTGTATGGAGCGTGTGCCGGGGCCTGAATCAGATTCTGGCGGACTGGTGCGGATAGCAAAAAAGACGAGCCTTGCGGCCCGTCTTTGCGGTGCTGATCCAGCAGCTACTCAGCTGATTGGTCGGTGCTTTGGATCTCGTAGAGCATGAAATCGGAGATGACCTGCGTGCCCGCGAGCTTGATGTAGAACGAACCATCGGCATTTCTCCAGGCGACGCCGATCCGTTCATAGACTGCCTGCTCGCCCGTGCCTTTGCGGATCTTTGCGACGAAGCCAGGTTTCCGGGATTCAGATATGGTGGATTTGGTGTTCATGATGTTGCTCCTTTTCGCTTGAGGCTGGTTTATTCCAGCGACGAGCCCCCAGCAACCAGCGAGCGACGACGTGTCATGGGCAACACGGGCCTGCACCAGGGCGACAGCCCGAAAAGGTGCAGGCTGGCGCGGGCCGCCCATTGACACGCCGCCAGGGCATCGGCGAGCGCTGGCTACGGGGTAAAGGCTTATAGCTGGGATAAAGGCAGCCCCGGAAAAATGGAGTATCTGAGTACCGCCCCCTCCTGATAAGACAGGAGGATTGCGAGAGGAAAGCCGCATACAGGCGCGTGTAATGCTCATGGCCACACCTACGGGAGGACACTGCCATGAGCGATTTCTATAAGGAGTTCATGCGGGATGTTCCGCGCGGCGACTCAACCCGCCCCTTGCGGGAGCAGAAAGTGCCGCAGGCGCGATGGATGAGGCTCGAAGACATCGCGGCTAGCCAAACACTATCGTATGACCTGCGTAAGCCGGGGAAAAAAGTCCTGATCGGTGCCCTGGGAAAACAGCTTATCGGGATTGAGGACGACCGCCACATACTGACGGTAGCGGGCTCCCGATCCGGGAAATCAGTCGGCCTCATCAGCAACCTGCTATTTTACCCCGGTAGCATCCTGGCCACTGACCCCAAGGGCGAACTGGCCGATATAACGGCAGACCGGCGTGCTGGTCTGGGGCAGAAAATTTACGTGGTTGACCCTTTCGGCGTCTCCGGCGTGGCGGCCTCGAAATACCGTGCCTCGTACAATCCCATGAGCATCCTGACAGCAGGCAGCGAGACATTTCTTGAGGATGCCGCGTTGATTGCGGAGTCGATTGTCGTGCAGTCGGCAGATCAGAAAGACCCGCACTGGGATGAATCCGCCAAGAACTTCATCGAGGGCGTAATTATTCATGTCGCGACTGCGCAACAGTACAGTTCCAAACGCCACCTCATCACCATGCGAGAGCTGATTAAACGGGCGCTGTGGGTTGAGCCAGTAGATGACGATGACAGCAAGGCAAAACCATCAATGCCCCTCCTCTATGAGGAGATGATGGACAACGCCTACCAACTGCAGGACCACCCGGAAACTGAAGACATTGGCAGCGCCGTCATGGCGTCGGCGCTCGATTTCTACGGCAAGAAAGGGGCAGAGATTTCCGGCGTTCACTCAACCGTAAACCGGCATACCAAATTCCTCGACTACTCGGCGTTTCGCAAGGTGTTGAGAGAGCATGATTTCGATCTGGCGGAGCTAAAACGCAACCCAGTAGGGGTCAGCATTTATCTGTGCTTCCCCGCGACCCGCATTGAGATTTCCAGGCGCTGGATGCGCGTTTTCGTAAACCAACTTCTCGATGCGATGGAGCGAGAGAAAAAGGTTCCGCCTGTCCCGGTGCTTGCGTGCCTCGATGAATTTCCTGTCCTCGGCTATATGAAGCAGCTTGAAACCGCATCCGGGCTGATCGCCTCGTTCGGCGTGAAGCTCTGGGTCATTATTCAGGACTGGAGTCAGGGCAAAGCGTTGTACGGGGAGCGTTGGGAGACGTTCGCCGGCAATGCCGGGATTATGCAGTTCTTCGGAAACAATGACCTGGCGACAACCGAATATATATCCAAGCTGCTCGGAAAAACGCAGGTGGAAGTCGCGCGAACGGGAGAAGTCGCGCAAGATCAGCAGCACAAAGGGCTTTCTGGCCGGTCAGAAGCCATCGAGCTTTACGACCTCATGACGCCTGATGAAATCAGACGTCACTTTTCCCGAAATGATCCGCTTAAGCGGCAAATTATCCTATGGGCGGGGCGTCATCCGATGATGATGCAGCGTGTGGTCTGGCACGAGTTGTTTAACAATTGACCGGACCGCCTCAATGCGTGGATGTAGAAGCCTCAAGGTTTATGCCCAGTTCATGGGCCTGCTTTACCTGTTTTTTTGAAAGCAATACACCAACCGCATAGTCCGCCCCACACGAGAATGCCAGTTCGGAAGCATAGCGACCGTGATTGTCTTTCAACAGATAGTCACACTTCCCACTATTAACCAGCACGCGTAGACAATGGCGGCTTCCCAGCGCTGCCGCGTAATGAAGTGCCGTCATTCCCTGCTCGTCCTGCATGTTCATCTCCTGAGTGCCTTGGTCAATTCTGCTCTTAACAACTTCAGGATAGCCGTATTTGACACACTCAATCAGAGTAAGATAGCCATGAGAGTTGTAGGAACTGGCTTCGCCGTAGAACTTCTCTCTGGGTTTCTTCCTCTTCAACGCATCTCGAAATTCAGTTTCCACTAGTCGAACCCTCTATTCTATTTTTGGGCAGCCGAAGGAAATTCAGGGCATTAGGTATATAAGTAGATCCATCAGGCTGCAACCTTGTTCGCAACTCGTATGGGTTATGGCTCGGACCATTCCGAAGGAGGCATACATGCATTGAAGAGGAGCCCTCAGCGATCACAACTCCGGTCTGGATATAGCTGACACAAATAGTATGGCATGCTTCATCACTTAAAAAGGCATGAAGTCTCATTTCATCGGTAGCCAATACGCCATAACCATTTCTAATGGTTTTTACACGAGTGTAGAATTCAGGCCTCTGATGAAAATCCTCTTCAGAGGGATTTCCAACAACGAGCTTGTGAGTCTCTGTAATTCGCAGAAACTCCTTGGACTTATCTAGCGTAATTTTCAGCTCAAAAAGTTCTTGTCTTTCAGGGCGCGGATTGAAACATGCCTCATATACACCCGCATGATATATTATGTATTCCTTTGCGCAAATATCCTTTGTTGCAATGTATTGATGAACGGCCAGCATTTCCCGCAGGCCTGATTTATCCTCATCCAGATGCTGTATATCTATCAATTTTGAATGAAGGAGGAATCGAGTTAGATCCTTTAGCCTATCCAGGCCCAAAACCGTGATTCTCGCTGCAAATCGACGCAATGCTTCCGGCTTAAAGGCCAGCTCTGCATCATCTTCAGAATATTTATCAATATTTATGTCTGAGCAGGCTATATCGTTGCGGACCTGCGTCCACGATGGAAGGCGGCCATTACGCGCGCTAGCAATCCGGTAGTTATTGAGGGCGACACGAATTTTCTCAATCTGCCACTCGGTAAATTCAATTTCATCGAATTCCATTTACCCCTACCTCCATCTTGTAGCGCGAGGAATGCGCGGCGAACCTCGGGTGCAGCAGTGTTTTAGCCTAGCCCAAAACGCTCAATGAGGAGGCTGGTCATGAAACCTGACATGCAAAACCCGATGGCCGGGAATCCGCCTACTGAGCAGGCAACCGACCAGGCTGGTCGGATGATGTTCAGGGTGAGCCCGAGGGAGCTGACCCCTGAGACGGCTGAATGTGCCGATGTGCTTGGTTTGCTGCTCAAGTTCGCATTGGTTGCCGCCTGCTTCTTCGTTCTATCCAGCTGGAGCGACCCGGAGTTTCCGCGCGTCACGGCATCCATAGGGACGGTTGCTCTTGGATATCTGGCGATACGTTGGCGGCAGCTATGCCACACGACAACAGAGATAGAGCTGCGCATGGGCTCGATCAAGGTCAAGCGATTGTTTGTCTGGCAGAGCTATGACCGAAGCCTCGATCACCGCTTTTCGCTATTGCAGCATGACAACACCGAGAATGAGCGGCGGCGTCATGACCTAGCCGTTCGCAAAGCGTCGGCTGAGGGCCGTGTGGTGCAGAAGACGGTTTATTACGGTGACTCGTACCATGTGGTCTTGTCGTACGCGGGGCACCGCATCGACCTGCTCACGGTCTATGGCCTGCCCCAGGCGGCGGCTGTTGTTGCCCGCTTGCAGTACTGCGACCGGCTGCTTGACCAGGAAGCGAAACGCGGCAATGGCGGCGAAGCTCCCCCTGCAGGGAATGAGTGGGCCGACGCGCCTGGAGGGCTTGATGATGACTAGTCAACGCCTCCTAAGCCTGGCTGCGCATCCAAGATCCGATCACGACCGATTTGTGGATACACCAAATCAGGATCAGGCATATCCAAGCGGCTCAACGTCTTCAAGATACTCCTGCTGCAAACTCTCCAGTTCTTCGGCGCTGTTTACAAAGCCTTCCTGCTGGATAAAGTCATGGCCTGCCTGCTTTAAAAACGCCTTAATCCAGATATTGCTGCCCAATGATGTGTCGTACAGATCCCGGCAGAAAGCAAACAGAACCCGAGCCAAAGCGCGAGCTATTGTTCGTGGCGGCAATCCCTGGCCCTCCAGAGCGCGAATATGGACCAGGAACTGTTGTTCAATTTCCGCTTCACTCGGGTCAGCCACAAATTCGCTCATGGGGGTTGGAAAGCGTTCGTCCATGTCATCCTCCTTGATATCATTAACATCGAATAACCAGGTACTCTTCTGCTCGTCCGGACGATGCAGGTTGCCTTTGTACAGCGCCAGGTACGCTTGCGCGGGTGTGTCCGCGCAAGATCAGGCTGACCCTAAGGGCTCAGCTTTTTTAAGGTGCTTTTCTCGCAAAACAACCAGCTTTTCGATGTCGCTTGCAAACTCTTCTTCCTGGATGAAGTCGCGCCCTGTCGCCTGCAGGAAGTCCCTGACCCAGAGACGGCTGAGTATCGAGTTGTCGTACAGGTCCAGACAGAAGTTGAAAAGTGCCCGTGCCAAAGCACGCGCTATCGTGCGCGGCTTTATACCCCGGCATTCCAAACCACGAATATGGGCTAATAATTGTTGTTCCACCCACGCTGAGTCCGGATCGCTTACGAAGTCGCACAATGATATTGGCAGGCTTTCTTTCATGTCACCCTCCTTGAAGTCGATTATGAGTTGATCCTTTCACAATGACTTCACCAGCGTCCAGATAATTATGCAGGTGGCTTATCGTGAACAAAAAAGACTCTTTCAATGATACAGCCCGCAAGGTAAGCGACGCCTTTAAAGCAAAGGAAAAAGAGCTTCGCAAAGCGCGCGACCAGCAACTTATCAAGCTAAAAAAAGAGCAAAATTTACGAATAGATGACGATATGGAAAAAGCGAAGCAGAAAATCCTGCGAGAACATAACCGGCTGGATTGCAAACCATCCTATGCACGCCGAAAACCTATCACTGGTAAACAACTGGAAGAACAGGCAAAACGTGCCGTTGAAGCCAGTAACTTAAAGGAATCAACTCTCATTCACGAGCAATACAGGCGTGAAGTCATGTTGCTTGAGAATGCAGGCCAGCATCAGCAAGGCGAGAAAGATATTGATAAGGCTCGAAGCCCTGACAGTATTACAGGCGTTTTTAACGATCTGCCAAAAGATAGAGACGGCAATGAGTTGGAGCGCTAATCGCGCTTTCAATTCCTGCCGGACTGAATCCAGGCCGCCCCCTGCCCGCGAGAAGCCATTGGGCCGGAAACAGTTGGACAGCCGAGCTGAACGGATCGTGGAAGCGCGGCATGTGCGGAGATCGAATGTGATCCGGGCGCGCAGCGCAAGAGCAAGGCCTTGGCAGGTGATCTGTCTTGAAGAAGATGCGGCCCGAAGGGCCGCGCGCATTTTTCTAATGCTCAGCGGGTCGGCTTTTGATCATCGAAAGGTGGAATACATCGCAGGCTGCACCATACTGAACAGCCAGAGCTCACCTTAACTCCCGTATGCCTTGGGTTTGATGACCAGCCGGAAAGCACTTCACAGGAAGGTGATATGGCCGCAGAAGAAAGCGAGAAAATTGCGATTGTCGGCGGGGGGATTGCAGGACTCTACTGCGCCTACATCCTTGGCAGGCAGGGAAAAAGGGTCACTCTTTTTGAAGCGACTGGTCGGTTTGGTGGACGGATTCTAACTGTTCGCCTATTACAGCCGGACTCTCAAAAAGCTGAAATTCAAGCCATTGTGCCGAATGGCGAGAGAGATCTGAGCGCCAAAGACTATAAAAGGCTGGAGTTCTATGCAGAATTTGGCCCCATGAGGGTGGAACTGGATAAACAGATTCTTTTGCGGGGACTCTTCGAACACTTAGATATTAAACCAGACGCCAGCAATGCAAAGGACAAGACAAAGGCATCGCTTGTTGAATTTCCTGCCTATGCTTCACCAGCCTCGGTCGGAGACCCGAGTTATGAGCTCCGACCAGAAGAGGAAGGGAAAACACCGCTTCAACTGATGCAACTTGCGATGCTGCGCATCATGATGAAGGTTACATTATCGAAGGGAGATAAAAACTACAGGAAGTTTCGGGACAAGCTGATTTCCGATGTCCAGCTCGCCGCTGCGACCGGGGAGGATATTCTCCCGGTTTATATGGACTGGGTTCGTACTCTTGGACCGGACCAGCATGTCGCCATCCAGTTTTATGGCGAGATCGATAGTGTGCCTCTTTATGCACAAGGATTTTGGAACCTGCTCAGTGATTATTTGAGCCATGACGCTATCATGAAGGTTCGTGATCTTGGCACGTTTTATCACTTGCTTGCGCTCAATCCTAATGCTGCCGAATGGCTTACCTGGTGGCTGATAGGACTTTCTATCAGCGATGGCTTAAAGGGCGTATATGGCGGCATGTCATCGCTCATCATCAGACTTCGAAATAAAATCAAAAAAGAGTGTAAAGGGCGGGTTATACTTAAGAAAGACGCTGAAGTCACCGCTATTGAGTTCGTAAAGGTCAAAGGCGATTCAGGCACTAAAAAGGATATGGGGCCTCTTGAAATTAGAATTGGCAGTAAACTATGGCCCGAGCAATTCAGTAGGGTTATTCTGGCCCTGCCAAAAGGGCCAATAAAACGCCTGTTACAGAAGTCAGCTCAGGTATTTGAGGCGGAGAACGAGCTTCCGGAATTATTAGGGTCAGCAGCAGCTTTCCCGATGGTTAAAGTTTTCGCCGTCGTCAAAAACCGCTGGTGGGGCAATGAGCCTATGGCCAACCGCTATGCAACGCGCGTTCCCACACGGGAGCTGCATTATTGGCCCGCAACGCACAACGAAAATTTTGGCATGATCATGTTCTACACTGATTTGCCAGCACAAGCGTTTTGGTCGAACTACGTCCCGCCAGGCAAGCAGATGTCGGTTTCCTATAAAGGCGGCCCAGACAATCCTTTGCCGGAAGCAACGGAAAAGAGACTGCTCGACAAAATTGTCCAATATATCAGCGAAAACAATGTCCCTGATTTGAAGAAAGATGACATTCTCTGGTGGGGCATTCGCGACTGGGGTCGCTTCCCCTATGGGGGAGCCAACCATATGTGGCGACCAGAACGGAAATACTGGCACGTGATGGGCCGACTCGGCGAGATTCCCGCCAGGTCGGCCCGGATTCACATCTGCGGCGAAGCATACTCCGACTATCACGGATTTATCGAAGGTGCGCTACGCTCTGCCTCCTATACGATTCACCGGATTTTCGAAGGGGATAATCCGGCCAGTCTCAAATGCCTGCGTCAGTGCGGCCTTATTGGGGCTGACGACTTATATTCCGAGTATCTCAACTCACTCAATAACTGGTGCAATCTCCTCGACGCATCGAGAATGGATAAAAGGAAACAATCTTTTCTGTACCAGGGGGAGCGCGCCGATCTAAGACCCAAAAAACCTCAGTGACCTCAGCGCTTCGCTCTTTCAAAAGATGAAACCTGGCCGGGTGAATCGACCAGGTTTCTTGTTTAATAACCACAGCTTTGGCTCCCGACTCTGGCTGGAGTCTCAGGGTGTATGCCCTAGCCGATCAGTGTGCCCATTTGTTTTATGTCCCACTAAATGCTTCCATTCAGGGATCAGTCTGCGTATGGCCGCTATTCGTTCTTTCACAATGGGCTTTTCTGTGCTCACCAATTGCCTTAATCTTTCAACAGCACGCTCCTGAAGATCATATAACATCTCGCAATCGTCCTCCGGCAAATAAAACGTGCTATACGGATCACCATAATAATGCTTCCCTTCATGCTCTCTAACCAGAGACTGATCTTTCATCTTATACTTGTATTTCTCATAGTAAAACATAATGTCATAAGCCAGATCGCACTCATCTATTAATCGTTCTTTCAAAAATGGAATTTTATGAGCCAGGGAGTCGATACTGTCCCAATCCACATCAGGGCCGCTATTCCGGGGAAGAGCAACCTTATAGAATTTATTGATGGCCTTGAAAAGTTTATTTACCCTAAGCAATAGATCATCGTAATCAGCCGTCAGTTTGTTGGCCAATGCAAAGGCATTTGAGAGCAGCCCGGTATATGCCACACCTCCAACTGACCCGATATGCTCTGCGATATTTTCATACAGGTTGCCACTCACGGCTCCTGAGCCATATTGAGCGACCTTGCGAAACTCTTTGGAGACTTTCTCCTTATCCGATGCGAAAAAGCCCTCCAAGGTAGTCGTGAAATTTTCTGGTGGCTGGTTAAAATCCAGAAGAACGCCCAGCAAGGTTGCGATGCGTTGGTCCTTGAGATCCTTTTGCGCCTGGCGCCTTTGATAATCTTCCATTTTTTATTCCTTTTCTTAAACATAGCCATATGACGTCCAAACCACATGACGCCGCGACGAGGCGTGTGGGTGGATAAACTTACAATGATGGGATTTGAGCAATAGGGTTCGTGCGCGTTAGTCGCGCATGAGCATCAGGGCAGCAGTGAGAAAGCGATGTTTATATTGCATATTTCACCCATATCATTAGAGCGAAATAAAAATCAACAAAAATCATTCCCTTCCATTTAAGTATTAAATGCACGAGAGGTCTAAACGGCAGCCTTAAGCGGGGTCGTTAAGTTTTAGAAAATTCGGCCCGAAGGGCCGCGTTTTTTTGCCAGGACGGCCAGGCAGTTCCTCCGATATTTGGGAGGCCCTGCCCGGTTGTTGCTCTACCGATTCCAGAACACATGGACTTCGCGACATCCAACCTCAAGGGTGAACACGTCGCCGTTCAGTTCCATGTCACGCGCCATGGCTTCGTAGTTGATGTAATAGCTCAAGGACTCCGGAATCACGGTGGTTTCCTCGGTGAGCTCCTGCGCGTAGTCGGCCAGTGACTCGTAGCAGCCGCAATAATCCTCGTCGGCAGCTTTGCGGGCGTCCTCGATGCTGGAAAACTGGGCGAGCAGTGCGCCGCCGAATGCGGGGAATTCTTCGATAAAGCAGGCAACCTCGTGCGCGGTGTCGATCCCTGCATATTCACCGAGCGCGTAACCGTCGAAGCCCTCGTAATCGTGGATGGCGTACTCCTCTGCATCCGGTACAGGGGATGCGACGAGCATGGCGGTGATCTGCTCTTGAATCGCTTCGACCTCCTCGCTCGCGTCTATCCAGACGCCATGGAGGTATCCGCCATTATAGGCGGCAAGGTCGGCAACGTAGATGCGGGGCGTGGTGGTCATGGCTCTGGTCTCCTTCTCGGGCTGTTGGGTGCATGTGCTTGAGCGCGCACATGCACCCCTGCCCGTCGGCGAGACCGGGGAGGCAAAACGCAGGGGCCTGATAAAGGGAGGGGAATCACCCGGCCTGCACAAACCCATGTCCTTCAATGGGTGCGGAAGGTTGGGGAAACCCTTTATCGGGGCGGAGCTTTACCCTTGCGATGCGCCAGGGGCAGCGCCCCTTAGTAGCTTTTCTATCCACGCGAAAGGGATCGTCACCGGATGGCCGGGACAAGATTTCCATTGGCCCGGTGCGCGTTCAGCGCATAGAGCCCGGTCTGACAGCGCAGTCGTCAAATTCGCCCAGGTTTCTTCTCGTTCACATGGTTATCAGCGTTTCACTTTCTCATCCTTACTCCTTCTGCTCACGCCTGCGCGCCTTTGGTTTGGGCTGTAGCACAAGCGCCGTCTGTCCCTGCAGCAAGTCATAAATGACTCCTCCTCTCACGTTGCGGCCCTCCGGGTGCTGCGAAGCCGACGCCCGTGCTGACACAGCGTCACAAGGCCGCGATGGGTGGCCGAAAGGCAAAAGGAGAGATGAAATGAAACTGATGACGATTTTTGAACTGGCCGCAAAACCTGATAGCGAACTGCATGCCCTGTACCGCCAGGCCTTCAATGACGCTGCACGCGGTGAGCGCACCGGCCAGGACTATCAGAACGCCCTGGCCACACTGGCAAATATCCGCCGCGTGCTGAACTCAAGGGCATTGCGCCCTTGAGCCCCTTGCTGGAGCATGCCCATCAGCCCTGAAGCCAGGACTCCACAGTGGCCGCGCCGTATTCGGCTTTCCACTCTTTCAAGACGCGATGATTGCCGCCCTTGGTTTCCACGACTTCGCCACTGTGAGGATTCTTGTAGCGCTTGAGAGCACGCGGACGCCGATGTGCGGCTACGGCTTTCTCCTGCTTGCGGCCAGCCGGAGCCGGGTCAAGGATGGTGACAATGTCTTTCAAACCCTTGCCGTAGGATTCCATCAGGGCCTTGAGCTTCGATTCGAATTCGATCTCTTTCTTCAGACCGGCGTCGCCTTTCAGCGCTTCGAGTTGAGCGAGTTGCTCCTGGAGCGCGCGCTCCGCGGCGCGGAATTCAGCCAATTTTGACACTGTTGTAACCCTCTAAAGGACGCATATGCGTGTGGGTCGAATATAGCAAAGTTGGATTTAAGTATTCACGCGAGAGAAAACAACAAAAGGAAAAACCTCAAGGGCGTATCACCCTTGAGGTTTAATATTCCTCTGGTTATTGAATATTTTGCTTACGCCAGTTATCGACCGCAACCGATAGCCGTTTATCCTTGACCGGCTTTTGCCATTCATCCCAGAAGTTGACCGTACCGCTATTCGGTTTATTTTTTGGTTCATCGATCCTGATCCGGCTCGGCAGCAAGCTGGCATCACCAACGACTAACGCCTCACCTGTATCGAGAGTCGGGAGAATATCGCTGAACCCACCGAGGCTATCCGGCAGCAGTCGTTTGATAACTCCCTGATCCTCAGCGTTCGTCAATCTCATGGATACGAAGTTGCTGCACTGGCTAAGCATCGTTTTATTTACCTCAGATGGACGCTGGCTTATCACAACGAGGCTCACGCCGTATTTTCGACCTTCTTTGGCGATACGCTCGAAGATGTCGAGTGAGATATCATCGGCAGAGTCGGCCATGTTTCGTTGAGGCATGTAGAGATGCGCTTCGTCACAGAGAAGCGCAATCGGATGACGTAGCTCGGATGGCGTCCACTGTTGGACGGAAAAGGTAACCCGCGCAACGAGAGATACGATCAGTGGCAGAACATCTGACGGGACCTCAGAGAAGTTGATGATCTTGATTCCCGCCTTGCCGTTTTCATCAGTGCTGCCGAGCACGGCAGTGGTGAACTTTTCAAGCCAGGTAAAATCCAGTACATCTCCGCCACCATTGAACATAAAGCCAAGGCGTCTATCGGAGATTTTGTTCTCAAGCCGGGAAATCATGCGCGACAGCTTACCGTTGAAGTCGCCTTGCTTCTCACCGCGAGCGCCGGGAACCATCTCGACGTTGATCTCATTCAACCGCCCCATGAGGAAACCAAGATCAAACGGGACCGGACTATCGACGGTGAAGTGCTTGAGCACATCTTTTTGGTCGTTATCTTCCAGGTATTTTTGCTTCGCCTGGTTAATCTCACGCGCCATGATCATGGCTTGGTTGGGCGCGTTCTGGTCGCTACGGTCAACAAACATGGACACGAGTGCTTCATACGAAAGCAGCCAGTAAGGCAGATAAAGTACGCCATCACCAATAGTGCGTTTTGCCTCAACGTCTGCAGGACCGGCCACCTTGAAATGTTGAATGCCCTGTCCTACGAGTGGCGCGTATTCACCATGGAGGTCAAAAACTATAGCATTCGCCGTGGAGAGTCCTGACATCTGTTCAATGATCTTGGCTGTCGTCCAGGATTTACCTGATCCGGTACTACCGCCGATAAATGCGTGGCGCTGAAAAAACTTGTTACCGTTGAGGTAGGCAACTGCATGTTCATCTAGTGTGTATTTGCCCAGCGTCAGAGCATTCCCATCGGCTGAGACGCTAGAGAGCGTGCGCATAAAGCCGGTAAGGTTTTCGCCCTCAAGCGAAAAGCAATTAGCGTCAATTTCAGGAACGCTTTCCAGAGTGCGGCGAAAGACATTTTCTCTTTCTCCGTCTCGATCCAGCATGGTGCCAATCAGGGCGATACGGCACAGATTTAGTTCTGAGGTCTGGTCGTTAATCCCGTCTGTGGTGATGTCCTCGACGCCACGTTTACGGGTCACCTGAGTGATGAGGCCGATAAGGTGCTGTCCGGGCCTGCTGCTTTGCAGGACGGCGAGATGGTTGACCTGCAATCGTTTGAGTTGATCGACATTCTCCACGTCCACGATTACGTTGGTCGTGTCGACGGACGCAACCTTCCCAAGTGCATCTTCATCCTTAAAGTTAAATATCGGCATCTCTTCTTCCTACATGATGAGTGACAGATAACCCTCAAGACTCCATATATTTTTTTCAATGGTCAATGGAGTCTTATCCAAAGAGGAGTAAACGATGGACTGGTCGTCCGTTGCTCCTCGCTCTATTGCTAGATAATTCTGTGCCTTGCCGTCAAGGATTAGCTTCTTGGCAGCATCTGAAAGCGTATAAGTAACAATGGTGATGGGGGTATTCTGACGAAGGCATTTGACCATGAGCTTCGGCTGAATATGCTCGTCATTGAATCCGTAGCCAATACACAGGTAAGAGCTAGCAGCAGTAATAGCCAAATCAGCATTATTGATAATCGAGCGATATGGCTCTAGATGCGTTGTTTGGTATTTCTGAGTTCCCGGGGTTACGATTTCAGGCCTGTAGTTAACAGGTATCCCTTGAATATTTGAAAGGGCGACAATGTCTTCGAGAGGTGATTTAAACCAGTCCAAAGAACCATGAACTTTCCAGATATTCACCCTGCGCGAAGATGTTATCTCATTCGGTGCGGCCAACTGCCGAAAGAATCCGTGTGTGAATCCGGTATAATGGTGGACCCCTTCTTGATCGCAGGCATACTCTGCCAGTCTGTCATAATTCGTAGTGACGATATTAATTTTGGTGAGGCTGCTTTTGAACATGTGACGAAGCAGTCGACTCAGCGGAAACATCGCTTGATTCTGAAGGCTTTCGTGGAATATTTGAATGTCTTCAGAGCTGATGAGCGACCAGGTTGCTTTGATAATTCTGGAAGTCAGCTCATCTGTAACAGCCACCTGATGCAGCGCAGACTCAAGATCAACGCCCGCCTCTAAAACCTGGCAAAATTTTCCCCAAGCTTCTATCTCGTTAGCCGATAGACCTGCAATGTCGGTATTTGCGACCAAGTGCTTCGCAAGCTTCCACATACCAGACATACCATGGGCAGACGATGCGCCGCTCCCCAGAATGATGAGGGGAGCCTTGCTGTAATAGTCCTGCGCTTGTTTTTGAAAATTCAGGTCAGACAAAATTCTATCCTTGCTGTTTGTGTCGGTCCCAAAAACTACGCCTGGCAGGCTATTAGCATACAAGGCTTACCCTCAATGGAGCATACCTTACACAATCCAATGCCAATTTGGATTGTGTAAGGTATTTACCTCATTCCAGTTGCGCCGCCATGGTGGCCACATGTCCTGCCAGGCTGGTCACAAACGTCTTAAAGCTGGTCAGATCTGAAAGAGACCCGTTCTCTCCTGAGCCCACGGCCTCACGTGGCGAAGCGATCAGCGCAGCGGAGGAATAGAGCTGTTCCTGCATGAGCCGCTGACACAAGATGTCGTAGCGGCTCAAATAGGATGCACCGTTAAACTCCTTGAACGTCGGGAAGTGAGGCGACTTGTCACGAACGGGAGTACGCGAACCTGGGGCATCTTCGACCACCATCAGCCAGCCAATGAAAGGCCGAGGTTGCTTACCGAACGCCCCCTCACGATAGGCAGTCCACAGGCAGTGTGCGGTGCCGATTGCCTCTTCCGTTCTGTTGTTGAAGTTGTTCCCGAAAGACGGCCCCACCTGGCTCTTGAGCTCAATGGCGGCAATCAGTTGGCCCTTGTGCATGACAATAATGTCCCAGAGCTTGGTGGGCCTGAAATACCCCGGAAGCGTCAGGGCAGCCTTTTGCTGATGAATCTGCGCGTGGGAAAGGCCGTTCTTCCTGACGATGTCCGCAATGAGGTCGGTGAAGCCGTCCATGTTCTTGCCGCCGGTGACTCCAGCGCGCTCACCCTGATCGACTTTCCCGGATTCCAGTTGCTTCTTCTTGGCGTCCTCCCGGCTTTGCCAGAAGGCCTTTACCGCTTCGGGTGTTTTCACTTCGTAGTTAGCGAGGTCTAGCGACACAGTTA
Organism: Pseudomonas sp. YQ_5; assembly: GCF_043103305.1. Taxonomy (NCBI): domain Bacteria; kingdom Pseudomonadati; phylum Pseudomonadota; class Gammaproteobacteria; order Pseudomonadales; family Pseudomonadaceae; genus Pseudomonas; species Pseudomonas sp. YQ_5. The sequence goes on along the minus strand of NZ_JBICJS010000079.1, from coordinate 26,832 downwards.
ATCTCCATTCCCGCCCAGAGCGGCACACTCTTCGGGCGTAAGTCCATACAGTTTAAAAACGGCGCGGTTGCAGGCGGGGAGGTCCTGCTTTTCGGCAGCTTCAGAAAGCTCTTTTCTTAAATCTTCAGGAACATCCTTCCAGAGCGGAACCCTGATACGACGCAGATATTGCGCCTGGAAGCGCAGATATCCGCCACGCATTTTGGTCGAGTAGACAGATACGAACAGCCTCGCTATGCCAGAAAGCAGCACGGCTTGAAGGGCCCTCATGTCCCAGTCGTCCGAGAGGATAAAGTACAGATTATGGTGAGGGTATAAGGTCCCGTCGTCGTAAACGACGTGGGCGTCCCCCTTGATATCCGGGATCAACAGCTTCGGTTTCTTCGCAAGCGAGGGCGTGATGCGGTCGATGGTGCGATACCAGGAAGACGGCTGGCTCTTGGCGACATGCCGGTTGCCGATCACCTCTTTGTGGGTTTCAAGATAGCGCCGCAGACGCGGATATTTCGCAAGATCGACCAGGCCGCCTTCATCTTTGAAGGGGTTGATGACACTGTAGCCACGCCACTCTAAGCGCCCGTCGACGATATCGCGGGTCATGGCAAGCGGTAGCTTGCGATCCGGCTCAACGTCGAGCGAGTCGAAGGGCGCGATAAAGACTTTATCCGCGCCTGTGGCCACGCCGATACCGACTTTGCATCCGGCCTCTTCCAGAACCGGGAACGCCCCCTCAAGGCGGCGCACAAGATCCATCTGATCCGAGGATTCCAGAATCCAGGGCTCGTCGCCTGAGGTGACACAGGCCATCTCGCGGATGGCGTCTTCACCCTTTGGCAGAGCCTTCTCTGCAATGAGACTGGCAAGCCGCTTCAGGTGAGCACCATCCAGCTCAGGGCTATGCACGATGCGAGTGGCCCCAGCCTTCTGCCGCGAGATCACGGTAATGGCGGGATAGGCAATCACATCGCTATGGAACGCCTGCGTGGCGGTCATGTCGATGTAGACCTTCAGGTGGAAGCCTGAGGCGACCATGTGGCGCAGCGGTCCACCATAGCGGTTCTTCATCCAGCGATCTGCACAGATGAAACCCAGGTTGCCGCCCTTGGTGAGGTGGCTCAGCGAACGCTCAATGAAGGGGATGTAGAGGTCTGCCCGGTCATAGATCGTCTTGTAGCGTGCTCTGTATTCCGCCATGAGCACGTCCGGGATGAGCTCCTGCCGGACATAGGGCGGATTGCCTACAACAAAGTCGAACTGGCCGGGAATGTCAGCCAGCAGAAAATCGCCCTGGATCAGCCAGCAATCGGCGAGCGCCTGGGCGTCTTTGCTGGGGATATGGGCGTCTTGCAGCGCTGCAATGACAAGCGCCTTGGCCTGAATGAAAGTGTCATGGTGCAGCTCAACAGCACGAATGCAGTCGCGCAAGGCGCTGAAGGCATCCTTGTCGCAGTCGCTGGATTGCCAGACTTTCAGCAGGCGCTCGATGGCCGGAACGAGGAAGTCGCCGCCTCCGAAGGACGGTTCAAGAAGACGTAAGCGGTGCAGCGGGGCATCAATGGTGTAACCGCTTAAGTCCAGGATGAATTCGACAACCTCTCGGCGGGTGAACACGGCCCCTCGTGCTTCCACACCACCCGAGGTCGCCAGCGCATGAACAGCTGCCGTGACGGGGCAGAGCTCAGGAAGTGAAAGCTGATGAAGTTTGAGAGATGTCGTCATGAGACCTTGGATTTTGAATAAATTAAATATGAGCGCCCGGCTGTATATTAATTGACCGAACCTTGATGGCTTTGCTGCGCTTCCTGGCCTCGGCCAAATCGAATCTTAGCTGGTGCTGGAGCCAGATTTCGGCACCGCCACCGAACACCAGGTCGAGCCGGATGGCCATCTCTGGAGAGATCCCGGATTTCCCCGTTAGCAGGTTTGAGAGCGCCTGTCGGCTAACCCCTAAGATTTCGGCTCCGGCTGTCACGGACAGGCCGCTGCGTTCGAGGCATTCCTGCCGCACCAGCACACCGGGATGAAGCTCTTCGACGGACATAGCGAATCCTCCCGCCCTTTTTGTCAGGCTCGGCATGGTCAAGCGTCAAGCGACACTTGTCAATGAACGCCCCCATACCCGGGGCAAATCATCCCCGCCTTTCGTCGATCAGCGATGAGGAGGTGGCCTGACTGGCTGGCGCGTTCGCCACAAACTTGCCACAAGCTCAAAACGCCCAAGGCAGACAATGGCGGATTTCTGCGGGTTTCGGCGTATGGCATTTTGTGGCAAAAACCGCCTAACACGCCCGGACATGAACTGAATAGTGAGGACTAAACTATTGATTTAATTATGGAGCGGGCGACGGGTCTCGAACCCGCGACCTACAGCTTGGGAAGCTGTAAAAGAATGTTTTATATCAGTGAGTTATTAGTTTTTGAAACAAATTTGCCACATGATACTTTCGAGTTTAGATCACCCGTTTTCTATAACGTATCAACAGGCTCTTCACTGTGAGTTTTTTTCATGCGGGCAATCATTCCGTTAGGGCGTCCCTTCTCATCAGTTCCCCGATCAATCAGGTGCCCGTACACGTCATAGGTCGTACTGATGTCCGTATGCCCCATGAGAGTCTTGATCTTAGCAATGTCCGTTTTTTCAGCAATCAGCATGGAGGCAAAGAAATGACGCAGGGAATACGGAGTATATTTAGGCGATACAACTTCTTTTCCGCCAATATTTTTAGTTATGACAAGTCCAGCTTTTTCCGAAGCCGCAAAGAATCCACGCTTTCGCCAGTTATCCAGAGATTGCCACTCACCGGTTGAGGTCGGAAATACCAGGTCGTAGCCGTTCTTTATTGCCTTGTGGTCACGATAGTAGGTGACCATATCCAGTGTCTCGGGGCTGATCTCGATAAAGCGGCGTGAGGCTTGTGTCTTGGGTACAGAAAGCTCCCCACTTCGATCTATGGCTCTTTCGACCTGAACTCCTGTTTTCAGGATATTACGTCCTGCGAGAGCCAGGTACTCTTGAGGTCGCATTCCAGAGTCCACGGCTAGATACAGAATGGGGCGATAACGCTCCCATGCTTTTGCAGTTTGTAGATTCTTTGAGTTTGCCAGCTCGTCTGCGGCCTTGAGGAGAGCTTCTATTTCTCTTTGCGTCGGAATGATTACGGGCTCAGAGTAGCGTGTATCTTTACGAACACTGACACCTGATGCTGGATTGCTGTCGATAAAGCCACGCATAGACATTTCAGAAAGAACAGCATGGAAGTAAGTAAGCGTCTTCGCAGCCAGATAGCGCCCGTGTTCACTGATAAGCCATGATCTAAAATTTACGATATCCGGCTTTGCGAGAGACGTTAAATCTTTTGCCCAAGGATAGGCTTTCATCTTTTCTGCAATATAGCTGTAGTACCTGTATGTTGCCGGAGATACAGGATCGCGTCCTTCGCGGCCTTCCGACTTACAGATCTCAAGCCACATATCTACCGCTTCATAGACGGTTTTATTATCTGGCGATGATTTCTTGATCCAGCTTTGGCTGTCATGAGAATACGCTTTGGCTTCTTTGAGTGTCCTGAAGCTTGCGTAGGAATAGCCCGTTTTGGATGAGCTATCCGCGTAACGGACTTGGTAGGTCGTACCTTTTTTGCCAGTTCTTTTCCTGATATCAGACATGATTCTGCATATCGTTTTTAGCTCGTGCGGTCAAATATTCCCTTTAGCTCCCCCGCACTTATATGCGCATTATTTTTGGCGTTCACCTGGCAGGTATTGTAAATTTCTGCCAATAGATTCTTATCTATTTTTAGCCGCCCATCGATGGGGTCGATGAAAAATGGCAGTTTTCGCTTCCCATGTGCATCGGGATCTGCCGCGCGCTTTATTTGCCTGTGCGTCAGCTCAATTCCATGCTCGGCGAGAAAACATCTGGCTTGCTCAATATTGACGTAACGAGGGAGCTCCATAAGACTTAACCTCCTTCTTCGAATATTATCTTTTGGCTATATTTTAAATTCCTCTGCCGCGCTTTTGTAAGGTCCGTTGCTCTGTAGCTTATTGACCTGTTGCCCGCATTTATTGCGGAGCACGACGCCCTCTCCAAATTCATTCACAGGATTAGTGTACAAAGTTGCGCCTTTAAAATATTGAACGCCGTAATCCTCTTCGAGCTCTTTGAATTTCTCATAGAGCGTCTGGCGCAGTTGAGCTATCGTCATTTCACCTCTAATAATGATTTGCATCGCGAGGCTTCTCTTTCTGCAACATAAAAATTTATTTTTATTTATATACTTATGATGGTGTTCCATAGGTTTATTTATTGTTAATTTTTACAGTCTAAAGTGGCGAATTTTCTGGAGTTGTACTTTAGAGACCCGTGCCGATCCATCGCGATCTGGATGCGTCCCGGGAGGAATTCGCGAGGCAGCCCGGTACAGGCTCTCAGATAGTCTGCACCCATGATCTCGCAGGGGGACGCTGCCATGGTTGCCTACTACTCTACGAAGGATTTGTGCGACCGCTTTCGCTGCTCAAGTCGCACCCTCTTTCGCCGTATGAAGCGGATTGTGAATCCATTCCCTGTGCCCTGCATAAAGCACGCAGGGAGTTGCAATCTCTGGGATGCTGATGATGTTTCCGAATGGGAACGGCGCGAACGTGAGCGCGCGCAGGATTCGTTTGATGGTGGGAGCAGCCGTTACGCTGGCTGATAGCGTTTAAATTAGATTGAGCGTTCGGTTAAGAGTCAGACCGCAAACCAAAAGGCCATCCGTCTGGATGGCCTTTTTTCTTACTTGAAGTCCGCGTTCAGGTCGCGAAGGCCTTCCAGCTTGACGGGGCCACGACCGGGAAGCCGAGCAACCAGTTCCAACGTTCCACCCATGGCTTCAACGTACTCGCGCAGCGTGGAGAGCAGCATATCGGTACGCTTCTCCACTTTGGAGACGTTGCCTTGCTTCATGTGTAGAAGGTCGGCCATGGCCTCCTGCGTAAGGTTCAGCGTCTTGCGCAGCTCCTGCAGGGTCATCTGTTCTGCAATGAGCTCCGCACCGCGTTGCTCGATCTTTTCTCGACGAGCAGTGGGAAGCCCTTTCATAACCTGGTCGAGTGACTTAGCCATTGCCTTTTCCTTTCTTCAGTGTGCTCAGATGCCGGTCAAATCGGGCGTCCGCACTCTTGATTAAAGCCTTATAGAATCTCTTTTCGCTTACACCTGACTTGTCACCACCAACAAGCAGGACAGCTTTCCTCTCAGGGTCGAACGCGAAGGCCACACGCCAGACCCCATCATCAGCCTTGAAGCGCAGCTCCTTCATGTTGGCGTGCTTCGAGTCGTTGAGGGTATCCACCTGGGGACGCCCCAGTTCCGGACCAAAGCGCTCCAGCAACTTGAGCTGCGCCAGCAATTCATCCTGAACCGCTTCGTCCATGGCCTCGAATTCCGGCTCAAACTCATCACAAAATTCGACAAGCCACGTCATAATCAAATATATCCTTAAGTAAATATTCCGTCAAGTATATAATTCTGGCAACTGCCCATCCTAGGCTGATTCCAGAGCCATTGAAAGGGTATCTGGACTGCTTTCTGTGAGGTTTTTCAGACGCTTGCACCAGGCACTGTAGGCCTCCCTCTGCTCAGCCAGATAGTCGTACTGGTCGTAGACCTGCCAACTGCCCGGCAACTTGTGGCCGAGCATAATTTCGGCGATGTGGGGCTCGGTCAGGGTCGAGAAATTCGTGCGCGCGGTCTTACGCAAATCGTGGACCGACCAGTGCGCCATTTCGTATTTCTCATGCCGCCGCAGCCACTGCATGATGTTGTAGGGCAACTGCAGGGGCGCGCCTGTCCCCATCGGCTTGCTCGTGCCGCTGTTGGTGAACAGATAGGGGCTGCCCTTGCTCAGGTCAATGGCCTGCTGGATCAGTGGTTCGGTCTCCGGCGTGATGGGGCGCAACAGCGGTTTCCCTGAGTTTTTGCCGAGCTTGTGGTTTGCCGCAGGCACCGTCCAGACCATCGCCTTAAAGTCAAAATGCCCCTTTTCGCTCGCGCGCAGCTCGCCATTACGGCAGCCATAGATCAGGCAGAGCTTCAGGAAAATCTTGTTTTTGGTGGCCATGCGCGATTGCTCAATGGCTTTCCACACGAGTGTGATTTCGTCGTGCGACAAGGATCGCGAGCCTGCGACCTTTTTGATTTGCAGGTCTTCCCTGGCATTGATGCCGGAGAGAGGATGACTGGGAATAAGCTGGCGTTTTACGCCCCATTTGAGCATCTGCTTGGCATTAACCAGGATACGGTCAGCGATGCCGGGCCTGGCCTTGGCGTGCTGCTCAAGCAGTGCCAGCCACTCGTGTAACGTGACTTTCCCTGCCGGGAGATGACCGATCTTCGGGAACACATGGATTTCGAAGGAGCGCAGGATTTCGTGATGCCCCTTCTTGTTCCCCTTGCAGTACGCCTCATACCACTGGCGGAACAGTGACTCTATGGAGTCGGCCTGAAGGATCGCCTGCCTCTCCAACTGCCTGACGACTCTGGGGTCATACCCCTGCTCCAGCTGGGCACGCAGACGCTGCGATTCCGCGCGAGCGTCTTTGAGTGACATCAGAGGATAGGTGCCGAGGTCCAGACGGCAGGGGCGAGCGTCATAGCGGAAGCGCAGTTGAAAGGTGATCTTGCCCTTCGGGGTCACGCGCACGCTTAAGCCGTCGCGGTCAGCCTTCTCTTCGCGTGTGTCGTGGGGTTTACCGCTATGGGCTTTCAGCCAGGTATCTGAGATCGCCATGCTCCCCTCCGGACTGTGTACATAATTTTCCAAGGCCTCCGAAGAGCTGTTTTGTGTACGCGGCTATGTACACAGATCGCGTGGCTCAGCTTGTCTTCGGATGTCTTAGATTGTCACGGGTGTTCGGGGTTTTCTCAATAAAATCAGTAGATTATTTGAGAATATGGCGGGACCTGTCTCAGCCTGACTTAGAGGGTAATGTCGGGGTGGGAAATGATGGCAAACGTGCGCCGGGCGTTGACTTCATTGACGATTTTGCTGTAGGACACTACTGGGAATCTCGATCGTGCACGCGGGTATACACGCAGCTGGAAGCCTTTGGCCGATTTCAAAGGCCAACACAGAGAGCCGCGCATTCCACCAAAAAACGCTCATGAACGCCCAAGGCAAAATGCCTTTCCGGCGGCCGGCAGGCCAAGGCCTTTCCCGCGCAAGCGCCTCCAGTGCCCGCGCTCAGCTGAACTCCTCCATGAGAAAACCGATGAATGCTTTCAACTTGAACGGCATGTGGGAGCTCTTGCGGTACACCAAGTGCATGGGCCGTGACGGGATCTGGTAGCCCGGCAGCAACGCCACCAACTGGCCCGTCGCCAGGTAACCGCTCACCACCACTTCCGGCAGCAGGGCGATGCCTTGCCCGCTCAACACTATGATGCAGACGCCTTGGGCATCGTTGACCTGCATCTTGGCAGGAACAGACACCTTGATGAACTCGGCATCGTCGCTCAAAAACTCCCAGGTGTTTTGCAAGGTATTCCACGCGGTCTTGTGCTCGTCGAAATAGGTCGCGATACAGTCGTGCAGGATCAACTCCTGCGGCGTCGACGGTGCGCCACGCCTGTCCACATAGCCCGGCGCGGCACACAGGATCAACTTGTAGGGCCGCAGCGGCCGCGCCACCAGTGACGAGTCCGAAAGCGCACCCAGGCGCACTGCGGCATCGAAGCGATTTTCGGAAAAATCCACCAGGGCGTCGCTGATCGAAACGTCGACCCGAATCTTCGGGTGCGCCTGATAAAACTTGTCGAGCGCCGGCAGAAAACCAAAAATGCCGAATGAACGTGGCAGCGAGACATTGAGAACACCTTCAGGGTTCTCAATGAAATGGGAAGCAACATCCTCACTTTCGCGCATCAGGTCGAATATATTCCGGCAGGTCTTGTAGTAGTACGCGCCATAATCCGTAATGGATATCTTTCGGGTCGTTCTCAGTAATAATACCGTGCCCAACTCGCCTTCAAGGAACTTCAAATAATTACTGACCATCGCCACTGAAACATTAAGTTTCTGCGCGGCTTTGGTGAGGCTGGCACTCTCAACGACCTGAACAAATGCCTGCATGGCCTTTAATTTATCCATAACAACCAAATATCCATTTTTTAACCAGGCTAAAAAGTGTTTTCAATTGTAAATGCTTTACGAAATTTTGCAAAGGGCAGACTATCGGCCGGCGTTATGGGAATAGCCCCCGGAGAACACCGATGAAAGTCATTTACGAAAACTGGCAAGGCCTGGAACGGGAAAGAAACATACAAGTGGAGTACCTCCACTTCGGCAGCACTGAGTACCACACCACGGCGCAGTGGCTGCTGCGCTGCACCGACCTCGACAGCAACGAAGTGCATGACTTTGCCTTGATCAAGATCAAGCAGATGGCTGCTCAACAACTCACCTTCAGGAAGAACATATGAAACAGGTAAAACTCGGTTCACAAGGTTTGACGGTGTCGCGTCTGGGCCTGGGCTGCATGGGCATGAGCCAATGGTACGGCGAGCCCGATGATGTCGAGTCCGGCGAAACCCTGCGCAGGGCCCTGGACATCGGTGTGAACTTCTTCGACAGCGCAGAAGCCTACGGGCCCTTCACCAACGAAGTGCTGATCGGCAAGGCACTCAAAGGCGTTCGTGAAAAGGCCGTGATCGCGACCAAGTTCGGCTTCGACCTGCAGGACGGCAAGATCGTCGGCGTCAACAGCCGCCCCGAGCATATTGTCGATGTGGTGAACGCCAGCCTCAAGCGCCTGGACACCGATTACATCGACGTGCTGTACCAGCACCGTGTCGACCCGACCATCCCGATCGAGGAAGTGGTCGGCGTGATGGGTGAGCTGGTCAAGGCCGGCAAGGTCAAGTACCTGGGCCTGTGCGAAGTGGGCGTCGGCACCATCGAGCGCGCTCATCGCGTGCATCCGCTGTCGGTGGTGCAAAGCGAATACTCGCTGTGGGAGCGCAACATCGAACTGGATGTGCTGCCGATGCTCAGAAAGCTCGGCATCGGCCTGGTGTCGTTCTGCCCGCTGGGCCGGGGCTTCCTCACAGGTACGGTCGAGCGCGCCGAACAGTACCCGGCATCGGATTTCCGCGCTCAGGACCCGCGCCTTCAGGGGGTCAACTACGACAACAACATGTCGATCGCCCGGGAAATCAGAATCCTCGCCGAACTTCAGAGCATGAGCGCGTCGCAGCTGGCCATTGCCTGGATCCTCGCACAGGGCGATGACATTGTGCCCATCCCAGGGACGAAACGACGCCGCTACCTCGAGGAAAACGCCCAGGCCACCCGCGTGCAGCTGGCCGCCGAAACCCTTCGCGCCCTGGAGCAGATGACCAGCGAGCTGCCCGCGTCGGGCCCGCGTTACAACGAAAGAATGATGGCCTTCGTCGACCGCTGAACGCCCCGAACACCCGCCACTGCAGTGAGCAAGATGCAACGTTAGTTAATTGAACCTGTCATCGCGGAATAAGGAAATTTCGATGTCTCGGAAAAGTCGCCCCGTCGATTGGTATGGACGCAAAAATGAGTTCTTGCACGAATGTGTGATGGCCAACTCGCGATGCATGACGTCGCTGCAACATCCCAAACAGGCTCAGCGGGATGTCGTGCAGGACATTATCGGTATCAGCCGCAACGCCCTGCATTGGCGCGAACAGGGTTATAACGAATCGGTCACCGACGAAGATTCGTACCGCCAACATTTGCCGATCATGCGCTATGAAGACTTCGAGCCGTACCTGGAACGGGAAGCGCAATGCAAGGGCGGCGTACTGACCTGCAGCCCGGTAATGCGTTGGTTGAAAACCAGTGGCACCACAGGCGTGCCGAAGAAGATCCCCTATACCTTGCATTGGTTGCAGACGTATCGCATACCGGCAATGAAAGTACTGTGGGCCACTTATATTCGCCATTACCCCGAAATCATGGACCATCCCTACGCCGTGCTCGATACCCAGACGGTCAGGGAAGATGTACAGGACTACCTGCAGGGCGTCTGTCATCAGGCGATCAGCAACCGCCACCCGCGTATCAATGCCAATGACTGGTGCCCCCCGTGGTACGAGGAACCCTGGTTCGTGCCGGAAATGCCGGTGGCCCACGAGCAGAAGATGTACCACCGCATCCGCCACTTCGTGGGTAAACGGCTGCACTGCATCTCGGCCATCAACCCCAGCACGCTGATCTCGATCAAGGACTACTTCGCCAAGTTCCGCGACCCGCTGGTCGAGGACATTCGCAACGGGACCCTGCAGGGCAAGCCCTTCGCCGCCCCCGACGAATCACTGGCCCAAGCGCTGGAGTCGATTCTGGCGCGCCCCGACTTCACCCTGGTGGACATCTGGCCGGAGCTGAAATTCATCAGCTGCTGGCTGACCGCTTCCGCGGGCCTCTACAACGAGAAGCTCAACGCCATTTTCCCGGGCGTGAAGAAGCTGCCCTTCATGAGCTGCGGCTCCGAAGGCGTGACCACCATTCCGGTGGACGACACCGCCCACAGTCAACCGCTGGCCATTACCCAGGCCTACTTCGAATTCGTGCCCACAGATGTGCCGTTGCGCGAACTGGTGGAGCGGCGCGCGCCGGTGCAGACCCTGACCTTCGATGAGCTGGAGGCCGGCCAGGACTATCACCTGATCATGAGCCAGGGCAACGGTTTTTACCGCCTGTGGACGGGCGATATCTACCGGGTAGACAAGATCGTCGACGGCATCCCGTGGATTCACTTCATCAGGCGCGATGGCGTCTACCACTCCTTCACCGGCGAAAAGCTCACCGAAGCGCAGATCAGCGAAGCGATCGAAAGCACCTTCGAGCATCACCGGATGGGCATGGGGCTGTTCATGTGCGGGCCGTCCTGGGGCGAGCCACCGCACTACGTGGTGATGGTCGAAGTCACCTCCGGCGACAGCGACAGCGACAACGCCGCGACGCTGGCGGCCACCCTGGACGAGCAGTTGAAGATCGAAAACATCGAGTACGCGTCCAAGCGCGATTCGAACCGGCTCGCGGCAATCGAAGTGCACACCGTGGGCGCCAACGCGATCACCCACTACGTCGAGAGCAAGCGCGCTGGCACCAACGCCAACCAATACAAATACAAACCCTTCCAGCAAAACCTCGATTTTCTCTCTGCCGTCACCACTCGTTAACAGGGCCGACCATGAGCATCGTAAAAGCCAAACAAGTTGAACGCAGCATTGAATATCTCCCCATGGAAGGCGGCAACCTCGCCCTCCATGCGTGGACCCCGGAAACGCCGAAGGCCGCCGTCTTCTATTTCCACGGGCTGCAAAGCCACGCCGGCTGGCTTTGGGAGGCGGGGTGCCAGTTCGCCGAAAACGACGTGGCGTTCTTCGCCCTCGATCGACGCGGCTGTGGCATCAGCGATGGTCCTCGGGGTGAGCTGGCGCCCGTCGATCAGATGCTGGCCGACTATCGCTCAGCCATCCGCACCGTGCGTGCGAAAGTCGGCGACAGCATACCGCTGGGCCTGTTCGGTCATTGCCTGGGCGGCTCGTACCTCGCCGCCCTGCTGGCCGACCCGGCGTTCGACACCGAGTTCGAGTCGCTGATCTTCTGCTCGGCCTGGCTGGGCAAGATCCACCACACCCTGCCGCCGCAGAAGATCCAGGCGATGCTGCGCGAACAGTCCGACGAACTGTGGGACGCGGGCCTGAAGGCCGAGGACTTCTCCGACCAGCGCCGCTACGTGGATTTCATCGGCAACGACGTGCTGGCCACCCGCCAGATCAAGGCCTCGTCGCGCGCCCGCCTGGTCGAGATGGAAATGATGTACCTGTACCAGAAGGAACTCAGCCGCAACACGCCGAGCATCTACATCAGCGGCTACGAAGACCCCGTGGTCAACCTGGAGTGCGCGAAGAAGCAGTACCTGTCGCTGTTCGGCGACCAGGGCGAGACGCTGGAGCTGGCGACCAACAAGCACTACCTGCTGTACACCAGTGTCCGCCAGCGCCTGATCAATCGCGTCTCGGCCTACGTGTCCTCCCATGGCCACCACCATCATGTCTGAGCTGTCCGCCTACACCGTCGACATGCCCATGGCCCGCAGTTTCGGCCATGCGGCAAACACCAGGCACAACGCGGAGTCGCTGGTGCTCAAGTACCAGCATGCGGGGATCACCGCCAACGGTGAGTGCGCCCCGAGGCATTACGTCACGGGAGAAACCCTGGCCTCGGTCGCGGCCGAACTGGCACAGGTCGACTGGCGACGCTACCGCGCAGGGCTCGAGTCCGCAGACCCCGCCGCGGTCCTGCAGCAACTGTTGACGCACGGCATGGGCGAGCTGCTGGGCGAGCTGCCACGCAACAACACCTGCTGCGCGCTGGAGCTGCTGGCCATTGACGTGCTCGGCAAACGCCTGCAGACCTCGGTACTGGCACACCTGGCGGGCACGACGGGCGAACACGCACAGCAACCGTTCACCCAGGTCAAGGACGCCGCCCTGTCGGTAGACGAGTTCCTCGCCAGTCGGGGCCCCTTCCATGTAGTCAAGGTCAAGGCAACCGCGAACTTCGCCGAAGACCTCGCCGTGCTCGATCGGCTGCGGGCAGCCCTTGGCCCGCAAACCGCGATCATCTTCGACGTCAACATGGCCTGGTCGCTGGACGAGGCGTTGGTGCGCTGCAAGGCACTGCGCGAGCGGCAGGTGAACATCGTCGAAGAGCCATTGCCGGCGCGCAGCTTTTCGGCGCTGGCCCAATTGCAGCGCCGCACCGGCATCGAGGTCATGCTAGACGAATCACTGTGCGACCTGGGCGATGCGGTGCACGCGGTCGAGCAGCAAAGTTGCGCGCATTTCAACCTGCGCGTGGCCAAGCTCGGCGGCATTGGCCGTGCCCTCGAACTGGCACGTTTCGCCGACAAGGCCGGTATCGGTTACCAGGTGGGGGTGCAGGTGGCCGAATGCGCCACGCTGATCGACGCAGGCCGCACCTTGAGTTTCCTGCTGCCCAAGGCATTCACCCGCGAAGCCGGGCAATCGGACCTGTTCTTCCCGGCGCCCGTCGCCCGCCCTTCATCCCAGGTCGATCGCATTGCCAATGTCATCACTGCGCCCGTCGATATCGGCTTCGGCACGCTGGTGACCCCGGCCATTTCGCACTACCAACACACTCGCTACCTCTAGGTGCAGGGACGCTCATCATGGATCACTTTCCAGACAACGCTTACTTTTCCGACTATATCGTCAGGTTTCTCAGTGCCCACGGCTTCGACAAGGTCGTTTTCAACCCGGGCGCCTCGTTCCGCGGCATCCACGACTCGCTGGTCTTCGAGGCCAACCAAGCGTTCGCGCCCGAGATCGTCATGGCCTGCCACGAGGAAATCGCGGTGGCCATCGCCCACGGCTACTACAAGGCGTCCGGCAAGCACATGGCTGTGCTGATTCACGCCAATGTCGGGCTGCTGCACGCTTCGATGGCCATCTTCAATGCCTGGTGCGACCGAGTACCGCTGTTCATGATCGCCGGCAACGGGCCCATCGACGCCGCCAAGCGCCGGCCGTGGATCGACTGGATCCATACCTCCACGCACTTGCCGACCGCGGTCAACGAGTTCGTCAAGTGGAGCGACCAGCCCACCAGCCAGGTCGCGACCGTTGAGTCGCTGTACCGCGCGCGAAAACTGATGGAAACCGGTGTCCATGCCCCGGTGCTGGTCGCCGTGGACTTCGATGTCCAGGAACAGCCGCTGCAGCAGAGCCTGCGCGCGGCGCTGCCGCTGCCCGAGGTGGTTCCGCAATTCCCTGGCCTGGGCCAGGCCGCCGCCCGCCGCATTGCGCAAAAACTGATGGACGCCAGGGCCCCGGTGATCGTGGTGGACTTCTCGGGCCGGGAGCCGGCGACCATCGCGCCATTGATCGCCATCGCCGAGCTCACGCAGGCGCTGATCGTCGACCGCGGCAACCGCTTCAACTTCCCCAGCCGCCACCTGCGCAACGGCTCCCAGTACGCGCGCAGCCACTTCGTCCACGTCGACCAGATCCTGGCTCTGGAAGTCCAGGATCTTGAAGGGGCGCTGCTGGACATCTTCCCTGGCCAGTCGCTGCACAGCCTGACAGCCGAAGTGGAAGTCTCGGCCATTGACTGCAACGACCTGCTCAGCAGCAAGTGGGCAACCGACTACCAACGCCACGTGCCAAACTGCAGCACCTATATCGGTGACACCAGCGCCTCGCTCGATGCCCTGCTCGGCGAACTCAAGGCACTCGATGCCCAGCGCCAGGCCGTTGCCCACTGGCCGGAAAAGCGCTTCGACGAAGAGAGCCTCGCCCAGGCCCGACACGCCGCGCAAGCGGCCATCGAACAGCAGCTCGACGAGCACCGCGGCGACGCCGTGCCCCATGTCGGCATCGCCGTGCAGGCAGTGGGCGCAGCCCTCGAGAACACACCCTGGGTGCTGGCCAACAGTGGCAGCCTCACGGTGGACGGCTGGGTGAAGAAACTGTGGAGCCTCGACAGGCCCAACTGCTACCTGGGCCTGAACGGCGGTGGCGGTCTGGGCTACGGCTTGGGCGCCGCGACCGGCGCTGCGCTCGCCCTCGAGAACGAGGATTGCGTGTGCGTCAACCTGCAGTCCGACGGCGACTTCCTCTACACCCCCAGCGGGCTGTGGACGCTGTCGGCCTACAACGTACCGCTGCTGATCATCGTCATGAACAACCAGCTGTACTTCAACTCCACCCAGCACGCCGTCCGCGTGGCCGGCGCGCGCAACCGCGATATCGACAAGGCGCATATCGCCACCAGCTTCTACGAAAACCCGGTCGACTTCGTCCAGCTCGCCCAATCCTTCAACGTCAAAGCCTACCCCGTGGTCCGTCACGCAACGGACATCTCCGCCACGGTGAGCGAAGCCGTGGCTTACATCCGCCAGCACCGGAAGCCGGCGGTTGTGGAACTGCTCATTCAATAGGGATGCTCATGAACACGTTTTTCGAATTCAGCTATCGCAACCAGCAGTACATTTCGTTCTCGCCCAGCCGCGACGGCGAAGTGCTGGCCTACCACTATGTCCCCGGTGACCTCCAGGAGCTGTTGCTCAAGGCCAACTTTGACTTCGCGCGGTTCAGGCAACTGGTCATCGATTCGGCCGCCGAGCAGCGTTTCCCTGCCGCCACGGCCCACGAGCGCACGCTCTTGCCACCGCTAATGCCGCCGGAAAAATCCGGCGCCATCGTCAGTGGCTTCGGGCTAACCAACAAGAAGAAGGTGCTGTCCACCGGCGGCACCGTCAACCCGCTGCCGGCCTGGTTCTACAAAGGCCCCGGCCACGTGCTCAAGGCCGATGGCGAGACGCTCACCATCGAACCGGGCACCACCGCCATCTGCGAAGAGGCGGAAATCGTTCTGATCTACCTGATCGATGGTCGCGGCAACCCGCGCTACATCGGTTTCACGGTCGGCAACGACATCACCGACATCGGCGCCATCAAGGCATCGCCCAGCGCATTTGCCTACGCCAAGTTGAAGGAATGCTCGGTCAGCGAGCGGATCTTCCTGCGCCCGGCGCCTTGGGTGCTCACCGGCACCTGCAACGTCCTGCGCAACGACAAGCCGGTGTTCAGCAGTGCCTTCGAAACCGGGATCGACCAGTTGTACTACCGACAGGAGCAACTGATCGAACACTTGTTCAGATCGCCCGCGCTGCGCCAGCCGGGGCTGATGCACTACCTGTACATCGGCGCGGACCGCAACAGCTACGACCACGGCCATTCGCTCATCGACGGCGACACGATTTCGCTGCGTTTCGATGAGCTGGGCCTGGGCCTCACCAACCGGCTGGCACTGCATGGCGCATGAGCGCCTTGCCCGACAGCGAACGCTGCTCGTCGAGCCTGGAGAATGTCATGACGATACTCAGACCACTCAGCGACGTTGAGGCGGCCTTCCACTACCTGCACGAAATGGGCAACGGCTCGGGGCAGGTGGTGACCGCCGCCCGGGTCAACGGCGATTTCGACCGCGCCACCCTGGCCGCCCGGTTGAACACCTGGGCCGGCCGGCACGAGGTGCTCAACGTTGCCGTACACGGTGCCCACGCGGGCACCGAGCAGGAGACGCTGAGCTTGCGGCACAAGCCGTTCGAGTCCGCGCAGATGACCCTGCGCGACGAACAACAGTGGGTCGATCATCAACAGCTGTTCAGCCAGGCGCTCAATACGCCCCTGCCGCACGGCTGGCCCTGGCGGCTTTCGCTGATCCTCGCACCCGGCGTACTGTACCTGTACCTCACCCGTAGCCATGTGATCTCGGACGCGTACTCCACCCGGATGCTGCTGCAGTCGTTGCTGGAAATCCTGGTGTGGAATGTCTGCACCGGGCAGCAGACGTCGCTGTTGCCCAACCGCCGAGAGCACGCGCAGCAGCCGTCGAGCAGCGCGCCCCGCGCGCAGAGTGCCGACGATACCACCCTGCGCCACTGCGTGACCTCGCCGGTCGCCGAGCGGCACACGCGTATTCACCGGCGCACGCTCGACCGCACGTTGTCGTCCACGATCATCACCGTGTGCAAGGCGCGCGGCATCACCCTGAACGAGTGCTTCGCCGCGGCGCTTGCCGAGGCTTACGCCAGCTGCCTGGGCACGCAGCAGGTCGAGCTGTACACCGCCATCAACTCGCGCCGCCATTTCGCCGGAGCCCTGGCCAGCGGCCTGGGCTGCAACATCCACGTACTGTGTTGCGCCATGCAGGCTACTCCGTTGCCGCTGGACTCCCAGGTCGTGCGCTACCGGGACGCCCTGGCCAAGGCCAGCCAAGGCTGGGCCCCCAGCCTGCTGCGCCACGCCGCCATCCGCGCGAACGTCTCGGCGCTGTGCACGGCCGAGACCTTCCTCGGGCCCTGCATCACCAACAGCGGCGTCAACGACTTCACGTCTGCCATCTACCATCACGTGGACTTCGTCGAAACCGCGGTCAACCGCAACGTCGCCAACTACAGCGTCGTGCTGCACCTGTCCTGCTTCCGCGGCCGCCTGCAGCTTCTCTACTCCTACGCCAGCCCAGCCATGTCCGACGCCTTCATCAAGGAAATCGACTACGCGCTCATGACCAAGCTGGGGCTTCTGGAAACATCACTACCCGGTCAACTTCCCCTGCTGAGGGTTGCACAATGAATACCTTGCTAAGAAGAAAGCTGAGCCTGGCGTCCGCCTGCCTGGCCTTCGTCATCGTCATTCTCGACGTGAGCGTCGTCAACGTCGCCTTGCAACAGATCTACACGCAGTTCGAGGGCAGCCTCGCGCACCTGGAATGGGTAGTCAACGGCTACACCCTGACCTTCGCCTCCTTCCTGCTGACCACCGGCTCCCTGGGTGACCGCTTCGGCCCCAAGCGCGTGTTCCTGGTCGGGTTCGCCCTGTTCGCCCTGGCCTCCTGGCTGTGCGGCACCGCGGACAGCCTGACCCTGCTGATCGCGTTCCGCCTGCTGCAAGGCATCGGCGCGGCGCTGGTGGTGCCGGCGTCGCTGGCGATCGTCAACCAGACTTTTCCGGACGCCAACGAGCGCAGCCGCGCCATCGGCCTGTGGGCCGCGGCCGGTGGCATGGCCCTGGCGCTGGGACCGGTGTTCGGCGGCGTGCTGATCTCGATGTTCGGCTGGCGCTCGATCTTCTACGTCAACATTCCGATCGCGGCCCTGGGCATCACCATCGCCTATGTGTTCGTGCAGGAGAAAACCACGCTGGTCGAACGCAATATCGACATCGCCGGGCAGGTGCTCGCGGTCGCGGCGCTGGGCTGCCTGACCTATGCGTTGATCCAGGTGAACAGCTATGGCCTGCAGTCCCAGGAGGTTCTGCTCAGCGCCGCGGGCTTCATCGGCGCCAGCGCCCTGTTCATCGTGGTCGAACGCCGCGTCGCGGCGCCGATGCTGCCGTTGTACCTGTTCGCCAACAAGCAGTTCGCCACCTCCGCCGTGATCGGCATTCTGGTCAATTTCGCCTTCTACGGCCTAGTGTTCCTGTTCAGCCTGTACTTCCAGTACAGCTGGCACTACTCGCCGCTGCAGACCGGCCTGGCGCTGCTGCCGATGACCGGCGCTATCATGCTCGCCAACCTCTACTCTGCCAAACTGATGGTGCGCAGCGGCTTTCGCAAGACCCTGCTGATCGGCACCGGCCTGGCGGCGTTGGGATACGCCTGCATCGTGCCGCTGCTGGGCGGTCATGGGTATGGGGCTATGGTCGTGCAGATCGTCGTGGCGGGCTTCGGCATCGGCCTGGCCGTGCCTTCGGTGACCAACGCCATGGTGTCCAGTGCCGACAGCCAGCATATCGGTGTCGCCTCCGGCGTGCTCAACGCCTCGCGGCAGATCGGTGGGCTGATCGGGGTGGCGTTCATGGGCCTGGTACTCGGCGACTTCGCAGCGGAGTCGTTCGACCAGGGTATGGGCCCGGCCTTGATCATCGCTTCGCTGGCGCTGCTGCTGTGTGTCGGCCTGGTGCTGACTGGCTTCAGCAAACCCCAAGTCCTCGTTTCCAAAGCCACCTCCTAAGCAAGGAATCTCAGCATGCCTCACCTGACCCTCGAGTACTCCACCAACGCCGGCCCCGCCCCCGACAGCCAACGGCTGTTCAACGCCCTGCATGTGCAACTGGCCCAGGCCGGTGAGTTTCGCACCCAGGACTTCAAGTCCCGGATCTTCCCGGTCGACACCTTCCATATCGGCCTGGGCGACGGCGACGCCTCGTTCGTGCGGTTGAACATCGAGACGTTCTTCGGCAAGAGCGCACAGCAGAAGAAGGCCATGTCACAGGTCGCCCTGCGGGTGTTGTCCGAGCACTTCCACCAGGCGCTGACCCTTGGTAACTGCGACATAGCCGTTCAGATCACCGAGCTGGAACGGGAAAGCTATGCCCGTGTGCGCTCCAGCGACCTGGTGGAGAACGCCTGATGTTCGACTTCAAAGTAACATCGGTGCTGGTGATCGGCGGTTCGTCCGGCGTCGGCCTTGCCACGGCGAAACTGCTCGACCGCCTGGGCGCCCAGGTGACCATCGCCTCGCGCAACCTGGAAAAACTCCAGGCAGCCCGGCAACAGCTCGGCGCTGGCGCCAGGCACCTGCAACTCGACATCACCGATACCGCGCAGCTCCAGGCCCTGGCTGACGGCCCGCGCTGGGACCATGTGGTGATCAGCGCCGCCGACACGCCCATGGGCAGCATCGCGGCACTGCCCAACGCCGCCGCGCGCCAGGCCATGGACAGCAAGTTCTGGGGCGCCTACAGCGCGGCGAAGTACATCCCGCTGCGCGCCCAGGGCTCGCTCACCTTCGTCGCCGGCTACCTGTCGGTGCGCCCTGGCAAGGCCAGCGCCTTGCAGTCGGCGATCAACGCGGCCCTCGAGGCATTGGGCCGGGCCCTGGCGCTGGAGCTGGCGCCTGTGCGCGTCAATACCGTATCGCCCGGCTTGTTGGCGACCGAGCTGTGGGACGGCCTAGCGCAGGACAAGCGCGCCTCGCTGTTCGACAGCGTGGCCAACCGCCTGCCGGTCGGCCGCATCGGGCTGGCGGAGGATGCCGCCAAGGCTGTCTGCTTCCTCATCGACAACGGCTACACCACCGGTTCGACCCTCTATGTCGATGGCGGCGGCCGCATCGCGTGAAACCCGGGCCGCCTGCGGCCCTTCGCGGGCAACTCTGCACAGGGCCGTAGGGCAGGTTTTTCAACGCCTTCAACGCAGTAAATCGCTATTTTTTTGCGCCGAATTCCGCTAGTGCCAGTGATTAACACTGGCCAAAAGCCGCATCAGATGGGAATCTTTGCCTCCATGGAGACGTCACTCCCTTGCAACCCGCTTTGGTTCAGGGCTGGTTACACCTGCATCTCGGACCTGGCGGGGTTCAGCTCATGGCCTGATTGGCGCCTTTGGCGCGCATCGGGCAGCTACTCGCGTTCACACTGCCCGCCGCCAGGAATGGCCGGCCACACGGGAGTGCGAGCGCCGACGGCAAGAAGGAGTCCGCCTGTGGCTGCACGCTACGGAAAAGGGCTGTTGGGATGGGCCGCCGTGCTCGTCATCCTGGGCCTGCTGGTCCACTGGATCGGCATCGATACGATCGCCCGCTACCGCGACGATCTGGCTTTCTACCTGCAAGCGCACCTGGTCCTGGTGCTGGCTTCGATGGCGGCGGCGTTGGCCGTGAGCACCCCCGCCGGCATTGCCCTGAGTCGACAGCCAGTAAACTTGAGGGCTGATGGCAGCTTTGGCCTCAGAAGCGCTCATCACCGATAGCCGGCAAGATCAGCTCCCGTACGAACGAAGCCCCGGACAAGCGCAACAGCGCGTCGACCATAGTGACCACATCATGCACCGGTACCTGGCGCCGCTCGCCACGTGCTGCGGCTTGTGCCAATGGAGTGTTCAGGGAGTCGTCGGTATTCAGATAACCCAGTTGAAGCACGGTCACCGCCAGGTTGTCATCCCTAAAACCTTCGCGCAGCGCATCAGCCATGCCGTTGAGGGCGAACTTTGAGGCGCCGAACGCTACCTCCGGGCGCCCACTCTGGCGAAGAGCTGAGGTCGAACCGGTGAGGATCAACTGCGGCCGGGGCGCGCCAAGCAACTTGGGCACCAGGCGCTTGAGCAGAAGCAGCGTGGCCGTGATATTCACCTCGACCAGCCTGGTGATCGATTCGTCGCTGTCGTCAAGGAATGCATAGTGCTCGCTGAAGGCGTGTTCTTCCCAGATGCCAACGTTGTAGATCAGGACATCCAGATCGGCAGGTGTCCGATCCGCGATCTGTGCTACAGCCGCCGTTGGTTTGGCGAGGTCGGCATCGACCCAGTGCAGATCGATGTCCGGGGCAAGGGCCAAGTCTGACGGCTGTTTGCGTGATACGCCGATCAGCGTGTCCCCTGGCTTGCCGAGCCCTTCGAGCAAAGCCCGGCCCAACCCTCTGCCGGCGCCTACGATCATCATCTTCATCTGTTGCTCCTTTTAACTGAAATGCTCCAAGCTTCCCTGGGCCGCTCAACTCCACCGGACATTCAGTACGACGAAGTGCAGCAGGATCCAGACCATCAACAGCAGATGGGTCAGTTGCAACCCTTCCTGGCGGATCCAGTAGCCGAACCATATCCCGCCCAGCAGCATCGCGAACAGGAACCCGAGCGTTGCGCTCAAGGCCAGGTTCAACCAGGGCCGCGCCACCTCTAGGCCGGCGCCAAGCAGCAGTTCATAACAGCCAACCCAAGCCGCGAGAACGGCGGCTGCCTGTGTCAGCACGATGATCGACAAGGCCAAGCGATGGATGGCGTGAGAGGTCATCGCTCGCACCAGCAGAGGGAGGCTGATTCCGGGAGGTTGGGCCAGCGGCGCCATCGACATGGTCTCCCCGATCGCCCCGGCTGAGCTGGCAAAGGCCTGCAGGTTGTTGATCAGGCTGATACTCAGCCACAGGCTCAAGCCAACGCAGCAGGTGATCTGGAAAATCAGCAGTGAAGTCGGAGTGTCCATTCCTGGTCCTTTGTGAGTTCGTTTCCGAAAGCAGCGAGAGCGTCCGGACGCCACTCTAAAACCTTGACTTAACTCGAGGTCAATACCGGTTTTCCAATAAGGCAGCCAGGGGCGACAACCTCAACCGTTTGTTAAAGCCGCCTGTAAGTCTTAGAAGTTTGTCGAGGTCTTGGGCGACCGACCGAGCCGCGCCGATCAACGCCACAGGTATGACCCACTGGAGGATCCGGGATAGAGCCAACCGGTTTGCTATGCTCTCTACTTCGGCTGGCCTGAAGGCGCCGAGCGTGTGCGGCATTGGCCAAGATGCTTGAGATTTTTCTATCCGCGTTTGTGAAAAAAAGAACGAAGGAGTGGAGTAACAGACATGCCAGCTTGTCCCCTACCCGCTGATGAAGCACTTCGTCAGCGCACACTTGATGACATGGACTTGGTCGATACGCCGGCCGAGCATTATCTTGATACCTTGGTACGACTCACCCAAGAACTAGCCCAGGTCGAGACCGTTCTGATCAGCCTAATCGATCAGGATCGGCAGTGGTTCAAGGCTCGAATCGGCATCGAGGTAAGCGAGACGAAGCGCAATGTGTCCTTTTGCGGCTACGCGATTCTCGGCGAAAATACCTTGATGGTTTCCGACGCCAGGTGCGATTCACGCTTCGAGGACAATCCCCTCGTGCTGAACCCACCCTATATCCGGTTCTATGCGGGCCACCCGTTACGTGCCTCAAATGGCAAAGCCATTGGCACCCTGTGCATGTTCGATCCTCGGCCGCGGAAGCTCAGCGAAGCGCAACAGGCTAATTTTCGGGACTTAGCCACGCTCACCGAGGGTTATTTGCAACTGCGGAGCCTAGCTCAGGTCAATCGCGCCTTGCGTGTTGAAATGGATCGCGGGCAGCGCAGGGCTTTGCTTGATCCTTTGACACAACTATGGAACCGCGGGGCGTTGGCAGCATTTCAGAACCGAGAGCTTCATTTGGCTGAGGAGCGAGGTTTACAGCTAGGAGCCGTATACGCAGACCTCGACCGTTTCAAATCCGTCAATGACGAGCATGGCCACGATGCCGGCGATAAAGTGCTCTGCGAGTGTGCCCGCCGACTGCGGGCTACGCTTCGGCCAGATGACCTGCTGGTACGCCAGGGAGGAGAGGAGTTCGTGGCCCTGCTACGGGTTAAAGATAGCCAAGAATTAACGCAGATTGCGGAGCGCTTGCGTCAGTCAATCGGCAGCGCGCCGTTTTTGATACCCGGCGGCCCTCGGAAAATGACCATCAGCATTGGATGCACCCTGCTTACCCCTGGTGAGCAGATTGATGATGCAATAAGGCGCGCTGACGGCGGTCTCTATGCGGCCAAACATGGAGGGCGTGACCAAGTTGTCTATGTGCCAGCGTTATCCTGAGGAAGTTAAGACTCGGTAACATGGGGCGAGACTCTCCCTATACGAGATGCGCTAGCGTATTGGCCACCCCGGTCTCCAAGTGGGTTCTCCTTCGCAAGCGTGTCGAGCCAAGGCCGCCCTGGAGGCGCTGATTCGCGCCGCCGGGGCAGTTCGCAGCTCATCCCTGAGTTTTTTTGCTGCGGTACTCGGTGGTGGTCATGCCGGCGTAGCCCCAGTTATCGGTGTCGACCTCCTCGATCACGATATGGGTGAGCTCAGGTTTCTTTCCGAGCACTCGCTGCAAGGTCTCGGTGATTTCCTTGATGACCTGGGCTTTCTGATCACGGGTGACGCCGTCGCGAGTGATGCGGACGCTGACGAAGGGCATGGTATTACTCCTATGGGCTGGGGAAATCAGGGCACGGAGGCGGGATGCCTCCCCGTTACGTTCAGCCTATTACCATTTGCCGACACTCATACCGCCGTCGACCGGCAACACCACGCCCGTGGTGAACCCGGCGTTGGCCAGGTAAAGCACGGCGTCGGCAATGTCGCTTACGCGGCCGATGTGTCCGGCCGGTTGCAGGCCGTTGAGGAAGTCGAAGCTGGCCGGATCGTGCATCGGCGTCTCGATGATGCCGGGAGCCACCGCGTTAACCTGGATGTTGTGCGACGACAGCTCCAGCGCCAGCGCGCGGGTGACCTGGTTGAGCCCCCCCTTGATCAGCACCGGCAGGGCGGCGGGCACGGCGATGTTGGGTTGCAGCGCCACAGCGGCGGTGATGTTGATGATTTGGCCCTGACGCCGCTCGATCATGTGCGCGGCGGCGGCCTGGGAGGCGTAGACCACGCCCTTGAGGTTGGTCTCCAGCATGCCTTGGATGTCTTCCGGGCTGTATTCGATGAAGGGTTTGGGCAGGAAGAAGCCAGCATTGTTGACCAACACGTCGACCTGGCCGAAGGCGTCGATGCTGGCCTGAATCAGGCGGCGGGCGGTCTCAGGCTTGGCGATATCGCCGGCCACGCCGATGAAGGCGGGGCTGTCCAGTTGTGCCTTGGCCTCGGCGAGGCGTTCGGCGGAGCGAGCATTGCCGACCACATTGAAGCCACTGGCGAGGAAAGCCTTGGCCAGGCCGAAGCCGATGCCGCTGGAGGCGCCGGTGATCACTACCGTTTTGCTGTTGCTCATGTCGTATCTCCCAATCAGGTGGCGCCGAAGAGCGCCGTTGGGAGGACTATATTTTTGCTTCAGATAAGGATAAATATGGCAGCGAGAACTTCAGTTGATACATGGTGTAATCAATGCAGCGGCATTTCGACGACGTCCTACTCGGCAGCATCGAGCTGTTCTGTCTGGCGGCGGAGCTGGGCAGCTTCACCGCAGCCGGTCTCGCGGCGGGCGTGACGCCGGCAGCGGTCAGTCGCTCGATCAGCCGCCTGGAAGAGCGCTTGGGCTCCAGACTGTTCGTCCGTACCACTCGCAGCATCCGTCTTACCGAGGGCGGGCGAGGCTACTACGAACAGTGTCGTCAGGCACTGACCCAGCTGGTGGAGGCCGAACGGGTAGTGACCGGGCAGCAGCAGGAGCCTTCGGGCACGCTGCGCATCAGCCTGCCCACGACCTACGGGCACCACCGAATCCTGCCGTTGCTGCCCGAGTTTCGCCGGCGCTACCCGAAGGTGCAGGTCGACATCCACCTGGGCAACCGCAATATCGACTTTGTCGGCGAGGGCTACGACCTGGCCATCCGCGTGCGTGCACAACCGGATTCGACCCTGATCGCCCGGCCGCTGGAAGATGCCCGGCTGGTGGTGGTGGCCACTCCAGATTACTTGGCACACGCGGGCGAGCCGCAGAGCCTTGAAGAACTGGCGCGGCATGACTGCATCCAGTTCGAACTGCCCAGCAGCGGTCGGCGCATCGCCTGGCTGTTCGACGAGGGGGGCTGCGAACGGGAAGTCCTCACCCAGGGCGGCTACGTCTGCTCGGACGACGTGCTCGGTGGCGTGACCTTGGCCAAGCACGGCGCGGGACTGTTCCAGACCTACCGCTTCATCGTCGAGCACGAGCTGGCCGAGGGCTCGCTGGTCGAGGTGCTGCGGCCCTTCGCGGGCCGCTCGCGGCCGTTCACCCTGCTATATCCCCAGGGCCGGCACATGCCGTTGCGCCTGCGAGCATTCGTCGACTTCATCATGGACAAGCGGCGCCAGTGGGCCGCTGGCAGCTGAGGGGACGTATCACTCTGTATCAGTGCCATGGTGGATGCGGCGCCGATGGGCCAGCCTGTAGTTGGCCTTGGATCGATGTCGGGTTTAGCACCTGCCGGCCCAGCACCGGGCCAAGCCGGTGGCATGGATGGACTCACGCTCACCTCAGGCGTACGCCACGATCTCGACCGAGGTTAAGCAGCACAACCTCAAATTCGGTGGAGCGCCTGCCTCGGCGGTCAACGACTACAACATTCCGCTCTACACCCACGTCGATCCTGGCGAGGTTGAACGGGTGAAAGCGGAGCATCGGAAATATGCAGTTGAGCTGATCGCTTTGCGTGGGCTGATTCGAGAAAAGCGTGACGCCCTTCGCGCCCAACTGGCCGAGCGGGCAGCGTTGCTGCGCAAGTGGCGCCACTACCGCTGCTCCAACCCCCTCTCCCCTCTATTCACTGCCGCTATATGGAGGCCAAGGAATCGTCATACCTGAAGAAAATCGAATCGCCTCCGTGAACTACCAGGCCAAGTGTCGCTACAAGAAGGAATACCACTGCGGTGAATCCTTACGGGTGAAATGCCCGCTCGAAGGTAGCGGTGACTTTGAATCGGCTACCACCAACGGGCGTGGGCTTGGGGTCGGCACAAGGGAAGAGCCAGAGATCTCCGAGCGGCGTCGACCAGAGAAAGGCCTCGGCACCACCGGAGTCGATCTGCAGGCCAAGGGAGGCGATGGTCGTCATGGTCTACTCCAAACGGAAAACAAAAAGCCCGCACAAGGCGGGCTCTAATAAGGGAAGCCAATCAGTTACGAAGGCTGGAATCTCGTGTTACAAGCATGGCACAACCAGGTACGGCGCCACTCCTCATATTCGTCATATTGCTTAACGTTGTATCGACAGTGCCGCACAAACCCGATCACACCAATGGTGATGAACGTCACGCCAATGAAAACCCGGGTCCAATCCACCTCCCAAGAAAGCTTAAGGCCATCGTATAGAATGATTGTGCCAACTCCAGCGAGGACAACCGGACCAAGCAGACGTTTGGCCCCCGGCGGGGCGACACTAGCAGCGAGGTTAGTTTGCTGGCGCCCGGTCGTTTCAACACTCACACGCGGCCCGAAACCTGAGTGCGCCTCATGAGTGGCATGGATATGAGAGGTTCCAGCGGCATGAATGGCAGAAAGAAGCTGCACGTTTTGACCGTGACAGTGCGGGCAGGCAATGGCATTTTGACTTACCACAATTCAGTCCTTTGAGATGGTAGAGGGGCGCATTCTAAGGCAATCTTGGACCCGGGCGCACCTCTTCAATCAACTCTGTCTGCCTCAACCACAACTGCCATCGCCTCGGCTTCCATGACGCGTATGCTTTCGGCGCGCCGGTGCAGGTGGGCACCAGGTCGGCGATGGCTTCGGCGCTGAACTCATCCTCCAGGTCCCGGCCTGTGACGATATCGTCCAGCCGCTCAGCCAGCAGGGCGATTTCACCGGTAATGACCCCTCCCAAGTCGCCCCGTCCTTCTGGGCCTTTTCCGCCCAGGCATCGCGAGCCTTATTCCAACGATCAAACATTGAGGACAGGGCCACGCGGTCCATGTAGCGGAACTGGAATTCGACCGGCGCCGGCTCGGCGCCAATGCGCGGAACCTGCACCACGGCAGCGAAAGTGGGACTCTGCGCGATCTTCATCTTCGCCATGAGGGCC
>NZ_JBICJS010000078.1:0-47450 GCF_043103305.1 Pseudomonas sp. YQ_5 | reverse complement strand
TTACCTGCCAGATGTATGACATAGGCATCTTAAGCAACCCACCTTCAACCGGGCCTCAGCTCTCGGCCACAAGCGGTCATCCGTCGTCTACAAAACCAGGAGCGATTCAACGGTCAGCGCTTCATTAAAATTTAGATGGCAATTAGGGAACAGGCTCAAGGTCATTTTGAGTTTGCTGAAAAGGGCCGCTTCCCTACGCAACGCCCTCTGGCCCCCAGAACACATTCAGTTGAGAGCCAGGCGGCCACCCAGGGCCCGAGGCAGAGACCTACACCTGGCATGGGATACAGCGCTGACAGATCTGGCGAGGTGCGGTAAGGTACCGTGAACAGTCACTCATCAGGGCTGTCACTAAGTGCTTTGATTTAGAATCATGGTTGCAACAATGGATGTAATACAAGAGAACAATGGAAATTCTAACGTTAGAAAAAATCGAAACAGTTGCAATGAAGTACAACCTTGCCTTCGGCCCATCCACGATTGCGTCGGGTCCCAAGACAAAGACCTATAAGCTCGCCATCGGTTTCATCCTGTTAACCGTTATCTTCATGGTTGGGTCTTTTGCTGCTCAGGTCGCAGACTCCAAGCTAACCCTGCCCCTTTGTCTCATTGCCGCTATGTTCGAGCTAATCGCTCTTTACCTACTCGCACGCCGATACGAGCCGGAATACCGGCAGTTTATGCTCAAAAAGCATGGCATCCTGGGTAACGAGACAACCTACTCCCGCAGCAGGCTAGAGGACTATAAGAGTGCTTGGCTAAAGCGGCACATTAATGCCTCCGAGGCTTCCTACTTAGAAATTGTAGAAAACCTCGAAAAAGTCATTGCTCTTAGCAAAAGCTTTAAAGAAAATGCGCTGACATTAGGTGAAAGCATCATTAACCACATTTTCAGCATAAAGCTGTTTCGCGGCTTCTTCACCCTTGGCTTCGTCGGGCTCGCGATGAACGCAACATTCAGGATATTGGACAACAATGAAAGCTTGAAAGCGCAAGCAGCTCCATACCTTCACAATCTCACAGCTTACACTGTTACCAGCATCATCCTTGCAATCTACTGCGCCGTAGTCTTTGGCATGGCTGCCTTGGCCTGGAGAGCCTCGCGGGATTTTTACCTCGAGCGTCGAAAAGGAAAGTGCTCCAAGAACTCGTTGAACTTCTTTGTGCAAGCCTTGTTAAAACGCGCCACCCTGCCCATCTATGATGCAAGGTTGACAAACAAGGCAGTGGCTTAAGTTTTTCCTTTAGCCGCTCTGTGACATTCGACGGCAACGACGATTCTGCAATAGGATACGCACCTACTCTGCTGGGTAGGTGCTAACTCCCTCCAGCGGCCATGCAGAGGAAGCACATCACATTCGTCTCGCTAGGCCCCCTCGGCCTTACCACTAGCGTCCGTAAGTTAGCGGACCCTAGCCTTTTGCCTTGACAACCGATTCAACGACTTTCCCTAGTAGCTCAAGCTCGCCCTTCTCCAGCTTCCTGGCTTCAAGGATTTCTGTAGACTGATCTTTCTCAAGTGCGGAAACTTTTGAGAAGTAGCAGTCGCTTTTCAGAAGCTCCATCAGATTAATCTTCGGCTCGGATTCAGCTGAAAGTATGAGCAGCGCGCTGACTTCTTCGCGCCTTCTTGCGATCGACTCGTAATACCTAAACTCATCCATAGCCGATCGATACTGTCTCAAGAAAAAGAAAGCAACAAACTCAATAAAGAACAATATCCCAAACTTCGGTGCCAAAAGCAGCAGCTTATCGATGAGCTGACCCGGCTCATTTAGAATGGGCGTCTGAATATAGAAAAAAGCAAGGCCGGAAAATGCCACAAATATACCAAGAAGTAGATATACGCCGGCACGCCCATAAATGCTTCTGGCCAAATTTCGGGAGCTTTCAGCTTGATCAAATAAAAGATCTGTTCCGCTCGAAAACCGAGAACGCTTTGCATGGCTACCGTCTGAACCATCCCCAGCCCTGGGCGGGGCAGTATGTTCTAGGCCGACAGGAGCCTGCTGGAAAGCCTTACCTTTCAGCAAAAACTCCAGAGGAAAGCTTGAAAAGATTTGCTTAAAAAATATTGGGAACAGGACAAATAGCGTCGCCACTATCACTTGTCCAAAACTTTCTTGAACAAAATAGTCAATAGCGTTATGCCCGTATAAGTAAGTCTGACGAAATAACATCAAAACTGGAACAACCATCCAGATAAGAATCTCGACAGACCACAGGGGCGACCAACGTAATTTTGGAGCTTTAATCGGCTTGTTCATTTACAGCGGCCCAGGCAATGAAAGTACTTAACGCCCTTAAAGGGACGCTCTAGTGCATTTGATAAGTAATCGCATGATCATAGCTGAATGCTATCAGCGCAGACAATCTGTTTCGACATCACCCCGCTTGACTGCGACGGCCCTCCCTACCACCACCAAGAGGGGCGTCCACCTGACCTTTTTACAGCCAGGCGGCCACTCCGTGCCCGAAGCAGCGACGAACACGAGCCATGGGCGACACCTCCCTCGACAACCAAGGGCTTGGCCGTCACTCCTTGTCGAATCTCAACGTCCTGCCTTGCCGACTAGATGAGCGCTTGGCCTTCGTGCCGGTATCGGGCTTGGCCGTGGCCTTCACACTGCTCTTAGCTGCCTTCTCATCAGAGCTCCGCTGCTCGAGTATCACTGTGAACCTCTTCACTCCCTTGTCCTTAAGTTCTGTACGAAAAGAGATGTCGCAAACACCGCATCCAACAGGCCAGTGAGACCATGGCGGCATAGCTTTTCGCGAGCTTGTCGAAGCGCGTTACGATGCGGCGGTTTTCTTTCAGCCAGCCAAACGTACGCTCGATGATGTTGCGCTGTCGGTACTTAGGTCGATCAAACAGCCTGGATAAGCCAGGCTTGGGTTTTCGCTTCATTGATCGCAACGGGATGACGGTCTGCATTCGATATTGATCGCAGTAACGGCGTAGCGCTTCGGCGTCGTAGCCCTTGTCAGCAAGCAGCCATTTACAGCGTTTGCGCGGGCGGCCACGTTGGCTCGATGGAATGCTGACTTCGTCCAGCAGTAGCTGGGTGTAGCTGATGTCACTGGCTTGACCGCCAGAGAGAAGGAAGCGCAACGGTCTCCCATTGGCGTCGCAGAGCATGTGGATTTTGGTTGTCAGGCCGCTACGACTGCGGCCTAAAGCGTGATCGGCAGGCTCGTCAGGCCCCTTTTTTCCCGGCGCCAGAAGAGGCTCGGTTTGCGCGTACTGCGGTTGAGTCGATCATCCAGGTCTGCAGGTCGATCAAGCCTTGCTCATTCAATCTCAGGTGCAGGCGTTTGAGCATCTGATCGAACGTCCCCTGATTTCGCCAGCCCCGAAACCGTTGATACACCGTTGACCACGGGCCGAAACGCTCCGGCATATCTCGCCACGCAGCACCCGAGCAGAGCACCCAGAGCGCGCCATCAAGCATCAGGCGATCGCTCAGGCGCGGCCGCCTTCGGCCATGGGGTTCCATAAAGAGATCGGAGACTACTCCCCAGGCCTCGTCCGAGAGTTTGTACCGCTTTGCCATCACAGAATTCCTTTCCGTCGATGGCGGGGGACTCTTCAAATCTCGGCGTTCAAGGCGCGGCGATTGGATTTCTCGGGGTTTCGTACAGAGCCTAAGGACTGCTTCTGGTCGATTTCGGTGCGTCACTAACGGCGGCTATGGTTGGTAACTGCCATCCGCGAGAAGCGACTAAGGCTAAGGTTGGGGAATGGGTCGCAGAACCCTTCAGCGCTTTCCATAATCTCGCCAGGGCTTTTTCAAGATGGTTCTCACCCAGGAAATCGGCTGAGGATAATTTTAGAGATAGAGACTTCTAGTCTGAGGAACAATACTGATTAGATTCATACGGTTGAGCATTGATTCGATTCCTGTCTCCGCACCAGAATCAGTTGGCCTATGGCGATTTCTCGCTACCTGGCACCAATAGAAGCCCGCCTTGTGCGGGCTTTTTTGTTCCCGCTGTCCCGTTCTCAAACCGCTAGGTCGTGCCTAGTCCTAAATCCGCGTTGCTCGTAGGAATCGTCTCGTTAGCTGCTCGAGGCCTCATTTGCCCCTTCTTAGCTGTTAGGTTCTTTCGCTCCTACAGTTCGCAAGGGACTCTGAAATGCGCGTCAGTCTGGATGGGCTTGGCCAAGCAGTAGACGGTGATGTGACCACCACAGGTGCGATTTGCATCGCCACCGGGGAAGGTTACCTCGACGAGGGACGAATGGTCCTGAGGATGGGGGATCCCACCACACCTTGTCCACTTTGCGGGCTGGAAGGAAAGGTCGTCGAAGGGGTGTGGCACTTCATCTCGGATGGCCAGCCAGTCGCGATGGATGGCGCGTTAGTTGATTGCGGTTGCCCAGAGGGTAGCAACCGGGTGGTGGCGCCTTTAGGGGAAATGCCCCCGCCGCGGCTGCCGGTTGCCGTACGCACTAGCCTCAAACCCGCTGGCCCTGGGAGCTCTAGCGCTTTGGCAGGGGCTTCGCACGCCATGGTTGGCGGATTGCCAGGGCAGATGCAGCCGGGATTCTATGTGGTGCCCCGGAGCATGTCGTTCCCGCAGATTCTGTTGGAACTGGCTAGCCATGATTCGACCTTGCCCATTTCGTACCTGCAACGCCTGAACCCGACTTTCGAGCAGGGGTTCAAGGCAGGGGAAATCTTCGTCATCGGCGATCCGGATAACGGTTATGCCTGCACCCAGGAGGAGGGCCAACTCATGGCGGCCGCCGAGCGCGCGCGACGTTCCTTGGCTGTACTCGATTTTGCCGAGTCAGATTTCATGATGGAGTATCAGGCTGAAATTGCCGGACTGCTTAGTGACGCCAGTCTCTCCATGGGTGTGGGTAAGGACATGATGGACCACGGCCTCCGGCAGCTTCGCAGCACACTTGGCAACATCGAGCGTTTGCATCAGCAAGAATTTCTGCGCCATGGCCATCTGAATAGTCCATCGTTCTTCGCCGAACGACGGCTGTTATTGGAGCAGCTAGATGGTCAGCTGAAGGCGACTTTTCTAAATAAACATCTGAATCTAGGGGCCTACGAGCGGCTGAAGAAAAGCTTGAATATCTCGACCAAGAGCCTTGTGCATCATTGGTCAAAAGCCGGTGGGCCAGGGCAGATTCCTGGGTACGCCACATACTTGGACAAAGTGGCGAAGCTTAGTAAGTACCTTCGGTATGGTGGGCATGTCGGAATTGGCTTAGGTGGTACATCTTCCTATCTGAAAGTCCAAGAGGCCTGCCGTGCAGGGGAAACCGAAGACTGCAAAAAAATTCGTTTGTCTGAGGCAGGTGCTTTCGCTGGGGGGCTGGCGGGAGGGATCGTGGGTGGCAAGATTGCTGGGATCACTGCGCTCGCTGTATGTGGGGTGTTCTCTGCTGGTACCGCGGGTTTCGGGGCGCCGGTATGTGGCATTGCGCTGGTCGGGGGAGGGGCTTTTGCTGGGAGCATCGCCGGTGCGGAGGGCGGTGAGCAAATGGGCGAGCTGATCTACGAATCACATTATGACTGAGTTCGAGAGTTGGCCCGTGTGGCTGAAGTGGATAATGCTGGCGTGTCCGTTCGTGATCGCGTTGGCCGGTTGTGCGGTCAGTGCATTCATCGCGAGTACAAGAAATTTCACTGTTGCAACCTCAGCTATCCAAAGTCATCCCGGCCTGGAGCAAATGAAACTTTTTTTGGGCACGCGGCGCTTTGGCGCTCGGTGGCTGCTGATAACGTTTCTTTGTGGAATACTCACTTGGCCTGGCGTACATATGCGCCGAGGGCATCTGGACATCGAAGAACTAGAAAACTTCCCTGCAAAACTTAAGTTGGCTCTACAGGTATCCACGTGGCTGACGGCCTTTGGCTTCGCTTGGATGTGGGTGACCTATGGATTCATCAAGGCGTGAACGTTGATGCCACGGAGGTCGTAGCTCTCACTGGATCCTTCGCAAGTCCCGATTCGATTCCACTGAAAGCCATAAATAGCTGATTTTTTTATAGATACCCTATGAGGTACGTCTATAAATCCACCAAATTCCAGCCCCGTGAAAACCGGGCCCTGACGCCCAACAACCGTCCGTCTGTCTCCGCACCAGACATCAAGGCTTGCAGCGATGCAGGCCTTTTTTGTATCTCGA
Source organism: Pseudomonas sp. YQ_5 (assembly GCF_043103305.1). Classification (NCBI taxonomy): domain Bacteria; kingdom Pseudomonadati; phylum Pseudomonadota; class Gammaproteobacteria; order Pseudomonadales; family Pseudomonadaceae; genus Pseudomonas; species Pseudomonas sp. YQ_5. Next base: position 41,299 of record NZ_JBICJS010000078.1, on the reverse strand, counting down.
ACCGCCACACCCGCCCGATCCAATGTGAAGTGAGCCTCTCAAAGTCAGCCCTCCCTCTGTGGGAGATTGTGTCCTGCGAACACGGGCGCAGCCCGTGCCATCCACACCCACTCCAGCCCCAAGCATCCATCCCCTGCTGCCTTTCTCAACCCCAGAGCTTCGCAGCCTGCGGCACCCCGCCATAACCATAGGCCGTAGCACGCACCTCGATGAGGTGAACATTCGAATGCGGGTGCACATTCCCGATGCGCTGCGAAAGCAAATCATACGACTCACGCTGATAACGCCGTTTCTGCTCCACTGTCGTCGTCTCGTCGGTGATCGTGACCTCCAGGCGAAAGCTATTTCGCCCCAAGCACTCAAGTGACTCACTGTCGATGAACCACAACCCAGGATCGATGAACCGAACGATCACCATCGTTTGCGATGGCAGCTTGTCCAGAACACGAGCAGTCAGTTCTGTCAGCTCATGACCGAGGCGCGACGCCAGCGCAGCATCTGGCGCGCCGGATAAGGTCAAGGTGATACCAGGCATTTGGGTGATCCTCGTAAGTGATTTGCCTGTAACTTAGCCTTTGAACACGATCCCAAAAAGCGGGAATATCAGGCCTTATCTTCCTGTTTATCCGGAACTTGCATGTACCACTTCGACCTTGCCCAGCTCCACGTCTACTTGGCGGTCTGCGATGCTGGCAGCATCTCTGCTGCCGCGCCTGGCCTGTTTCGCTCAACCTCCGCCATCAGCGAACAGCTGCGTAAGCTGGAAGACGCCATCGGCGTCGACTTGCTCATCCGAGGCAAGCAAGGCGTTCGCCCAACCCCGGCAGGTGAACGCCTTGTACGCCACGCCAGGCAGCTCCTCACCCTGGGCGAGCGGGCGCTGTCCGATGTCCGAGGCGAACAGTTCGAAGGGGAGATACGCCTGGCGATCACCGATTACTTCCGCCCCGACGACATTGCTGGCCTGCTGAAAAAATTACGTGAATGGCACCCACGGCTTCGACTTCATGTGGTGATGAAAAAGAGCCTGGAAATGGATCAGGCAAGTGACTACCTGGATATCGGCTTGGCCATGTGTTTTAACGAACGCTTGCCCACAGCCAACACCTTCGAGGTGAGGCAGGAACCCCTGCAGTGGGTTGCCGCTGCAGGCTGGGTCCCAGAGCCTGGGCAGCCGCTGCCACTGCTCGCGATCAGCGGATGTGGATTGTCGGACTACAGCTGCCAGATATTGGAACGCGCCCATGTCGAATACGAGATCGTTTACTCGACCTCAGGTGTGGCGGGGTTGCAATCAGCATTGAGGGCAGGGCTTGGCATTGCGTGCCTTAATGCGAGTGCCATACCGGACGGCGTGGAGCCCTACAGGACTGGACTGCCGGCGTTGGCGCAGGCCAGGTTCTTGCTGCTTCCACCGCGCAAGGGGGAATCTGAGCTGGTAGAAAATGTGCGGCGATTGTTGCAGGGTTATCTCGCGTAGGGTTGGGGACGAGGCGTTCATGGTGTCAGGCTAAAGGACATAGATTTGGGCCTTTGTCCCGTGGGTATCCAGGTTGCCTTCTGCTCGAAGTGCGGCATCGAAGCCCGTGCCATCCACCACCTGACCCAGCGCAAATAAACATGGTCCTATCACTCATAGGCCGAACCCCAGGCAGTTCCTGCTTCCCAGGTGCAGCAACTCCTCTAGCCCCCTCCCGCGCGCTGTGAATGCATAATCGGTAGTGTTGTGCCGGTTTTCCAGCGATTAAGCTTTTAATCAGCAAAATATTGCCGATTCCTGCCATGCGCACTATGATAATCAGCATTAAAGTACTGATTAATGGTGTCGCGATGCCGCTCAGACTCACGATCCAGGCTTTCTCCGATGGTGCATGGCGCGATGCAGCGACACTCACGGTTGAGAACCCCGAGCGTGTTGCTGATGGAAGGTGCCTTGTCGCCTACGACGGCGACTACATCATCGCGAACGTTGATCGCATGGAAGATCGTTGCGAACTCGCCCTAAGCGTTAACCTTCCGTTGAACTGGGACCACCATGACGTCAAAGGGTATCCAGCATTCCTCTACGACATCATTCCCTCTGGTGCTGCCAAGGACTCTCTTGAATCCCGCTATGGGCGTCTTAAGCCCGAAGGTGTGGAAATGGGGCTGTACCTTCTGGAACGTTTCACGCCGGCGCCTATTGGACATCTGCGCATCAAGGAATCGGTGGAAGGCCTTCAGCCGGATCGGAACGAGGCTTTCGCGCGTGCTGAGGTCGTGGACAGAACGAACGAATTTCTTGAGTACGCCTATGAAACCGGCGCGGCGTTGGGCGGTGCTACCGGTGCCAACGGGCAAGCCCCCAAGCTGGTCATGACCGAAGCCCACGGCGGTGCTCTGTATGCTGATGCGATGCTCCCCGATGACCAGGCGTGCCGTCACTGGCTGATTAAGTTCGCGCGTAATCGAGGCGGCGAGCGCGACCAAGACATCCTGCGAACAGAGTTTCATTACTACAAGGCGGTTGCTGCCCTCGGCCTTGATACGGTTGCCACTGATGGCTTGGCGCTTGAAGAGGCATTGAAGCCAAGCCTCTGGATGCCACGATTTGATCGCCGAGTAGTGGATGGCGTGGTGGAGCGGATACCGCTGGAGTCGGTGTACTCGATCTGCGGTATTACCGGCTACGCGCATCCGATGGCGCATGCCGAAGTTGTTCACCGCCTGGTAGGTCTATGGATCGATAACGGCCAGCAGGATGAGGTGGACGACCTGGTGTTCGAGTACGTGCGGCGCGATCTGCTGAACCGCATTCTAGGGAACACCGATAATCACGGCCGCAACACTTCCATCATGCGTGTGGGTGGGAGGTTTCGTTTGGCGCCAATCTATGACCTCGCGCCAATGATCCTCGATGAAGAGGGCATCACACGGACGACGAAGTGGGCGGCAGAGCGCAAGGGGTCTTCCAATTGGCGCGACAACTGCGCTGAGCTTGTTGCTTACACTGATCCCGATGTCCTGCTGCAACGGTTGATGCATGCGGCTGAGGCATTCAGGGCGTTGCCCGATCTGCTGACCGATGCGCCCGAATCGATGCGCAATGCAGCCTCTCTACCCGTGAATAACCTGGACAAGCGACTCGTGGAGTGGGGACTGCGATGAAAAAACTACAGCCTGAAGAGCGCGCCCAGCTCGTAGAAGATATCGTCAAGCGCAACGCGGCGGGGCTCGATCCAATCGGGACATCCATCCGCCGCCTACGGCTCGAAGTCACCGGGCTTGACCAAGAGACCTTCGCGGCCATGTGCAAGATGTCCACGAAAAGCCTGTACGAACTGGAAAGCGGGAAGTCGAATCCGAAGCTCAGCACTTTGGAGGCCGTACTGCGTCTCTTTGGTGTGCGGATGGGGATGGTGATGACTGCCAAAGATAAGCCCACTGCAACGCTCGTCGGCAACACTGTCGGCCAGTTGAAGGCTGGTGGGCCAATCGCTGTGGCCGCGCCGCTGGCCAGTTCCTACGTGGGGGGCGGCCCGAAACGAGGGAAAAGCCCTGCGGCAGTCAAAGCGAAGAAGGCAGTGTCGAGGCCGGCATCGCCACGGGCACGGAAAAGCAGTCAGGAATAACTACAACTGGGATTCATCAAGCGATTCGGATTATCAGCCGGTTGGCCAGTGAGCAGTGTGGGAAGGTGTTGGAACGCGATGGCCAGGAGTTGGAGGGGTAGGCGAGGGTGTTGATTGGGCCAGGTATCGCATGTTGCGCCTGGCCTAGTCTGCTGAAGGCCACTGAAGGATTATTCCAGTCATGTCGGAGTATGGGGCTGCTGCGCAGCCCTTCGCAGGCAAGCCAGCTCCTACACGGACCGCATTTATCCTGGGAAGTACATATGACCTGTGGCAAGCCGTTTTCCTACGGCGCGCGTTGGCTATTCGTGCCCCGAGAAACTTGCGAAAACAGCCACCCAGGAATAAAGTCCCTACGTCGCCGAAGCATCGGCGATGCGACCTTGGCCGGTCGGAATCGAAAGGCGCATCAGCGCCCAATCTTCATCGCAGGCGCTTTTTTTGTGCCCGCGATGTTGCGTTATGGCGGTGGTGCGCGGGACACCTTCGGGTGTGCCGGGCTCCTTTCGTCCCGGTCGGCCAACCCGCGTACTGCTGCCACCTTAACTTGCTTGGCCGCGAGCGGTGGCAGTTCCATCACGAAAGGAACTCATGCATGACCACCGTAAACCCGTTACAGATCCGCGTATCCGTTCGCCGCCGTTGTTCTTCGGCCGCCCTGAGTGAGCTCACCGTCGGCAAACCTTTCTTCACCTCCGTCCAATCGGAGGCCCGCCATGTCTGACCAAGAACGCCTCTCCACCATCCAAAGCTACGCCTGGACCCTTGAACTGCTAGGCGAGGCCCTGGTCCAGCACGACGAAATGCTCGAGTGCGAACACAACCCGCGGCTGAGTTTTCGCAACACGGCCGGTATCCATCAGGCGATCCGGATCATCAGCCGGTTGGCCAGCGAGCAGTGTGGGAAGGTAATGGAACGAAGCGAGCAGGATCTGCAGCGTTAGGCCAGATCATTGCTCGAGGGTGGGGCCAGATTGGGGCTGCTGTGCAGCCCCCGTTGACTCGAGTTCAACCTATGGTGATGGCCGCATTCAACATCAACACCACCATCAGCCCGACCACCGCCACGATGGACTGCACCACCGAAATGGTCTTGGTGGCTTCGCCCATGGTCATGCCAAAGGATTCTTTCACCATCCAGAAGCCTGCATGGTTCGCATAGTTGAAAAACAGCGAACCGCAGCCGATGGACAAGGCCAGCAAAGGCAGGTTGAGGCTGGGGTCTGCACCTGCCAGCGGTGCCAGCAAGCCGGCAGCCCCTACGATACCGACCGTGGCGGAACCGGTAGACACCGAGAGCAACATCGCGATCAGCCACCCCAGGATCAGGGGAGGGAAGGCAGATTGCTGGGTCAGGTGCACAATGGCATCGCCTACCTTGGCGCTGGTCAGCATCTCCTGGAAGGCACCGCCACCGGCAATGATCATGATGATCGAGGCAATTGGCTTGAGGCTTTTGCCCAGTGCATCGCGCAGCTGTTCGGCGTCGCCGCCGCGCGCAAGCACCAGGCTGGCGCCAGCGAACAGCACGCCCAGCAGCATGGCGATCAGCGGGTTGCCCAGGAAACTGGCCAGTTCCAGCAGCGCATTGCCTTTGGGCAGCAGCATCTCGGCGACGGCATGCACCAGCATCAGGATGGCCGGCAGCAATGCGGCCAGCATGCCGACCATTACCCCGGGGCGGGGTTGGCCATCGGCTTTTTCAGCCAGTGTGAACTGGTCCAGCAATGCCTGATCGGGCCGCGTGTTCATGCGCGGTGAAATGAACATGCCGTACAGCGGGCCGCCCAGGATCATTGCCGGAATGGCGGTAAGGAAGCCATACAGCATGGTGGGCCCAACCGAGGTCTTGAGCACGGCGATGGCGGTCAGTGGGCCTGGGTGCGGCGGTACCATGCCGTGCATGGCGGCAAGCGCCGAAATGACCGGCACACCTACATACACATACGGCGAGCCTTTGAAGCGCGCCTTGCTTTCCAGTTTGCGCGCCACGCTGAATATCAGCGGCAGCATGATCACCAGGCCGACTTCGAAAAACATGGGGATGCCAATGACGAAGGCAACCAGCATCATGGCCCAAGGGATCATGCGGTCGGAGGTGCGCTTGAGGATGACATCCGCGACCTGTTCCGTGACGCCAGCGTCAGCCAGGATCTTGCCGAGCATTGCACCCAGCGCAATCACCACCCCCACTGCGCCCAGTGTCTTGCCGGCGCCAGTGAGCAGGTGGGAGACGATGCTGCCTGGCGCCATATGCGTCGCGAAGCCCACGCCAATGGACACCACCAGCAAGGCCAGCAGCGGATGCATTTTCAGGCGCGAAACGATGAGCGCCACCAGCACCAGAACACTGGCCAGTGCCGTCAGTAATAGCTGTATATCTAAGGGGGTCATTCAAGGAGTCTCGGTTGGGCTGGCGCTCGGGCTGCACTCAGGGTTTGAAGGCGTGACGGGCGTTTCCACGGGGCATGCCCAGGTGGCTGCCGTTGGGCTGCTGCTACGGTTTCGAGGAAGGGGACGCGGCTTTGCGCTAGCTGCCGCTCACAGGCGGGCGCCTGGTAACGGAAGGTGGGCAGCAGGGAGGCGTGGCGCTGAGGCCGGTGGGCGGCGGTGTGGCGACGGGGCGCTTGGGCAGCATGGTCATTGGTTGATTCACCTTGTTGTATGGTCATCTATATGAATCTGGCCAAAGTATTTGCGCTGCCGTGGAACACTGTCAAGTGAAGGTCGTCGCATCATCTTGGGTGGCCATTTAGCCCCGGCAGGCAATACTTCTCTCTATACGCAGGCGTGTTCCTGGTGGCGCGCGCCGCTGGGAGGTGTCTGGTGAACAAATTAACGATTGTGGGTGCCGGCCTGGTCGGCGAGGCGGCGGCGCAGATCATCGCCCGGGATGAGTTGTGCCGTGAGCTGGTGTTGATGGACGTGCAGGGTGAACTGGCGCAGGGCAAGGCGCTGGACGTTTGGCAGGCGGCTGTGGATTCAGGGTCCGATACCCATGTTCACGGCGGGGCCAAAGCCGAGATGCTGGAGGGGTCCGAGCTGGTGGTGATCACGGCGGGCGTGCCGCGCAAGCCCGGCCAGTCGCGCCAGGATGTATTGAGTACCAACCTGCCAATCCTCGACAGCATCATGGCGGATATCAAGCACCACGCGCCGACAGCGACGGTGCTGGTGGTGTCCAACCCGGTCGATGTGCTCACCTACCGCGCCTGGAGCGTGAGCGGTCAGGGGCGCGACAAGGTGTTCGGGCAGGCGGGGGTGCTGGATACCGCGCGCATGAAGTGCTTCATCGCCGAGCAAACCGGGTTTTCTGCACGGGATATCACGGCGTTGGTGCTGGGCGGGCATGGCGACAGCATGGTGCCGCTGATGCGCTACTGCCAGATTGGCTCGGTGCCATTGTCGCACTTCCTGTCCAGCGAGCAGATCGAACAGATTGTCGAGCGCACCCGTAAGGGCGGCGGCGAGATTCTGGGGTTGAAGAAGACGGGGAGCGCCTGCGATGCACCGGGCGTGGCCATTGCGCAGATGGTCGATGCGATCGCCAATGGGCGGAACCGTATTTTGCCGGCGGTGGCGATTCTTGAGGGCGAGTATGGGCGAACGGATATCGCCATGGGCGTGCCCTGCGTACTGGCAGAGAAGGGGCTTGCGCGGGTGATCGAGTTGCCGCTGGATGCGCAGGAACAGGCGATGTTCGACCACTCTGCAGATCAGGTGGCGCGGGATATTGCAGAGATGAAGGCGTTGTAGAGCTTGAAGCGTCATGCATCGGGTGTGGCGGCTCGGGCAGTGGGGGAACCCTTTGCCTCCGTACCTGTCACACCCGTTCATTGGGGTTCAGACCCATCATTACCAAGGAGAGGTAGGCATGGGCGGTGCAACATCGGGACGTACCACCTTGACCAACTTCACGTTCACCAAGTTTCTCGACAGAGCGAGTTGCAAGCTGCTGGAAGCCAGCTGCTCGGGCCAGCATCTCAAGGAAGTATCGGAGTGAATGAAGTTGAGCCTGGGCTAATTGCGATTTTGATTCTTGCACCCATGATGCTGGCGATGGTCGTACAGTGTTTCATCGCACATAAATACACTGAGTACTACGAGTCGTTGCTAACGCGCTGTAGCTTCGTGACCGGCAACAAAATCACGTTTCAACATGCAGGCCTTCTGGGCAAGGTTATGCGTACGGGTTTGATCTCCATGGTGCTGGCTATACCGAGCCTCTTCGTGCGCAGGGGGTTGATTGACTTCGATGAAGTCAAACGTTTCCCCTCAAGCATGAGACGACTGCTGGTGAGCCTGTTGGTCATTCACATCCTGCTGGCAACCGCGCTTATTATTTTCACTTACGCGTAGCCTGGCCGCTCCTGCATGGGGCGCGGTCAGGCCTGTCGGTTTTGCACGAGCCGTGCAGCCCTCAGCGCTGATAAGCCTTGCCAAAATGCCGTTCCAGGCGCGCCTGCAGCAGCTCCAGCAGTATCGACAGCACCCAGTAGATCACGGCGGCGGTGGTCAGCATTTCCAGGTAGCGATAGCTCGAACGCCCATACGACTGCGCCAGAAACATCACCTCCCAAACCCCCATCACGGAAATCAGCGACGAGTCCTTGAGCATCGAGATGAACTGGTTGGCGGTGGGCGGAATGATCACCCGCATGGCCTGGGGCAGGATGATGTGGCAGAAGATCTGCGGCGTGCGCATGCCCAGCGCCAATGCTGCTTCACGTTGCCCACGGGCCACGCCGAGGATGCCGGCGCGGAAGATCTCGCTCAGGTAGGCCCCGTAGTTCAGCGACAAGGCAATGATGCCGGCGCTGATGGCGCCGGGTACCAGGCCCACCTGCGGCAGCCCCAGGTAGATCAGCAGAATCTGGATCAGCAGCGGCGTGCCACGGAAGAACGAGGTGTAGAAGCTGGCCACACCCACCAACACCGCGCTGTTGGATAACCGTGCCAGCGCGGCGGCAAAGCCGAGCAGCACGGATACCACCATCGAGCACAGGCACAGGAACAGGGTCAGTGCGGCGCCTTGCAGAAAACCATTGGGCCCCAGCTTGAAACCGGCCAGGTTGGGAAACTTCTCCAGAATGATGGCGAACTTCAGGTCAAAGCTGAGGAAGAAGGCGACAAACAGCCCGAACAGCGCCAGCCAGGTCAGCAGTAACCGGGTGCGAAAGCCGAACAGGCCGGTGCCCGCAGGCTTTGCCACGGGCTTGGGGGAGGGGGGGAAGGTGCTCATTTGCTGATGTCGGCGCCAATCCATTTCTGCGACAGCTTGGCCAGGGTGCCATCAGCCTTCAGCTCGGCGAACACCTGGCGTACCTTGGCATCCCACTCAGGGTCGCCTTTTTCGATGGCTACCGCGTTGGGCTCTTCATACAGCGGCGCGCCGGCCAGCTTGAAGCGCTTGTCTTGCTGCAGGCGCGGCTGCGCGGTCACCAGGTTGGTAATGATGGCGTCCAGGCGCACGCCAGTGCCCAGCCCCAGGTCCTGGAAGGCGACGTTTTCAGTGTCGTAGGGCGCAGCCTGCACGAAGTCGAACGGGTAATCGATCTTCTGGTCTTCCTTGCCTTCAATGACCAGGTTCTTGTTCAGGTAGCTTTCATAGCTCGATGCACTGATCGAACCTACCTTGCGGCCTTCCAGGTCTTTGGCGCCATGGATGCGCTCATCCGAGGCATTGACCACGATCACGGCGGGCGATGCGTAGTACTCCACGGGGAAGTCGAACACCTCGGCGCGCGCCTTGCTCGGGGTCATCGAGCAAATGCAGATGTCGTAGCGCCCACTCCAGCGGCCAGCGGCAATCACGTCCCAGGACGGTGTTTCCATGCGCAGTTTGACGCCGAGCTTGTCGGCCACTGCCTTGGCCACGTCCACGTCGTAACCGTCGAGCTGGTTGTGGTCATTGAGGAAGGAAAACGGCGGGTAGCTTTCCATCAGCACGTTGACCATTTCCTTGCGCGATTCAACCCGCTCCAACGTGGCGCCAGCAAAGGCTTGGGTGGCAGTTGCGAGCAGTACAAGCCCCGCACCCAGCAGAGAAGAAAATCGCATGTACATACCTGATATGTTGGGCAAATGGGTGATAGGGTATTTAATAGTTATAACCCCAATCCCCATAGTGAATTTTATTCATAAGAACCTTCAGAGAAGTTATATGGCAGAGCGAACGATGGTAATTCTGGACGGTGGCATGGGCCGAGAGCTGCAGCGCAGCGGTGCACCGTTTCGCCAGCCCGAGTGGTCGGCGCTGGCGCTGAGCGAGGCGCCGGAGGCGGTCGTGGGCGTGCATGCAGCCTTCATCGAGGCGGGTGCGCAGGTCATCACCAGCAACAGCTATGCAGTAGTGCCGTTCCACATCGGTGAAGAACGCTTTGCCGCCGAAGGGCGACAGTTGGCCCATATCGCAGGCCAGCTCGCGCGGCACGCGGCAGATACCGGTGCGCACCCGGTCAGGGTGGCAGGTTCGCTGCCGCCGCTGTTCGGGTCCTACCGGCCCGACCTGTTCCAGCCCGAGCGTGTGGCAGAGGTGCTGACCCCGTTGCTCCAGGGCCTGGCCCCGCATGTTGACCTGTGGCTGGCCGAAACCCAGAGTTCCGTGGCCGAAGTGCGGGCCATTCACAGCCATTTGCCGGCAGACGGCAGGCCGTTCTGGGTGTCCTTCACCCTGCAGGACGAGGACGTCGACGACGTACCGCGCCTGCGTTCCGGTGAACCAGTGGCCGAAGCCATCGAGGCCGCAGTCAGCCTGGGGGTGGCTGCGGTGTTGTTCAACTGCAGCCAGCCTGAGGTGATCGGCGCCGCCATTGATGTCGCGCGCTCGGTCATCGAGCGACACAACGCCGAGATTGCCATCGGTGCCTATGCCAACGCCTTCCCGCCGCAGCCCAAAGAAGCCACTGCCAACGATGGACTGGACGAACTGCGCGAAGACCTCGATCCGCCGGGTTACCTGGCATGGGCCAAGGACTGGCGTGCGCGCGGTGCCAGCATGGTCGGCGGTTGCTGTGGCATCGGCCCGGAGCATATCGCCGAGCTGAAGCGCAACCTGGCCTAAGCGCCCACGTGGCCGGGCGGCTTTGCTAGAGGCGAACAGTCGCTGACGTTGAGCCTGGCCCGGCGTATCGAGGTCGGCTATCTGGAAGAGGTGCGGGTGTTCGCTGTGTGCCCCGAATAGTCTTTTCTCTATGACGAGTGGCACGGGTCAGCGCACAAACCGTGGTACCGCTCGTATATAGATCAGTTCGCTGACCAGCTCTACCAGGGTTTGCGTGATCACGGCTGCCGCTGCCAACCCGCGCATCTCTTCTGGCAGCGCCAGCGCCAGCGGCAGCACCACCAGCGAGTTGCGCGTGGCTGCGCTGAACGTCACCGAGCGTGCCTCGCTGGCCGGCAGGCGCAGCAGGCGCGCACAGATGAAGCCGAGCACCGGCGCCAGCAGCATGAAGCCGATGTATACCGGAACCACCGGCAGCAGACGGTCGAAATCACGCAGTACCACGACAATCTGCGAAGCGATCACCACCATCAGCACCAAGGCCATGGCCGGCACCGGCAACCACGCCCAGGCGTCGTTCCAGGCCGCGACGGCGCGCGAGCGCCGGCCACCGGCGCTGGTGAGTACCGCGAGGGCCATCGGCAAAACGATCAACAGCACGAAGGCTTCCAAGAACGGGGTGATGGAGATTGCCACCTGGCTGCTGCCACCCAGCATCAGGGCCAGATACACCGGCAGCAGCACCAGTTGCGCCAGCAATAACAGGGGGGTTGCGGCCAGGGTCAGGCGTGAGTCGCCTTTGCCAATGTGGGTGAACACCACCACGTAGTCGATGCAGGGCGTAAGCAGCACCAGCAAGGCACCGACGAGGATCGCCGGGTGTTCCACCAGCCCACGGGTGATGGCCCAGACAAGCAGCGGAACGAGAATGAAATTGGCCAGTAGCAGGGCCGTGATGAAGCGGCGGTTACCCAGGCCCTGGCGCAGGTCGAGGAAGGGTATTTGCAGGAACATCGCGTACATCAGCACGGCGATGGCGGGGGTGATCAGGGCTTCAAGCTGGCGCGCAGTGTCGCTGGCCAGCAGGCCGAAGACGATAGCGACCAGTACGGCGGCGAAGTAGATGGGGATCTGCCGGGTTTCGAGTTGCTCTCTGGTCAAGGTGTGGCCTGTGGTTGGTGGTGTCAAACAGGGTAATACGTGATGGCACGTGGCTGCTCGAAATCATTCCCTGTGGGAGCGGGCGTGCCCGCGAACACCGGCGCAGCCGGTGCCATCCACCGCGTAGCCTTCTTCGCGGGCACGCCCGCTCCCACAGGATGTGTATCAGGCCTGCGAACGGGTTTCATGGTCCGTTCACGAAAAAGCCCGGCACTGGGCCGGGCTCTTTCACTTCAGGCAAGCGCCAATCAGTTGCCGTAAACCGGCAGCTTCTTGCAGATGGCCTTGACCTTCTCACGAACGGCGTCGATCACCGCTTCGTTGTTCAGGTCGGCCAGGATGTCGCAGATCCAGCTCGCCAGTTCCTTGCACTCGGCTTCCTTGAAACCGCGGGTGGTAACGGCTGGGGTGCCGAAACGCAGGCCCGAGGTGACGAACGGCGAACGCGGGTCGTTCGGTACCGAGTTCTTGTTGACGGTGATGAAAGCTTTGCCCAGGGCGGCGTCAGCATCCTTACCGGAGATTTCCTGCTTGATCAGCGACAGCAGGAACAGGTGGTTCTGGGTGCCACCGGAAACCACGTCGAAACCGCGCTCGATGAACACGCTGGCCATGGCCTGGGCGTTCTTCACGACCTGCTGCTGGTAAGCCTTGAACTCTGGCTGCAGGGCTTCCTTGAAGCAGATGGCCTTGGCCGCGATGACGTGCTCCAGCGGGCCGCCCTGTGCGCCCGGGAAGACGGCGGAGTTCAGCTTCTTCTCGATGTCGGCGTTGGCACGGGCCAGGATCAGGCCGCCGCGCGGGCCGCGCAGGGTCTTGTGGGTGGTGGTGGTGACCACGTCGGCGAACGGAACAGGGTTCGGGTACACGCCAGCGGCAACCAGGCCGGCAACGTGGGCCATGTCGACGAACAGGTAGGCACCGACCTTGTCGGCGATGGCGCGGAAGCGGGCGAAGTCCAGAACCTGCGAGTAGGCCGAGAAGCCGGCAACGATCATCTTCGGCTTGTGCTCGACAGCCAGGCGCTCGACTTCGTCGTAGTCGATCAGGCCATTGCCGTCGATGCCGTACTGGATGGCGTTGTACAGCTTGCCCGAGGAGCTTACCGAAGCACCGTGGGTCAGGTGGCCACCGTGTGCCAGGCTCATGCCCAGGATGGTGTCACCGGCCGACAGCAGGGCCAGGTAGACGGCAGCGTTGGCCTGGGAGCCAGCGTGCGGCTGTACGTTGGCGTAGTCGGCGCCGAACAGCTCCTTGGCACGGTCGATGGCCAGTTGCTCGACGACGTCGACGTACTCGCAACCGCCGTAGTAGCGCTTGCCTGGGTAGCCTTCGGCGTACTTGTTGGTCAGGACCGAGCCCTGAGCTTCCATGACTGCCGGGCTGGTGTAGTTTTCCGAAGCGATCAGCTCGATATGCTCTTCCTGGCGCAGAGCTTCTTGCTGCATGGCTTCGAAGAGCTCGGCGTCGTACTTGGCAATGGTCAAATCACGGCTGAACATGGCGGTCCTCAAGGATCGGGGTAATTTGGGTGTGCATTCTAACCGATTGATTCGCGGCTGGCATATGAAGTGGCATCAAGTCGCGGACCAATGGGCTTCATCTTGCATCCCGCGCCGTTTCTGGGCTGGGTGGGGGCAGGAGTTGACTCGCAGGTCCGCTTTTTTATGCACAATTCAGTCGCGGCACCGTACTTGTAGGAGCGGGTTTACCCGCGAAGAAGCCGGCGCGGTGGATGGCACCGGCTTCGCCGGTGTTCGCGGGTAAACCCGCTCCTACGGGGACCTTGTGAACAGGCAGCGTTCGGGTCAGTGGAACATGAACAAGGTCTCGTTGGAGAATTGCGCCTCGAACTGATGCGCCGGCATCGGCCGCCCGAACAGATAGCCCTGCACCTCGTCGCAACCATGCTCGCGCAGAAACTCCAGTTGTTCGTGGGTTTCCACGCCCTCGGCGATGACTGCCAGGTTGAGGCTGTGGGCCATGGCGATGATCGCCCGGGCAATCTGCGCGTCCTGCTCGCCTTCGGGCAGTCCGTCGACGAAGGTACGGTCGATCTTCAGTACGTCGATGGGGAACTGCTTGAGGTAGTTGAGCGACGAGTAGCCGGTGCCGAAGTCGTCTACCGCAATGCTCAGGCCGAGGTTCTTCAGGCTGGCAAGAATCTGCAGCGCCTCGTTTACCTCGCGCATCAGGATACTTTCGGTCAACTCCAGCTCCAGGCATGCCGGCGGCAGGCCGCTTTCATCCAGGATGTTGGCAATCCGCGTGCCCAGCTGGCCGTCGGAGAACTGCCGCGCCGAAATATTCACCGACACTTTCGGCACTCGCACCTTGGCCTTGTGCCAGGCCTTGAGCTGGCGGCTGGCCTCGCGCAGCACCCAATCGCCCACGTCCACCACCAGGCCCAGTTCCTCGATCACCGGGATGAAGTCGCCCGGCGGCACCAGACCGCGGGTCGGGTGACGCCAGCGCAGCAGCGCTTCGGCGCCGGTCAGGCGCTTGCCGTCGCCGCTGAACTGCGGCTGGTAATAGAGGATGAACTCGTTCTGCTCCATGGCATGGCGCAGGTCGCTTTCCAGCTCCAGGCGCTCCAGGGCGCTGGCGTTCATTTCGGCCTGGTAGAACTGGAAGTTGTTCTTGCCGCGCTCCTTGGCGTGGTACATGGCGGTGTCGGCGTTCTTCATCAGCTGGCTCAGCTCACTGCCATCCTGTGGGCTGAGGGCGATGCCGATGCTGGCGGTGACGAAGAACTCGCGGTTTTCCAGCACGAACGGCCGCACCAGGCTGCCGAGGATGTTCTCGGCCACGTGGATGGCGCGGTTCAGGGCCATTTCGCGGGTGGGGCGCGGCTGCAGCAGTAGGGTGAACTCGTCGCCGCCCATGCGTGCCACCGTGTCGTCGTCATCCACGCAGGCCAGCAGGCGCAGGGCCATGTCCTTGAGCATGCGGTCGCCGGCCGCATGGCCGAGGGAGTCGTTGATCGGTTTGAAGCGGTCGAGGTCGAGGAACATCAGCACCACCCAGGCCTTCTGCCGCTCGGCCTGCTGCAGGGCGTTGTACAAACGGTCCTGGAACAGTGTGCGGTTGGGCAGGTGGGTAAGGGCGTCGTAGTAGGCCAGGCGGTGGATGCGCTGTTCGCTGGCCTTGCGTTCGCTGATGTCGGTGAAGAAGCACACGTAGCTGGCCAGGTCGCCCTCGTCGTCCAGTACCGCCGTGATGCCGACCCAGGCTGGGTAATGGTCGCCGTCACGGCGCTTGAGCCACACCTCACCTTCCCAGCTGCCGCGCTGGTGCAGTTGCTTGACCACATAGCGCAGGTGGCCTTCCTGCTGTTCGTCGACAGTGAGCATGCCCGGCAATTGGTCGAGCACTTCACTGACGGCGTAACCGCTGACGCGGCTGAACGCTTCGTTGGCCTGGACGATATAGCCGGCCGGGTCGGTGATGAGGATCGCCGAGGTTGAGTGTTCAAATACCGTCGCGGCCATGCGCAGGTCTTTTTCGGCACGGCGTTGCTGGCTGATGTCGCGGCCCACCCCGAGTACGCCTTCGAAGCGCTGCTCATCGTCCCACACCAGTACCAGGCGCAGCTCGATCGGGATCTTGCGGCCATCGGCACGCAGGCAGTCGAACAGGAACAGTTGGGTGGGTAACTGGCTGCACAATTGCGCCATTTGCGCCGGATCGCCCATGGCCTTGCTGACACGCTCCATCAGGCTGTAGATACCGGTGAGCTGGGCCGGGTTGGCGACGATGGACTGCCAGCCGTTGGCGAAGATCCAGTCGGCCTGGTAGCCCAGCACGCTCTGTACCGAGGGGCTGACATAGTTGAGCTTGAGCTGGTTGTCGGTGGAAAAGATCACGTCGCTGATGCTTTCGGCGAGCATGCGGTAGCGTTGCTCGCTGTCACGTAGCGACTGGCTGGCCTCGATCTGAACGGTCACATCCTTGCCCACACCGATGATGCGCGTAACCAGGCCTTCGGCGTTGCGGGTCAGCACCTGCTCGCGGATGTCGTAGCAGCGCCAGCCTCCGTCGCGGTGGCGGAAGCGCAGCTGGCAGTGCAGCGGTTGGTCATGACCGCTGTCGCGTTGTTGCCGGCGCAGTGCCTGGTAGTGTTCGGCGTCCTCGGGGTGCAACAGCAGCTCCCAGAAGCGGTCGCCCATCTGTGCCAGCTCGGTGCGGTCGTAGCCCAGGGTCTGGCCGAGGTGGCGGTTGCTGAAGATCATCCGTTGGCTGGGCACATCCTGCACATACAACTGGTCGGGTACGGTGCGTACTACGTCCGACCAGAAGCTTTCGCGTTCCAGTAGCGACAGCTCCACCTGTTTGCGGCTGGTGATATCGCTGATGCTGAGGATCACCGCCTGGTAATCACGACGCTGCAGCGGCAGGCGAGCCATCAGCCACAGGTGCAGCTCGTCTCCCTGGGGTGTCGGCAGACGCACTTCCAGCTCCAGCAACGGGCGTTGTTCGATCAGTGCATCGATCAGTTGCATGCCAACGCTGTCCCGGCTGTCGCCAGTGCCATCGATCAACCGCTGCCAGGCACCTTCGTGGCAGTCGATGTTCAGCAGCTGGCGCGCCACTTGGTTGACCTCGGTGATCTTCAGCTCCAGCAGCAGCGAGCGGCGCAGGTTCGGGTCCAGCGCCAGGCTGTGCTTGAGTGCGGTCCGGTTGCGCAGGTGGTAGCGATCGAGCTGACCGGGCAGGCTGGACAGGTCGAGCACGCACAGGGCAACGCCGGTGCCTTCAAAAATTTCCTGATAGCGCCTGCGGTCTTCCTGCAGCGCCCGCTGGCGGCGCCGCATGTTGATCAGCGCCAGTACCGGCAGCAGGGCGCAGAACAGTACCAGCAGGCATTTGCCGATCAGCGCCGGCAACAACGTTTGCCGGGCCAGTTTGGCGTCGAACAGGCCGTGTAGCTGCCAGGTGCTGTTTTCGATGAAGGCCAGCATCACGCTTTGCAGCGGCTCGTTGCTGGTATCGGTTGCGACATTGCGCAGCAGCACTTCGCCGCTGCGGCTGTTCTCCAGCAGCCACTGCGGGTGGCGACTACCCTCCAGGTGGAGGGTGAGCTCGCGGTAATAGTCCGGTGACAGGCGCAGTAGCCAGTAGCCGTGACCCTGTGCGGCATCCTGGCGCAGCAGCAGGTACAGGATGTGGTTGTCGGCCGAATTGGTGAAGA
The DNA here is from genome assembly GCF_043103305.1 of Pseudomonas sp. YQ_5. NCBI lineage: Bacteria > Pseudomonadati > Pseudomonadota > Gammaproteobacteria > Pseudomonadales > Pseudomonadaceae > Pseudomonas > Pseudomonas sp. YQ_5. Next base: position 24,333 of record NZ_JBICJS010000078.1, on the reverse strand, counting down.
AGTACGGGCGTCCCTGGCTAAGTGCAAGCAACTCATCAAACAGCTTGCGGTCGGGGCTGCCTGCCAGGCTGTCGGCGCGCAGCTGCCCGGTGTTGTCCAGCCAGGCCGCGCTCTGCAGGGCGGGGAGGCGCTGGCGCAGGGTGCCTAGCAGGCTGGGCAGGGCGGCAGGGGTGGGGGCATCTGGGTAGGGTTGCACCACGTTCACGGCCTGCTGCGCCTTGAGCGCCATGTTCAGGCTCAGGTGGTCGGCCAGTTCCGCAGAGGCGTCCAGGCTCTGTTTGCGCAAGTCGGCCTGAGTATGTTTGAACTGGGCGAATAGCTGCCACACCAGCAGGCCCAGCAGGATCAGGGCCAGCAGCGCCAGCGCACCCTTGATCGACCCGCGCAGTATGGTGGCGGGTGCTTGTGGTGCGGAACGCAATGACGACGAATGAGTAAGGTTGGTCAAGCGTTGATCCTGCGATTGGGCTGGCGATGGCAGGGAATGATCTTGCACGGCGCGTGCCGGCACCGGGCTTGCGCACCGCGGAGGCGCACTATAAGGCCGGATACCCGAAACCGGCTAGCATGCCTCGGATTATGGCAAAGTGCCAGCCGTGTTGACCGGTGGTGGCTGCCCGGTGGTTCGGCAAGCCCCTGCAACCTGTGCGAGAATAGCGCCCGCTTCACATGACAACGCATCGGAGATGTTCGGTTTTGGTTACTCACTTTTCCTCCAATGGCCTCGATTCCGCCTGCGGGCGCAGCAGTCAGACCCTTGTCAGCACTGCCGTGACCGAGGACGTATCCTGCAAGTCTTGCCAGCGTTCGCTGGGCAAACCCGAGGCGGCCGCTGCCGCCAAAAGCAAGGCCCCATCGCTGGCTGAACTGCGCAAGACCGCCAAGGTGGCAGCAGAGCCGGCTGTTGCAGTGGCGGCGGCCAAGCCGGCAGCCAAGGTGGTCAGCACTGCGCCTGCACCTGGCAACACGGCCAAGGCGGCCGAGCAGCAACCTGCCCGCAGCGGCGGCTTCAGCGTGAAGTCCGCCTGGGCCGCGCGCCTGGCCGAGCAGGGCGACCGTTGCCGGTTGCCGCGGGGCAAGGTCAAGCAGCGTCACGTCTGAGCCTCTTCGGCTGCCGTGCTGGCCCTTTCGCGGCTAAAGCCGCTCCCACAGGTACTGCATTGCCCTTGAAGGCAGTGATATCCCAGTGGGAGCGGCTTTAGCCGCGAAGAGGCCATTACAGGCAATAGATTCCCCCAGGGATCACGGCGATCTCACCCCCACCATCGGCCCCTCCTATGCAACGCCGCGCGTTGGCGTAGAATGGTCGACTTTGTTCAATGACACCCCGTAAACACATCCCACTGGCCACCGCGTGCCGGGGCGATCGGCGATGTCTTTACCTATCTGATTAGAGGGCTTGGTTTTGGCTCAATACGTCTACACCATGCATCGGCTGAGCAAGGTCGTGCCGCCGAAGCGGGAAATTCTCAAGAACATTTCCCTGTCGTTCTTCCCAGGCGCCAAAATTGGCGTGCTTGGCCTGAACGGCGCCGGTAAATCGACCCTGCTGCGGATCATGGCGGGCGTCGACAAGGAATTCGACGGCGAAGCCCGTCCGATGCCCGACATCAACGTGGGTTACCTGCCACAGGAACCGCAACTGGACCCAACCAAGACCGTACGTGAAGTGGTCGAGGAAGCGGTCAGCGTGATCAAGGACGCCCAGGCCCGCCTGGACGAGGTCTACGCGGCCTACGCCGAGCCGGATGCCGACTTCGACAAGCTGGCCGCCGAGCAGGCCAAGCTGGAAGCCATCCTGCAGGCCGCTGATGGCCACAACCTGGAGCGCCAGCTGGACGTCGCTGCCGACGCCCTGCGCCTGCCTGCCTGGGATGCGCGCATCGAACACCTGTCCGGTGGTGAAAAGCGCCGTGTGGCCCTGTGCCGCCTGCTGCTGTCGGCCCCTGACATGCTGCTGCTCGACGAACCGACCAACCACCTGGACGCCGACTCGGTGGCCTGGCTGGAGCGCTTCCTGCACGACTTCCCGGGCACCGTGGTAGCCATTACCCACGACCGTTACTTCCTCGACAACGTCGCCGGCTGGATCCTGGAGCTGGACCGCGGCGCCGGCATCCCGTACGAAGGCAACTACTCGGGCTGGCTGGAAGCCAAGTCGGAGCGTCTGGCGCAGGAGTCCAAGCAGCAGAGCGCCCACGAGAAGGCCATGAAAGAGGAACTGGAGTGGGTGCGCAAAGGCGCCAAAGCCCGCCAGTCCAAGTCCAAGGCCCGTCTGCAGCGCTTTGAAGAAATGCAGTCGCAGGAATTCCAGAAGCGCAGCGAAACCAACGAAATCTACATCCCGGCCGGTCCGCGCCTGGGTGACAAGGTTATCGAGTTCAAGAACGTCACCAAGGGCTACGGTGACCGTGTGCTGATCGACAACCTGTCGTTCGCCATGCCCAAAGGTGCCATCGTTGGTGTGATCGGTGGTAACGGTGCCGGTAAGTCGACCCTGTTCCGCATGCTGATGGGCAAGGAGCAGCCGGACTCGGGCAGCATCGAGATCGGTGAAACCGTGCAGTTGGCCTGTGTGGACCAGAGCCGCGAGGACCTGGACGGCGCCAAGACCGTGTTCCAGCAGATCTCCGACGGTTCCGACCAGATCCGCATCGGCAACTACGAGATCCCTTCGCGTACCTACGTTGGCCGCTTCAACTTCAAAGGTGGCGATCAGCAGAAGTTCGTCAAGGACCTGTCCGGTGGTGAGCGTGGCCGCCTGCACCTGGCCCTGACCCTGAAGGAAGGCGGTAACGTTCTGCTGCTCGACGAACCGTCCAACGACCTTGACGTCGAAACCCTGCGTTCGCTGGAAGAAGCCCTGCTGGACTTCCCGGGCGCCGCGATCGTGATTTCCCACGACCGTTGGTTCCTGGACCGCGTGGCTACCCACATCCTGGCGTACGAAGACGACTCGAACGTGGTCTTCTTCGAGGGTAACTACACCGAGTACGAAGCCGACCGCAAGAAGCGTCTGGGTGATGCTGCTGCCCAGCCGCACCGTGTACGGCACAAGAAGCTGGCCCAGTAAGCCGGTTTTCTGATGCACAAAAATGGGGCTCAAAGGAGCCCCATTTTTGTGCTTGATGGAAGGCTGAAGACAAGGAATCGGGAGCTTGTTTTGTATACACTTACATAAAACGCACCAAATAATTTCATAAAAACGACATTTCGCCCTGTTCCGGTGCGATTGCTTCTTGGTACATTCCTGAAAAAACCAATAAGTCCAATCCTCTTGGTGAGATGTCTACCATGATCGAATCTGTCGACAATTTTCTTGCACGCCTAAAGCAGCGTGACCCTGGCCAACCAGAATTCCACCAGGCCGTAGAAGAGGTGCTTCGCACCCTGTGGCCATTCCTTGAAGCCAACCCCCGTTACCTGCAGTCCGGTATCCTCGAGCGCATGGTCGAGCCTGAGCGCGCCTTGCTGTTCCGCGTATCCTGGGTCGATGACCAGGGCAAGGTGCAGGTCAACCGCGGTTATCGCATTCAGATGAGCAGTGCCATTGGCCCGTACAAGGGCGGCCTGCGCTTCCACCCGTCGGTGAACCTCAGCGTGCTGAAGTTCCTGGCCTTCGAGCAGGTGTTCAAGAACTCGCTGACTTCGTTGCCCATGGGCGGCGGCAAGGGCGGCGCGGACTTTGACCCCAAAGGCAAGAGCGACGCCGAAGTGATGCGCTTCTGCCAGGCGTTCATGAGCGAGCTGTATCGTCACATCGGCGCCGACTGCGACGTACCGGCCGGTGACATCGGCGTGGGTGCCCGCGAAATCGGCTTCATGTTCGGCCAGTACAAGCGCCTGGCCAACCAGTTCACCTCGGTGCTGACCGGCAAGGGCATGACCTATGGCGGCAGCCTGATCCGCCCGGAAGCCACCGGCTATGGCTGCGTTTACTTCGCCGAAGAAATGCTCAAGCGTCAGGACAAGCGTATCGACGGCCGCCGCGTGGCGGTGTCCGGTTCGGGCAACGTCGCCCAATATGCTGCGCGCAAGGTCATGGACCTGGGCGGCAAGGTGATCTCGCTGTCTGACTCTGAAGGAACCTTGTATGCCGAGGCCGGCCTGACCGATGCCCAGTGGGACGCCTTGATGGAGCTGAAAAACGTCAAGCGTGGCCGTATCAGCGAGCTGGCCGGGCAGTTCGGCCTGGAGTTCCGCAAGGGCCAGACCCCGTGGAGCCTGCCGTGCGACATCGCCCTGCCATGCGCCACGCAGAACGAGCTGGGCGCCGAAGATGCCCGCACCTTGCTGCGTAACGGCTGCATCTGTGTGGCCGAAGGCGCCAACATGCCGACTACCCTCGAGGCTGTGGACATCTTTCTGGACGCCGGCATTCTGTATGCCCCAGGCAAGGCCTCCAATGCCGGCGGCGTAGCCGTGTCGGGCCTGGAAATGTCGCAGAACGCCATGCGCCTGCTGTGGACTGCCGGTGAAGTGGACAGCAAGCTGCACAGCATCATGCAGTCGATTCACCATGCATGCGTGCACTACGGTGAAGAGGCTGATGGCCGTATCAACTACGTCAAAGGGGCGAACATTGCGGGCTTCGTGAAAGTGGCCGATGCGATGCTGGCGCAAGGCGTGGTCTGACCTGAAGTTATTGGGGCCGCTGTGCGGCCCCCTCAGGGCTCACCCTCGATCTCGAGCACTTCAATTACTTGCTCGCCCATCGGCCGGCGCCATACCACCTCATCTCCAGGCCCCGCGCCCAGCAAGGCACGCCCCAATGGCGAGCCCCAGTTGATCAGGCCTCGCCCGGCATCTGCTTCATCCTCGCCCACCAGCCGTACAACATGCTCCTGGTCCTGCGCATCGACAAATCGCACCCGGCTACCAATCTGCGCCTTGCTGCGAGAAGTGGCCGCCGGCACCACCTGTGCGCTCTGCACCCGTGCGTTGAAGTAACGCAGGTCGCGTTCGGTATCGGCCAGCTGCTGCTTGTCGCCACGCTCACCCTGAGCCTGCAGTTCGCTGCGCAAGGTATTCAGCTCGGCCAAGTGGGCTTGCAACTGGCGCAGGCCGCTGGCGGTGACGTAGTTGGGTTGTTCGCTGATGCGCCGCTCAACCGGTTGGTCGGCCTGGGCGGCGGCTTGGTCTTCGTTGACGAATGCTCGGCTCATGCAAGGCCTCCTTGTGCTTGAGACCATCATGGCAGGCCGCCGGTTTAAAGGAATGTCCGTTTGCGACTCAATTGTGGCGATAGGCCTTGGCAGCGCCGCGGTCTTTTTCCTGTTCCCACTCGCGGTCGCGCTGGTCCCAGAAACGCTCGTGGTATTGGCGCTGTTCTTCGCTGTTCTGCATGGCATGACACTGGCGGAAGCCATCGTCCCAGCCGGTTTCGTACTGACGCTCGTGCAGGTAGCGGGGTACGTTTTTGCGGAAGTTGCCCACCATCAGCCCGGCCGCCTGGCGGCCACTGCTGCAGCCGTCCTGGAAGCCATCCGCATAGGCGGGAGGGTAACCGTGGTTGACCATCTGCTCGTGGGTGGTTTCGCAACCTGACAGCAACAACGCAATGCACACGCCGAACCAGTACCGCGACATAGCCACAAAGCCCTCCAGTTGATGGTGGAAAGTCTAGGTGGCGGTTTGTCGGGTAGGTGTCAAAACAGTGTCAAAGAGTTGGTTCAGTCACACTGCTTTACTAGCCTGACTGGCCGATTCGCGGGCAAGCTCTCTCCCACAGGTACTTGCACAGGCCACGGATCTTGTGGGGACCCTTGTGGGAGCGGGCGTGCCCGCGAAAGGCCGCAGAGCGGCCTCAGTAGTGATACCACTTCAGCTCCAGCATCACCTCGTTTTGCGCCGTAGCCAAGTGGCTGAACTCCCGCGAGGCACTCAACCGAAGCCCAAGGTTCTGGCTGATTTCCCACTGCTGGTTCAGGCTTAAACTGCGCCGCACCTCGCCGTTGGTGAAGTAATCGCCCTTGGCCTCCAGCGTCATGTTGCCCAACCCATTGCGCCACAGCAGGCCGCCATTGAAGCCAGCCGCCGGGGCAATGAATTGTGCGAAGTCGTTGTGATGCTCGACCCGCACCGTGCCCAGGGCAAACCCCAGCAAACCGTCGGCCAGCTGCCAGGTGCCGCCAGCGCCACCATTCACATGGCTCACCAGCACTTCGTCATCATGCTTGCCCGGCACCCGCTCCAGCCCGCCAGCCACTTGCCATGACCAAGGCTTGAGCAGCTCGTTACGGGGTGTCAATGAACGGATGGTGGCCAGGTCCAGGCGCTGCACCTGCCAATCGTTGCCTTCATACTGGCGCAGCTTCAATTGCAGGATTTCGATCTGTGCGCCCAGCGGGAAGCCATAGGCGTTGTCATTCAGGTCGTGGTAGGCCATGCGCAAGCCATATTCGGCGTAGGCGCGGTCTTCGCGGGTACCCACGCCCAACTGCCAGGTGCGCGAGTCATGGCCATCTTCGGGCAGGCCGGGGCGTTCGATTTGCAGGGGGCGCGGCGGGTTGCTGTTGATCGCCCGCAGCAACTCGAAGCTGCGTTTGGCCTGCCCTGGGTCGCGTTCCTGGCCATTGGCCCGATATCGCTCAAGACGATACGCGGCATCTTGCACCAACGCTTGGCGTTCGCGAGGCAAGGCCTGGAATTCAGGGCTTTGCAATTGCGCAGTGTCGGCGCTTACAGCCAGCACCTGGCGCTTTTCGTTGTGGTCGAGTGGCTCGGCCCTGGCCAGCAATTCACGCTCACGAGAGGGGCGGTAAGTTTCGCTGGCGACCAGGCCGGACTGCTTCACGGCTTTTACCGTGTCGGTGGGAATGGCGGTCAGCGGGAACTGAGACGTCAGGTCCAGGCTCGGCCGGGCCACTTGCAGCAGCTCCAGCAGGCGATAGGAGCAATTCTCGTCGAAGAAGAAGTAATCGAACTGGATCTGCTTCAGCTCCCACACATGCTCGACCATACGTCCGGTTTCTTCGGGGGTCAGGTCTAGCTGGTATTCCCACAGGTCGCGGTTTTCCAGGCTGCGGTATTCGGACAGTTTTTCCTGGTAGGGCATCAGCGCGAACAGCCCCGGGTAGCCACCCATCAGGCCTTTCCAGGCGTACAGGATGCTGTTGTCGCTGCCTTCGATATAGGCACCGAAGTTGATGGCGTAGCTCAGCAGCGTGGTGTCGTCGCTGCGGGTGTTGGACTGGTCGATGCGCAGCAGGGTGTGACCGAACATCGACGACGGGCTGTTCAGGTAGGCTGCCGGGAAGATCAACGCGGCGCTGTGCGGGTCGATCGACTGGTACCAGGTCTTGAATTCCTGGCAGTCCGGTTGTGGCAAGTCTTGCAGGTCTAGCTGTTCACGAAGCCAGCGGGTGCGCGCGGGGAATACGCACTGGGCGTGCTTGTCACCGAGACTGGCCGGGGCATACAGCGCATCGACCGTAGCCTTGAGTTCCTGGTCCGGATGGTGCGCGCCATCTTCGGCGAGGAAGAACGCATCATCATCCACATAGCTGCGCCAGCCGCCTAGCTTGGCGGTTTCATAATGACCAATGGCGAGCCAGTAAGGGGTATTGGCCAATTGCTGAAGACGGCCTGGATCCAGCACAGGGGCGGCATGAACAGGGGCGCAGGCACACAGCGCCAGGCAAGCAAAGCGTTTGAGCATATCGGGCAACTACTTCTTGACGATGCCGAAAAAGGCGAAACCCGCCCCGGGTGGGGCGGGAGCAGCTGTGCTTAGGCCTCGGTAGCGTATTTGGCCAGGCGTGGGTCGCTCTTCAGAACGGCCAGGGTGTTGCTGTGGACAGTTTCGGCAGTGACGTCGGCGCTGCTGAAGATCTGGTTGAAGTGCTGGTGGGTGACCGAGTTGAAGTAGCTGCGGTCTTCCGGTGCTACGCCGAGAACGACGGCATAGGTGGTCAGAGCTTCGCCCTGGCCCATGGCCATGTCTTCGGACAGCTCGTTCATCATGCCGTTCATGGCGAACCAGGACTTGCCGCCGTAGGTCAGCGAAGCCCTGGTCGAGCAGCCGTTGGTGCCGGAGGTCATGCCAAAGGTGGCGTTACCGGAGGTGCCGTTGGTGGTAGAAGCCAGGAAGTGTGCCGGCGTGCCGCGCTGGCCTTCGAACAGCATGTTGCCCCAGCCGCAGTTCGGGCCGCCTGGCGCTTCGGCCATGGCGTTCAGCGAGACCACGGTGAACAGAGTACCCAGAAGAATCCGTTTCATAGCATTTGTTCTCTTTGTCTTAACCAAGGGTCAGGGTTTCTGGCAACTCGGTTGCCAGGTCGGGAAAGCTTTTCACCCACCCGCGCAGCTTGGAGTTTAGGCACGATCTAAAGGTTGCGTTGTTGATTGCGAAAAATTTGCTGTCACATGACTGCACCGGCTGCGACATAAAGTCCCGTGGAGCCTTGCAAGGCGCGCGCGGGCAGCGCCAGAATGCTGCGTATCTGCCCCGCCGAAGTAAGGAAACCCAATGCCCGATCCTGTCGCTGCGCGCCTGCGTCTTGCGCCTGAAGCCCTGACCCGGCGTTTCTCACCCGAGCAGTTTGCCTTTACCCATACCGACGATCTGGAGCCGTTTCGCGGAGTCCTGGGCCAGGAACGTGCTGTCGAGGCCCTGCAGTTTGGCGTGGCCATGCCGCGCCCCGGTTACAATGTGTACGTAATGGGCGAGCCCGGCACCGGGCGCTTCTCGTTCGTCAAGCGCTACCTCAAGGCCGAGGGCAAGCGCCAGCAAACCCCGGCCGACTGGGTTTACGTCAACCACTTCGACGACACCCGTGAACCACGTGCACTGGAGCTGCCGTCCGGAAGCGCCGCCGAGTTCATCAGCGACATGGGCGGATTGATCGACAACCTGCTGTCGACGTTCCCGGCGGTGTTCGAACACCCGTCCTACCAGCAGAAGAAGGGCGCCATCGACCGCGCTTTCAACCAGCGCTATGACCGCGCGCTGGATGTGATCGAGCGCGCGTCGCTGGAAAAGGACGTGGCCTTGTACCGCGATGCCAGCAACGTGGCCTTCACGCCGATGGCCGATGGCAAGGCGCTGGATGAAGCGGAATTTGCCCAATTGCCGGAAGAGGTGCGCGAGCAGTTCCACGAGGACATTGCCCTGCTTGAGGAGCGCCTTAACGAAGAACTGGCCAGCCTGCCGCAATGGAAGCGCGAATCGAACAACCAGCTGCGTCAGCTCAACGAAGAAACCATCACCCTGGCGCTGCAGCCGTTGCTGGCGCCGCTTTCGGAAAAGTACGCCGAAAACGCGGCGGTTTGCGCCTACCTGCAATCGGTGCAGTTGAACCTGTTGCGTACCTTGGTCGAGCAACTGGTCGATGACAGCAAGTCCGACGCCGTGGCCCGCAAGCTGCTCGAAGAGCAGTACGCGCCTAGCCTGGTGGTGGGCCACCACGCTGACGGTGGCGCGCCGGTGGTGTTCGAGCCGCACCCGACCTACGACAATTTGTTTGGCCGTATCGAATACAGCACCGACCAAGGTGCGCTGTATACCTCCTATCGCCAACTGCGCCCAGGCGCGCTGCACCGCGCCAACGGCGGCTTCCTGATTCTGGAAGCCGAGAAGATGCTGGGCGAGCCGTTCGTATGGGATGCGCTCAAGCGAGCGTTGCAGTCGCGCAAGCTGAAGATGGAGTCGCCAATCGGTGAGCTGGGCCGTGTTGCCTCCGTCAGCCTGCAGCCGCAGGTGATTCCGCTGAACGTCAAGTTGGTGATCATCGGCTCGCGCCAGCTGTACTACGCACTGCAGGACCACGACCCGGACTTCCAGGAGATGTTCCGCGTGCTGGTGGACTTCGATGAAGACATGCCGATGGTCGACGAGAACCTGGAGCAGTTCGCCCAACTGTTGCGCACCCGCACCAACGAAGAGGGCATGGCGCCGCTGACTAGCGACGCGGTGGCGCGTCTGGCCACCTACAGTGCTCGTCTGGCCGAGAACCAGTCGCGCCTGTCGGCGCGTATCGGTGACCTGTTCCAGCTGGTCAGCGAGGCTGATTTCATTCGCCAGCTGGCCAGTGACGAAATGACCGATGCGGGCCACATCGAGCGGGCGCTCAAGGCCAAGGCCACCCGTACCGGGCGTGTGTCGCAACGGGTGCTGGACGACATGCTTGCCGGCATCATCCTGATCGACACAGAAGGCGCGGCCATCGGCAAGTGCAACGGGCTGACCGTGCTGGAAGTGGGCGACTCGGCGTTCGGCATGCCAGCGCGTATTTCGGCCACCGTGTACCCGGGCGGCAGCGGTATTGTCGATATCGAGCGTGAGGTCAACCTTGGCCAGCCGATCCACTCCAAAGGGGTGATGATCCTCACCGGTTACCTGGGCAGCCGCTATGCCCAGGAATTCCCGTTGGCGATCTCCGCGAGCATCGCCCTGGAGCAGTCCTACGGCTACGTGGACGGCGACAGCGCCTCGCTGGGCGAAGCCTGCACGCTGATCTCGGCCTTGTCGCGCACGCCGCTCAAGCAGTGCTTCGCAATCACAGGTTCCATCAACCAGTTCGGTGAAGTACAGGCGGTGGGAGGGGTCAACGAGAAGATCGAGGGCTTCTTCCGCCTCTGCGAGGCGCGTGGCCTGACCGGCGAGCAGGGGGTGATCATTCCGCGTGCCAACGTTGCCACCTTGATGCTTGACGAGCGCGTGTTGCAGGCGGTGGAGAACGGCATGTTCCACGTCTACGCGGTCAGTCAGGCGGATGAGGCGCTGAGCCTGCTGGTGGGCGAGGAGGCCGGGGTACTCGACGACAAGGGGCTGTTCACCGAGGGCAGCGTCAATGCCCGTGTGGTGGAGCGCCTGCGGGAAATTGCCGAGATGATCAGCGAGGAAGACATCGAGAAGGCAGAAAAGGAACGCCTTGAAGACGTGATTGCCCAAGCCAAACCGGCCTGAGTCAACAAACTGGCGCTGGCGGCGATGTGCTACCGTTCAGCGCCAGTTTTCCATCTTTCTGAACTGTTCTTCTATGCTGGAACTTAAGGACGGTACAGCGTTCAGGATGGAAACAGCCTGAGGGTTTCGGGCTGAACAAGGCTCATTGGAGGGGACGCGGCCATGCGCAACCTCAGCCTCACACGCCAGTGCCTGGGCCTGGTGACTCGTATCGAATGCAGCATTCGTCCACTGGCCGGGGATAACGGCATGTGGACCCTGCTGTTCGCCGCCGGCATGGCCGGTGAACAACCCTCCGCGATCAAGGCACAGGGGCCGTTTCATGGGCCGCTGGTGGCTGAGTCGGTGCTCAATGCCATTGTCGACAGCCTGACCCTGCATGGTTATCAGGTGGCGGAAGACCCGCAGATCTGGTGTCTGCATTTGCAGGCGCAGTTGCGGCGGATCAATGGTGAGCGGTGTCGCAACCTGGGGGATTACCAGTTTCATCCTGAGAACTGAAGAATGCCGGGGCTGCGGAGCAGCCCCCGGGCTTTTGCTGTAACAGGTGGCTGGCTATACTCGCCGTCGCTTTTTTAGTCACCTGATGAGTCCTGAACTTCATGGAACGTATCCTCGAAAACGCGATGTATGCCTCGCGCTGGCTGCTCGCACCGATCTACTTCGGCTTGTCCCTCGGCCTGTTGGCCCTGGCGCTGAAATTTTTCCAGGAAGTGGTCCACGTCCTGCCCAATGTCTTTGCGTTGAGCGAAGCTGACCTGATCCTGGTGATCCTTTCACTGATCGACATGTCGCTTGTCGGTGGCTTGCTGGTGATGGTGATGATTTCCGGCTACGAGAACTTCGTTTCGCAACTGGACATCGATGAAAGCAAGGAAAAGCTCAACTGGTTGGGCAAGATGGACTCCTCGTCGCTGAAGATGAAGGTTGCCGCGTCGATCGTGGCGATTTCGTCCATTCACCTGCTGCGGGTGTTCATGGATGCGCAGAACATCTCCACCGATTACCTGATGTGGTACGTGATCATCCACATGACCTTCGTGGTCTCGGCGTTTTGCATGGGCTACCTGGACAAGCTGACCAAGCACTGAGTCCCGCCAGGCCTCACTGCAACTCCTGTGGTAGCGGGCATGCCCGCGAACACCGGCAAAGCCGGTGGCAGCCACCGCGTGGCCTGCTTCGCGGGCACGCCCGCTCCCACAGAGATCTAGGCTCAACTGACGAGTGGCGTCAGTCATGCCTTGCGCATTCTCCCTTCCTGTACAAAAAATGAGCTCTCATGCGTGGTTCCCATCGCGAGGTGCTCTCATGAACCTGCATCAGCTCAATACCGAGGCCAGGGCTGGCCATGTCGACGAACTGAACCTGATCGCCATCGAAGGCGGTGACTACCTGCTCGAGGCCCGGGTCAAAGGCCATCCTCACCCCCTGTCCGATACCCGCGGTGAGCGCTTGCGTGTGCACTCGGTGGAAGATGCGCGCAAGTTGCTGCAAACCATCCCCATGGTTTCGATGAACCTGGTGCACTGGTCGGTGCAGGATGAAATGTGCGGTATGGGTACGCACCCGGAAGAAGACCTGAAGTTGCCGATTTCCCAGCGTTCGGCCTGGTAGCTGCTCACAACGCCTCAGTGTGCTAGGCTGCTCGCCCTTTTTATCAAGGGCGCGGCTGCACTGCGCCCTGCAGTGGAGCACGACAATGTCCGAACTCAACCTGTCTACCGATGAAACTCGCGTCAGCTACGGTATCGGCCGTCAGCTGGGCGGCCAGCTGCGCGACAACCCGCCACCGGGCGTCAGCCTGGAAGCCATCCTGGCCGGCCTGACCGATGCCTTCAACGGTGCCGACAGCCGCGTCAGCGAAGCCGACCTGTCGGCCAGCTTCAAGGTCATCCGCGAGGTGATGCAAGCCGAAGCTGCAGCCAAGGCCGAAGCCGCCGCTGCTGCTGGCAAGGAATTCCTGGTCGAGAACGCCAAGCGTGAAGGCATCACCACACTGGCTTCGGGCCTGCAGTTCGAAGTGCTGACCGCTGGTGAAGGCGCCAAGCCGACCCGCGAAGACAACGTGCGTACCCACTACCACGGCACCCTGATCGACGGCACCGTGTTCGACAGCTCCTACGAGCGTGGCCAGCCGGCTGAGTTCCCGGTAGGCGGCGTGATCGCTGGCTGGACCGAAGCCCTGCAACTGATGAACGCTGGCAGCAAATGGCGCCTGTACGTGCCAAGCGAGCTGGCTTACGGCGCCCAAGGCGTTGGCAGCATCCCACCGCACAGCGTACTGGTGTTCGACGTCGAACTGCTCGACGTTCTGTAAGGTCGTTGGGGCCGCTTTGCGGCCCATTCGCGAGTAAGCCCACCTTTTTCTGTAGGGGTGGGGTTCACCTGCGAAGAGGCCGGCCCTGCCGGCCTCAATTCCAGTCTGTCCCCCCAGGGTGCAATGCCCGCGCATAGCAGAACAGAAACAGATTCCGTACCAGTTCCTTGAGTACCCCCGGTTCACTCGAATTCAGCCCGCTCATGTCCAGGTCACCCTGGTCACGCAGTTCGTCGAGGGCTTCTTCTTCAAGGACCGCGCACACTTCGCCGGTTTCCCGATGAAGAATGCGCAGGTAGGGGTGGGGGCGTTCCAGCCAGGCGTCGATCAGGTAAGTCATGGAGATTCTCCTTGGATAGCGGTTCCAATGAGAATAATTCCTATTACCTAAATGGCAAGCGCCGATTGCCAGATTTTTGTGTGATCAGACTTTGCGGACGAACTCGGATTTCAGTTTCATGGCGCCGATGCCGTCGATCTTGCAGTCGATGTCGTGGTCGCCATCGCACAGGCGGATGTTCTTGACCTTGGTGCCGACCTTGACCACCAGGGACGAACCTTTGACCTTGAGGTCCTTGATCACGGTGACGGTGTCACCGTCCTGCAGGATGTTGCCGACCGAGTCCTTTTTCACCACCTCGTCGCTGGTCGCCTCGGCATCGCCGCTGGCCGACCACTCGTGGGCGCATTCAGGGCAGATCAGCTGAGTGCCATCCTCATAGGTGTATTCGGAGTTGCATTTTGGGCAGGGTGGCAGAGTGCTCACTTCGGTTCCTCAAACAAACAGACGGGCGGTTAAAAGCCCACATTGTAGAAGGTATTTTCCCGGAAGTGATTATGTCCGGACAAAAGCATCGCGGGCAAGCCTGCTCCCCACAGATGGTGTAGGAGCGGGCTTGCCCGCGAATGAAGACGACTCGGTCTGTCAGTGCGTACGCGCGACCGCAAACTCGCTCAGTTCAACCAGCGCATCCCGGTATTCACTGGCAGGCAGCACTTCGAGGCAGGCGATGGCACGCTTCACGTAATCGCGCGCCAGCTCGGCGGTGTACTTCAGCGCACCCGATTCCTCGACCGCAACGCGAATCTGTTCCAGATCCTCCAGGCCACCTTTCTGGATCGCCTGGCGTACCAGGGCAGCCTGCTCGGCAGTGCCTTCGCGCATGGTGTAGATCAGCGGCAGGGTAGGCTTGCCCTCGGCCAGGTCGTCACCGACGTTCTTGCCCAAGGTCTGCGAGTCGCCCTTGTAGTCCAGCAGGTCGTCGACCAGCTGGAAGGCCACGCCCAGATGGTCGCCGAAGGTACGCAGGGCTTCGCGCTGCTCGTCGGTGGCCTGGGCCAGTGCCGCAGCGCTGTGGGTCGACGCTTCGAACAGCATCGCCGTCTTGCCGCGAATGACCTCCATGTAGACTTCCTCGGTGGTGCTGGCGTCGCGTACACGCGACAGTTGCAGCACTTCACCTTCGGCAATCACGCGGGTGGCCTTGGACAGGATCTGCATGACCGGCATCGAGCCCAGTTCGACCATCATTTCGAACGAGCGCGAATAAAGGAAGTCGCCCACCAGTACGCTTGGTGCGTTGCCCCACAGGGCATTGGCGGTAGAGCGGCCGCGACGCATGCCGGACATGTCGACCACATCGTCGTGCAGCAGGGTGGCGGTGTGCAGGAACTCGATGGTGGCGGCCAGCAGGCGCAGGTCGTCGCCTTCGCGGCCCAGGGCCTTGCCACACAGCAGTACCAGCAGGGGACGCAGGCGCTTGCCACCGGCTGACGTGATATAGTCGCCGATCTTCGATACCAGCGGCACGCGCGAGGTCAGCTGCTTCTTGATGATCTCGTCGACGGCGCTGAAATCATCAGCCACCGCGCGGTAGAAGGTTTGGGGTTGCATCGGCTGCTCCAGTGAGGTTGCGCGGCATGCTAGGTCGCGGGTCCCGGTGTGTCAAGGCGCGGTGCCAGCTGGCCGGGGGCGGCACTTGCAAGCAAAACCGCGGTTGCGTACAATCGCGCACCCTAACTTCCTGGGCAGCACCTGCCTTACGCAATTGCGCCGGGCCGTTCCAGCCCTGTGCAGCCATGCCAGCCAATACTCATCATATAAAGCGCTGGGTGAGCAGGATTATCGGAGAAATACCATGTCTTACGCAGTAATCGTTACCGGCGGCAAGCAGTACAAAGTCGCTGAAGGTGAATTCCTCAAGATCGAAAAACTGGAAGTCGCCACTGGCGAATCCGTGACCTTCGATCGCGTTCTGCTGGTCGCCAACGGTGAAGAAGTCACCATCGGTGCTCCAGTTGTTGCTGGCGCTAAAGTAGTGGCCGAAGTCGTTTCGCAAGGCCGCCACGACAAGGTTCGCATCATCAAGTTCCGTCGTCGTAAGCACCACATGAAGCGTATGGGCCACCGCCAGTGGTTCACCGAGATCAAAATCACCGGCATCCAGGCTTAATCCCCTAGATCCCCTGAATTTATTTGGAGAATTGAACCATGGCTCACAAGAAGGCTGGTGGTAGTACTCGTAACGGTCGCGACTCAGAATCGAAACGCCTTGGCGTGAAGATGTATGGCGGCCAGGTTATCAAGCCAGGCAACATCATCGTCCGTCAGCGCGGTACCGAATTCCACGCTGGCTACGGCGTTGGCATGGGCAAGGACCACACCTTGTTCGCCAAGATCGAAGGCGTGATCAAGTTCGAGAAGAAAGGCGAGTTCATGCGCCGTTACGTGAGCATCGTCGCCGCTTAATCGCGACGTCGCTCCAGAAGCCCCGTCATGCGACGGGGCTTTTTCGTTTGTGGTGAGCCTCTTGCAAAGCTGTTTGTCTGGGTTGCCGGCGTTGGTTTCTACGGTCGTACGGGGCCGCCGCGCTCATTTTTGCAAGAGCCTCATGTTTTTGAGTCATTCAGCTCGTCTACCGACGAGAGGCGGTTTTAATGAAGTTTGTTGACGAAGTATCCATTCGGGTCAAGGCCGGTGACGGTGGCAACGGTTGCATGAGCTTCCGTCGCGAGAAGTTCATCGAGAACGGCGGCCCTAACGGCGGTGACGGCGGTGACGGTGGCTCGGTGTACATGATTGCCGACGAAAACCTGAACACCCTGGTCGACTACCGCTACACCCGTCACCATGAAGCCCAGCGTGGCTCCAACGGCGGTAGCACCGACTGCACCGGCAAGAAGGGTGAAGACCTGTTCCTGCGCGTGCCGGTCGGCACCACCGTGATCGATGCTTCCACCCAGGAAGTGATCGGTGACCTGGTCACCCCCGGCCAGAAGCTGATGGTCGCGCAAGGTGGCTGGCACGGGCTGGGCAACACCCGTTTCAAGTCGAGCACCAACCGTGCGCCGCGCCAGACCACCCCAGGCAAACCGGGTGAGCAGCGTGACCTGAAGATGGAAATGAAGGTGTTGGCCGACGTCGGCCTGCTGGGCTTGCCCAACGCCGGCAAGAGTACCTTCATCCGTTCGGTCTCGGCCGCCAAGCCGAAAGTCGCCGACTACCCGTTCACCACCCTGGTGCCAAACCTGGGCGTGGTCAGCGTCGACCGCTGGAAGAGCTTCGTCATCGCCGACATCCCCGGCCTGATCGAAGGCGCTTCTGAAGGTGCCGGTCTGGGTATCCGCTTCCTCAAGCACCTGGCGCGTACGCGCGTGCTGCTGCACCTGGTGGACATCGCGCCACTGGACGAAAGCAGCCCGGCCGATGCCGCCGAAGTCATCGTCAACGAGCTGACCCGCTTCAGCCCGTCGCTGGCCGAGCGTGAGCGCTGGCTGGTGCTGAACAAAGCCGATATGGTCATGGACGACGAGCGTGACGAGCGTGTGCAGGAAGTGATCGACCGTCTGGAGTGGGAAGGCCCGGTTTACGTGATCTCGGCCATTTCCAAGCAGGGCACCGACAAGCTCAGCCACGACCTGATGCGCTACCTCGAAGACCGCGCCGACCGCCTGGCCAACGACCCGGCCTACGCCGAAGAGCTGGCCGACCTCGACCAGCGCATCGAAGACGAAGCCCGTGCCCAGCTGCAGGCCCTGGACGACGCCCGCACCCTGCGTCGTACCGGCGTCAAGAGCGTGCACGACATCGGCGACGATGACGGTTGGGACGATGATTTCGAGGACGACGAAGACGGTCCGGAAATCATTTACGTGCGCGACTGATCGGTTGCAGTACACTAAACGCCGCTCTCTGGAGCGGCGTTTTTGTATCCACGGTATCTACAGATTCGACATAGGTTGGAAGAAGATGCGAAGCAAGGTGACGGGCGCCAAGCGCTGGGTCGTTAAGATTGGCAGTGCTCTGCTGACCGCCGATGGCAAGGGCCTCGACCGCGGTGCAATGGCCGTTTGGGTCGAGCAGATGGTCGCGCTGCGTGAGGCAGGCGTGGAGTTGGTACTGGTCTCCTCCGGGGCCGTGGCTGCCGGCATGAGCCAGCTGGGCTGGACCAAGCGACCGAGTGCGATGAACGAGCTGCAGGCGGCTGCCTCGCTCGGCCAGATGCGCCTGGTGCAGGCCTGGGAGTCGAGCTTCGGGGAGCACGGGAAGCACACCGCGCAGATCCTGCTGACCCATGACGACCTGTCCGACCGCAAGCGTTACCTGAATGCCCGCAGCACCCTGCGCACCTTGGTTGATCTGGGTGTAGTGCCGGTGATCAACGAAAACGACACCGTGGTCACCGACGAGATCCGCTTTGGCGACAACGACACCCTGGCGGCGCTGGTGGCCAACCTGGTCGAGGCCGACCTGCTGGTGATCCTCACCGACCGCGATGGTATGTTCGATGCCGACCCGCGCAACAACCCCGAAGCGCAGTTGATCTACGAAGCCCGTGCCGACGACCCCTCACTGGATGCCGTGGCCGGTAGTACCGGTGGTGCCCTGGGCCGTGGCGGCATGCAGACCAAGCTGCGTGCGGCGCGCCTGGCTGCCCGTTCCGGTGCCCACACCATCATCATCGGTGGTCGCATCGAGCGCGTGCTGGACCGCCTGAAGGCGGGCGAGCGCCTGGGCACCTTGCTGTCGCCCGAGCGCGGCATGCTCGCGGCGCGCAAGCAATGGCTGGCCGGTCACCTGCAAACCCGTGGCACCCTGGTGCTGGATGCCGGTGCCGTGCAAGCGCTGCGTCAGGCCAACAAGAGTTTGCTGCCGGTTGGCGTGAAGACTGTGCAGGGCAGCTTCCGTCGTGGCGAGATGGTGGTGTGCGTCGGCCCGGACGGCCTTGAAGTGGCTCGCGGCCTGGCCAACTACAGCGCCCTGGAGGCGCAGAAGATCATTGGTCAGTCGTCCGACGCCATCGAGTCGATCCTTGGTTACAGCGCCGAGCCGGAACTTGTACACCGCGACAACCTGGTGCTGGTATGAGCCCGCTGAAGAAGGTAATCGCTGTGGCAGCGTTCGTGCTGCCGATGCTGGCCGGCGCTGAAGAGGTCGGCCGGGTGTCCACCGTGTTCAAGTTCCTCGGGCCGAACGACCGCATTGTGGTCGAGGCGTTCGACGACCCTAAGGTAGAGGGCGTGACGTGCTACCTGTCGCGGGCCAAGACTGGCGGGGTGAAGGGGGGCTTGGGGCTGGCCGAGGACCGGGCGGAGGCATCGATTGCCTGTCGTCAGGTCGGGCCGATCAACTTCAAGGGTGAGCTCAAAGATGGCGAGGAAGTGTTCAAGGAACGTACCTCGCTGGTGTTCAAGACCATGCAGGTGGTGCGCTTTCTCGACAAGAAGCGCAATACGCTGGTGTACCTGGTGTACAGCGACCGCATGATCGAAGGCAGTCCGCAGAATGCGGTGACTGCCATTCCGATCCTGCCTTGGGCTCATTGATAGCCTGGTAGGTTGCCGGGAGGCCGTCGGCCTCCTGTCGCGACACAAGCGGTTTACCCGCGAAGAAGGCACCGCCGTGGATGGCACGGGCTTCGCCCGTGTTCGCTGGCAAGCCCGCTCCCACAGGGATCAGCGCATGCAGGATAGGGCCGCAAAGCGGCCCCAGCTATCTCAGGCCAGTTCCTCGGCCTGATCCTCACGCACAACCGCCTTCACTTCATCCAGCCGGCTGATGAACTTCCAGTCCGCCTCGTCGATGTAGATGCCGTTCGGCCCGCTGCCACCTTCCAGGTCGATCGCAACGTGTGCCGATACCTGTGGTTTCACGCTCGCCAGAATCGGCACGAAGCCCAGTTGCTGGCTGGTCTCCAGCAGTGCCGCCTGGTTGCGTTCGTCGATGTCTGCCGCTTCGTCCAGGTAGTATGGCAGGCGAATGCGCCCGGCCAGGTCACGGTCCATCAGGTGCAGCAACAGGTACATGTTGGTCAGCGCCTTGATGGTCATGGTGGTGCCGTTGGACGCCGCACCGTCGATGTCGGCGTGGATGACCGGCTGGCCATTGACCTTGGTGATCTCGAACGCCAGCTCGAACAGGTCCTTCAGGCCCAGCTGGTTGTGGTTGGCCGCTACCAGCCGTGCCAGGTACTCCTTGGCCTCCTCGTTCTTGTTGTCCTGATCGGCACTCTGGGTCAGGTCGAAGACCGACAGGGTTTCGCCTTCTTCGTACTGACCGGCACTGTGGATAATCTGGTCGATGTGCTTGAGCGCTTCCTTGTTCGGCGCCAGTACCACGCGGAAGCTTTCCAGGTTGGACACCTGGCGCTTGTTGATCTCGCGGTTGAACAGGGCCAGCTGGTGCTCGAGGCTGTCGTAGTCGCTGCGGATGTTGCGCAGGGTTCGGGCGATGTCGGTGACCGCGGCGCGGCGTGCCTTGGCCAAGGTCAGGGCTTCATCGGTACGGTGCGCGTAGGCGTTCACCAGCAGTTGCAGGCGGC
Organism: Pseudomonas sp. YQ_5; assembly: GCF_043103305.1. Lineage (NCBI taxonomy): Bacteria > Pseudomonadati > Pseudomonadota > Gammaproteobacteria > Pseudomonadales > Pseudomonadaceae > Pseudomonas > Pseudomonas sp. YQ_5. Next base: position 4,286 of record NZ_JBICJS010000078.1, on the reverse strand, counting down.
GTTCCATGTCGTCTTCGCTGTCGAACTTGGCCACGCCCTTCAGGCGCACCTGGGCGTACAGGGCCTCGATCTGATTGTCCACCCGCTGCAGGCCTTGCCAGCTGTCCTGGTAGTCATTGAGCAGCGGCAGTAGGTTGTCCATCGAGTCGTCGATGGCTTCCATGTATGGCGTGCCATAGGGCAGGTCGGCCGGCAGCAGTTGGCGACGGCGCAGGGCGTCTTCCAGGGTGCGCTGCTTGGACTCGAGGTCGCCGAGCTGGCGGCCGACCAGTTGCAACTTGGCTGACAGCTGCTGGACGCGCTCGGTGAAGGCGTCGCTGGAGCGCTTGAGTTCGTCCTGGGCCGCTTCCAGTTGCGAGAGCTGTTCCAGTTTCTCGGGCTCTTCGGCGGCGAGGGTCTGGCTGCGGCGGAAGTCTTCCAGCGCCTTCTGCGCGTCCAGCACTTCCTGGTACAGGGTTTCGGTCTGCGCTTTGGAGGCGGAGCGGTCGGCGGCCACGGCCTGCTGGGTTTTTAGCTGCTTGAGCTCTTTTTCCAGGCGCTCTTTCTGGTCGCGCAGGGCGGCGCGGTCGGCCAGGGCCTGCAGGGCCGGCGGGTCGATGTGGGTCAGATCGATGGCCAGGCCGGGGGCCTCGAAGCGCTCGCCCTTGAAGCCGTCGAGCACCGCTTCCAGCGACTTCACCCACAGGTCGCTATCGTCCAGCTCGATGCCGCGGTCGCCCAGCGGCAGGCTGAACAATGCGCCGTTGAACAGGCGCATCAGGCGGTCCACGTCCTGTTGCGAGAACTCTTCGCGCAGGCGGGCGTAGCTGTTGTTGTCAGCGTGATCCAGCTGCTGCTTGACCTGCTTCAGGCGTTTTTCCAGGTCGCGTACGCGCTCGTCGAGGTCTTCGGCACTGAACTGTCGTGACTGGGCCAGAGCACCGGCCAGTTCGTCGTGGGCGTCTTTGGCCGCCAGCAGTTGCTGTTCCAGCACCTTGACGTCGTCGACCAGCGCAAAGCGGTGCTTGAGCACCGACAGCTCGCCTAGCCAGCGCTGGATACCGCTGATTTCACGCTCCAGGCGCATCAGCTCCTGGGTGCCGCCGCGCTGGTCGTTTTGCAGGCGGTCCTGCTCACCACGGTAGTGCTCGGACTGGATGACCAGCTCTTCCTTGCGCGCCATGGCGTATTCCTGCCAGGTGCCCAGCAGGGTGTCGAGCACAGGCGAAATGCGGTGCAGCTTGCCACGCAGGATGTCCCGCTGGGCCACACCGCCGGCCAGGGCCTCGACCAGCGGGCCGGCAGCGACCAGGGCGTTGTAGTCCTGCTCCATGCGGCGTACGTCGCGGAAGGCTTCCTCGCACGCAGCGATGTAGTCGACGCTGCCCGAACGCAGGCTGTGCTCGAAGGCGTCGAGGAACAGTTGCTTGAGTTTGGCGGCGGTGATTTCACGCATGTGCAGCAGATTGATGAACAGCGCGCGGAAGGTTTTCAGGCTTTGCTCGCTGGTGGAGCGCAGCGGGATCATGGTCAGGTCCAGCGGCACCGAGGTGTGGCCGCCCACCAGTAGTCGGCGCAGTTCGTCCGGCTTCAGTTCGTAAGCCTTGATACCCAGGCGTTCAAGGTTGGTGAACAGCTCTTTCTGACGCAGGCAGGTGTCGTTCTTCTGGTAGTGGGCCAGGTCCAGTTCGCCCTTGTAGGCGAAGAACTGGTGGCCGAAACCGCCGCCCGGACCGCGCCCGACCACACCGATCACGTGCGGGCCGTGGGGCAGGCTCAGTTCGCAGAGAATGTACGAAGTGTCGCTGGCGAAGTAGAAGCGGCGCGACTGCTCAAGGCTGTATTTGCCGAAACTCATGTCCGACATGCGTGCCAGGATCGGGAACTGCAGGGCGTTGATCGACGCCGATTTACCCAGGTTGTTGGCGCCGTATACCGACAGCGGGTGCTCCAGCGGGAACAGGCCAAGGCTGTAGCCGGCGGTGTTGAGCAATGCGAAGCGGCGGATGCCGTAGCGTTCCTGGCTCATGCGTCAATCTCCTGTTGCTCTTCGCGGATGGCCCGGGCCAGGGCGTCCTCTTCGCTTTCCTCGCCCTGGAAAGGCGTGAGGTCGAGCGGGTCGTCGGTGCGGTTGAGTTCTTCGGCGCTTTCTTCCTCGACCAGTACCGGGGTCGGCAGCGGCAGGTCGCTGTGCAGGGTGGCGGCCAGGTCGCGGTCCTGCTGCACTGAAAGGCACACATCGAGGAAGCGGTGCATGGGCGGCAGGAAGCGGTAGATGCCGCCTTCCTCATGGGCGAAGCCGAGCTGGGTCATGCGCCGCAGGATTTTTTCTTCCAGCTCGTCCACGGTCTGCACTTCGGCCTGCAGGAACAGGTCGCGGTACTTGTCCAGCAGCGAGGGCAGTTCGTCGCGGCCGATGCTACCTCCGTCGAGCACGGCCATCGGGTCGCGGCCCTGGTCAGCAAGGTGCTCGACCAGAATGAAGGTGAACAGCGACAGGCGCTGCGCGGTCTTGTTGACCTGCGCGGCGGTCATGTCCGGCACGAAGTAGTAGAAACCACGGGTGTCGCATACCAGCTCGAAGCCCAGGGCCTTGAACAGGGTGCGGTACTGGTCCTGGAAGTTCGACAGCTGGGCGTACAGCTCAGGGTCGCGCCGGCTGATGTGGAAGCCTTTGAACAGCTCGCGGAAGATCGGCGCGAGCTGGGACAGTTCGGAAAGATCAAGATGCATGGGCTGGGCTCGCGTTGGGTTCGGTAGGCGCGCTGGGGGCGTCTTCGCGGCTGGAGGTCAGGGCGAACGAACGCAGGCTGACCAGGTGTTCCTGAGTTGTGTATTCGCGGCGGTCGAGGCGTTCGCGCTTGAAGCGCTTTTCCCGCGAAAGACGCGAGAACCAGTACAGCAGCTCATCGGTGGCGCCTTCGGGCTCCTGCTCCAGCAGCCAGACCATCAGGTCGGGCAGTGGCAGGGCCTGTTCGCAGCGTTCGGTCATTTCCTTGACCGTGCGCGGAGCACGGGGCAGGGCGTCGGACTGGGTCTTGTGGGCTTTGGGGAAACGCGCCGGTTTGGGCTCGAAGCGGGCCAGTGCGTAAACGTAGGCCTCGACCTGGCTGGCACTGCCAAGGAAGGTGCTTTGCGGGCGGGTGAACATCGGCATGGCCGCTTGCGGCACGGCATCGATGCCCTTGCGTCGGATCACCGACAGGGCCAGCGCGGCGCCGCGGGTCACGGCGTTGTGCCGGCGGGCTTCTTCGCGCAGCGGCAGCAGCAGTTCGCGGGCGTGGCGCAGGGTCAACTGGGCGTTGGTCTGCATTTCCAGGATGCGCGCGTGGGTGCGCAGCAGCATGTCGTCGTCGACCAAGTGGCCCAGGCGCGCTTGTTCGCCCAGCAGTTTCAGCAGCACGGTCTCGACCTTGCGTACACCTTGCTCGAAGGCGCCGTCGGCGTTGACCAGCTGGATCATCGGCTCGACGTATTCGTCCCAGGTGGCCAGTACTTCGGCATAACGCTGGCGCAGCGGAATCTGGCGGTTGCTGGTCTTGGCCCGTTCGGCCACGGCCACCAGCGCCTGCTCGTCGTTGTCGAGCTTTTTCAGCACATCGCGCACGCGCATGTCGAGCAGGCGCAGCTGGCGTGCCAGGTCGTCGCTGTCGCGGTTGTCGAAGGCATCCTGGATGTGCCCGGCCAGGCGCTCCAGGTGGCGCAAGTAGGCTTCGATCTCCAGGCACAGGCCCAGCCGGTGTTCGCGGCGCAGGTAGGCGAGGAAGTCGTGGATCTGCGCGTTGAGCTCGAAACGGTTCGGGCTTTTGGCCACCGGGACCAGGATATCCAGGCGGATCCAAACGTCGAGTAGCTGGGTGATGTCCTGCGGGGTGCTTTCGAGCTGCTGGCGAGCCACATGCTGGCGCAGTTCGACCAGGCTCAGGGTGCCCTGGTCGAAACGCTCGCACAGCGGCTCGATCAGGGCCCAGTGTTCGGCTAGGGCGCGCAGGACGCGCTTGGGTTCGATCATTGGCTTCGACTCGTTGCCAAGAAAAAGGGGGCGATTGTACTGCATTCGCGGGGGTGGTTTTTACCCCTTGGTCTGTAATGAGGGATAACCTTGTGGTGTGTAGGTGTATGGCGGGGGTTTGAGGGTGCGGGCGAGATCGAGCGCCGCCCGCGCGGCGCATCGCGAGCTGCGCTCGCTCGTTTGTTTCGGGCCAGTTATTTCTGGGGGATTTGCGCGCGGGCGCCTTGGCGCTTGGCGCGATATTGTGTCGTACAAACAAAACGGTCGCGCGCGCCTGTCACTGGCGTTACTGGCC
>NZ_JBICJS010000077.1:0-15965 GCF_043103305.1 Pseudomonas sp. YQ_5 | reverse complement strand
CGTCACACTCCGTTCTTCAAAGGCTACCGTCCACAGTTCTACTTCCGTACCACTGACGTGACCGGTAACTGCGAACTGCCGGAAGGCGTTGAAATGGTAATGCCAGGTGACAACATTCAGATGACTGTTACCCTGATCAAGACCATCGCAATGGAAGACGGTCTGCGCTTCGCTATCCGTGAAGGCGGTCGTACCGTCGGCGCCGGTGTCGTAGCAAAAATTATTGAATAAGTAGTTGATTTACTTGATCAGGCCGGTATAATGGCCGGCCTGATACAGCGTTACAGGTCAGTAGCTCAATTGGCAGAGCGACGGTCTCCAAAACCGTAGGTTGGGGGTTCGATTCCCTCCTGACCTGCCATTTCACCTCGGTGTGATGGCTTTCTTCTTACAGGATCCTCCTCGATGACCCCCAAAACTGAAGCCCAAGAATCGCGTTTTGATCTGTTCAAGTGGCTGGCTGTAGTGGCTTTGGTGGTTGTTGGTGTTGTGGGTAATCAATATTACTCCGCCTCTCCAATCCTGTACCGCGTTCTTGCACTTCTCGTTCTGGCTGCTGTCGCGGGCTTTGTAGCTCTGCAGACTGCGAAGGGCAAGTCGTTCTTTGCGCTGGCGAAGGAAGCTCGTACCGAGATTCGTAAAGTCGTGTGGCCGACCCGCCAGGAAACCACCCAGACCACGCTGATTGTCGTGGCTGTCGTGCTGGTTATGGCACTGCTGCTGTGGGGGCTCGATTCCCTGCTCGGCTGGGCGGTCTCCTTGATCGTTGGCTAAAGGTGTCCCGTGGCTAAGCGTTGGTATGTTGTGCATGCTTACTCGGGTTACGAGAAGCATGTAATGCGCTCTCTGATCGAGCGCGTCAAGCTGGCTGGCATGGAAGACGGTTTCGGCGAGATCTTGGTTCCGACCGAAGAAGTCGTCGAAATGCGCAACGGCCAGAAGCGCAAGAGTGAGCGTAAGTTCTTCCCTGGCTATGTACTGGTCCAGATGGAAATGAACGAAGGTACTTGGCACTTGGTCAAGGACACTCCTCGCGTAATGGGCTTTATTGGCGGCACTGCTGATAAGCCTGCGCCGATTACAGATAAAGAAGCTGAGGCCATCCTGCGTCGCGTTGCCGACGGCAGCGATAAGCCGAAGCCCAAGACACTGTTCGAGCCGGGTGAAGTGGTTCGAGTCATTGATGGTCCGTTCGCTGACTTCAATGGTAGTGTCGAAGAGGTTAACTACGAAAAGAGCCGCCTGCAGGTTGCAGTGCTCATTTTCGGTCGCTCTACTCCGGTGGAGCTCGAGTTCAGCCAGGTCGAGAAGGTCTAGGCGGACGAAGCATCCCATACCCCGCAGCCCTGTGTGCTGCGGGGTTTTGTCGTCACTGGGATAAAACGCAAGTCATCCGGGGAGCCATCAGGCGTTCGTACCCGATTTTGGAGTAGCTCATGGCTAAGAAGATTCAGGCTTACATCAAGCTGCAAGTTAAGGCCGGCCAGGCCAACCCAAGCCCACCCGTTGGTCCAGCGCTGGGTCAACATGGTGTGAACATCATGGAATTCTGCAAGGCCTTCAACGCCCGTACCCAGGGTCAAGAAGCCGGCCTGCCGACTCCAGTGATCATCACTGTCTACAGCGACCGTAGCTTCACCTTCGAGACCAAGAGCACCCCTGCCTCGGTTCTGTTGAAGAAAGCTGCTGGCCTGACCAGTGGTTCGGCTCGCCCGAACACCGTTAAAGTCGGTACCGTTACCCGTGCTCAGCTGGAAGACATCGCCAAAGCTAAACAGGCTGATCTGACTGCCGCTGACCTGGACGCTGCTGTACGCACCATCGCTGGCTCTGCCCGCAGCATGGGCCTGAACGTGGAGGGTGTGTAATGGCTAAGCTGACCAAACGCCAAAAGGCAATCGCCGAGAAAATCGAAGCAGGCAAGGCCTACAACTTCGAAGAAGCGGCAACTCTGCTGGCCTCGCTGCCCGCTGCCAAGTTCGTCGAATCCTACGACATCGCCGTTAACCTCGGTGTTGACCCGCGTAAATCCGACCAGGTCGTACGTAGCGCTACCGTGCTGCCACACGGCACTGGCAAGACCGTTCGCGTTGCTGTCTTCACCCAGGGTCCAGCTGCTGAAGCTGCTCTGGCTGCCGGCGCTGATCGCGTAGGTATGGACGATCTGGCTGCCGAAATGAAAGGCGGCGACCTGAACTATGACGTCGTGATCGCATCGCCTGATGCCATGCGCGTTGTAGGTCAGCTGGGTCAGGTGCTGGGTCCTCGCGGCCTGATGCCTAACCCGAAAGTTGGTACCGTGACTCCAGACGTAGCCACTGCCGTGAAAAACGCCAAGGCTGGTCAGGTTCGCTACCGTACCGACAAAAACGGTATTATCCACACCTCCGTTGGCAAGATCGGCTTTGAAGCTGACAAGCTGAAGGAAAACGTTGAAGCCCTGATCGCTGACCTGAAGCGTATCAAGCCGGCTTCCTCGAAAGGTATCTACGTTAAGCGCGTTACCCTGAGCACCACCATGGGCCCAGGTCTGGTCATCGATCAGAGCTCGCTGAACGTGTAAGAACATGGCGGCGCGACCAGTCGCGCCGCCAGCAAAAATTGGGGTCCCTGCCTGGCGGGGGCTATCCAAGACCGTAGGCGGCGTAAGCCTTAAAACATCAGCCCACGCAGATGGTGCTCCCGATTCGTTACCGAATCAGACACCAAAACGACATCCGGCTTCGGCCAGATGAAACGGTAAAAACCAGGAGTAAACCCGTGGCAATTAAACTCGAAGACAAGAAGGCCATCGTCGCTGAAGTCAACGAGGCTGCCAAAGTCGCTCTGTCCGCTGTCGTGGCTGATGCCCGTGGTGTGACTGTAAGCGCAATGACCGGACTCCGTAAAGAGGCCCGCGAAGCTGGCGTATACGTACGTGTAGTGCGTAACACCCTGCTCAAGCGCGCTGTTGAAGGCACCGAATTTTCGATCCTCAACGACGCGTTCAAAGGCCCGACCCTGATTGCTTTCTCCAACGAACACCCGGGCGCTGCTGCTCGTCTGTTCAAAGAGTTCGCCAAGGGTCAGGACAAGTTCGAGATCAAGGCAGCTGCGTTTGACGGCAATTTCATTGCAGCGAACCAGATCGACGTGTTGGCTACCCTGCCGACCCGCGACGAAGCTATCGCAAAACTGATGAGCGTTATTCAAGGCGCCACCAGCAAGCTGGCTCGTACTCTGGCAGCCATTCGCGACCAGAAAGAAGCTACCGCTGCCTAAGGCACGCGAACTCTTTCAAAATCATACGTTTAATTTGATGGCTGCGTAGGCTGTCACCCCAATACAGGATTTAAGTCATGTCTCTGACTAACGAACAAATCATCGAAGCAATCGGCCAGAAAACCGTTCTGGAAGTTGTTGAGCTGATCAAAGCAATGGAAGAAACCTTCGGCGTTACCGCTGCTGTTGCCGCTGCTGGCCCAGCTGCTGCTGCTGCCGTTGTTGAAGAGCAGACCGAGTTCAACGTTGTTCTGGTTGAAGCCGGCGACAAGAAAGTGAACGTGATCAAAGCCGTTCGCGAACTGACCGGTCTGGGCCTGAAAGAAGCCAAAGAGAAAGTCGATGGCGCTCCTCAGGTTGTAGCTGAAGGCGTTTCGAAAGAAGCCGCTGAAGACGCTAAGAAGAAGCTGGAAGAAGCAGGCGCTAAAGTCGAGCTGAAGTAATCTCGACCTTGCGATGCCAGCCTGAGCGTTGAGCGAAAGGCTGATGGCTGGTGGCTTATGCCACCGGCCTTTTTCCGTTATTGGTGGCCGGTCAGGCCGGTCCCGATAACGAGCTGCAAGACACCCATGTGGGTGGCGCAAACCAAGGGGTTTGCACGATTTTCTGGCTGCTCCCGCCGGGAGAAGCCAAACAAGCAGGTGACCAAGCTGGGGAACGCTGATGGCTTACTCATACACTGAGAAAAAACGTATCCGCAAGGACTTTAGCAAGTTGCCGGACGTCATGGATGTGCCTTACCTCCTGGCCATCCAGCTGGATTCGTATCGCGAATTCCTGCAAGCGGGAGCATCCAAGGATCACTTCCGCGACGTCGGCCTGCACGCGGCCTTCAAATCGGTATTCCCGATCATCAGCTACTCCGGCAATGCTGCCCTGGAGTACGTAGGCTATCGCCTGGGCGAACCCGCCTTCGATGTGAAGGAATGTGTCCTGCGTGGCGTGACCTTCGCGGTCCCACTGCGGGTCAAGGTGCGCCTGATCATCTTCGACAAGGAATCGTCGAACAAAGCGATCAAGGACATCAAAGAGCAAGAAGTCTACATGGGTGAAATCCCCCTGATGACTGAGAACGGTACCTTCGTTATCAACGGTACCGAGCGTGTGATCGTTTCCCAGCTGCACCGTTCGCCTGGTGTGTTCTTCGACCACGACCGTGGCAAGACCCACAGCTCGGGCAAGCTGCTGTACTCCGCTCGCATCATCCCTTACCGCGGTTCCTGGCTGGACTTCGAGTTCGACCCGAAGGACTGCGTGTTCGTGCGTATCGACCGTCGCCGCAAACTGCCGGCCTCGGTGCTGCTGCGCGCCCTGGGTTACAGCACTGAAGAAGTGCTGAACACCTTCTACACCACCAACGTATTCCACATTTCCGGCGAAAAACTCAGCCTGGAACTGGTGCCGCAGCGTCTGCGTGGTGAAGTTGCAGTCATGGACATCCATGACGAAACCGGCAAAGTCATCGTCGAGCAAGGCCGCCGTATTACCGCGCGCCACATCAATCAGCTCGAGAAGGCCGGCGTCAAGCAGCTGGACGTACCAATGGAATACGTCCTGGGTCGCACTACCGCCAAGGCAATCGTGCATCCGGCTACCGGCGAAATTCTCGCCGAATGCAACACCGAGATGACCACCGAGCTGCTGATCAAGGTCGCCAAGGCGCAGGTTGTTCGTATCGAGACCCTGTACACCAACGACATCGATTGCGGTCCGTTCATCTCTGACACCCTGAAGATCGATACCACCAGCAACCAACTGGAAGCGCTGGTCGAAATCTATCGGATGATGCGTCCAGGCGAGCCGCCAACCAAGGATGCAGCCGAGACCCTGTTCAACAACCTGTTCTTCAGCGCCGAGCGTTACGATCTGTCCGCCGTCGGCCGCATGAAGTTCAACCGTCGTATCGGTCGTACCGAGATCGAGGGTTCGGGCGTGCTGAGCAAGGAAGACATCGTCGAGGTTCTGAAGACCCTGGTCGATATCCGTAACGGTAAAGGCATCGTCGACGACATCGACCACCTGGGTAACCGTCGCGTACGTTGCGTCGGCGAGATGGCCGAGAACCAGTTCCGTGTTGGCCTGGTGCGTGTCGAGCGCGCGGTCAAGGAACGCCTGTCGATGGCGGAAAGCGAAGGCCTGATGCCGCAAGACCTGATCAACGCCAAGCCGGTAGCGGCGGCGGTGAAGGAGTTCTTCGGTTCCAGCCAGCTGTCCCAGTTCATGGACCAGAACAACCCTCTCTCGGAGATTACCCACAAGCGTCGCGTCTCCGCACTCGGCCCTGGCGGTCTGACCCGTGAGCGTGCCGGCTTCGAAGTTCGTGACGTACACCCGACCCACTATGGCCGTGTGTGCCCGATCGAGACTCCTGAAGGTCCGAACATCGGTCTGATCAACTCCCTGGCGGCCTACGCCCGTACCAACCAGTACGGCTTCCTGGAAAGCCCGTACCGCGTTGTGAAGGAAGGCGTTGTCAGCGACGACATCGTGTTCCTGTCGGCAATCGAAGAGGCAGATCACGTCATCGCACAGGCTTCGGCCGCGATGAACGACAAGAAGCAACTGATCGATGAACTGGTAGCGGTTCGTCACCTGAACGAATTCACCGTCAAGGCGCCGGAAGACGTCACCCTGATGGACGTTTCGCCGAAGCAGGTTGTTTCCGTTGCAGCGTCGCTGATTCCGTTCCTCGAGCACGACGACGCCAACCGTGCGTTGATGGGTTCGAACATGCAGCGTCAGGCTGTACCGACTCTGCGTGCCGACAAGCCGCTGGTAGGTACCGGCATGGAGCGCAACGTTGCGCGTGACTCCGGTGTCTGCGTGGTTGCTCGCCGCGGTGGTGTGATCGACTCGGTCGACGCCAGCCGTATCGTTGTTCGCGTTGCCGACGACGAAGTGGAAACCGGCGAAGCGGGTGTGGATATCTACAACCTGACCAAGTACACCCGTTCGAACCAGAACACCTGCATCAACCAGCGTCCGCTGGTGAGCAAAGGTGACAAGGTTCAGCGTGGTGACATCATGGCCGACGGCCCGTCCACCGACATGGGTGAGCTGGCTCTGGGTCAGAACATGCGCATCGCGTTCATGGCGTGGAACGGCTTCAACTTCGAAGACTCCATCTGCCTGTCCGAACGTGTTGTTCAGGAAGATCGCTTCACCACCATCCACATTCAGGAACTGACCTGTGTGGCGCGTGACACCAAGCTTGGCCCAGAGGAAATCACTGCGGACATCCCGAACGTGGGTGAAGCTGCACTGAACAAGCTGGACGAAGCCGGTATCGTTTACGTAGGTGCTGAAGTTGGCGCTGGCGACATCCTGGTCGGCAAGGTCACGCCAAAAGGCGAAACCCAGCTGACTCCGGAAGAAAAGCTGCTGCGCGCAATCTTCGGTGAGAAGGCCAGCGACGTTAAGGACACCTCCCTGCGTGTGCCAACCGGCACCAAGGGTACTGTCATCGACGTACAGGTCTTCACCCGTGATGGCGTGGAGCGCGATAGCCGTGCACTGGCCATCGAGAAGATGCAACTCGACGAGATCCGCAAGGACCTCAACGAAGAGTTCCGCATTGTCGAAGGTGCAACCTTCGAGCGTCTGCGTTCGGCTCTGAACGGCCAGGTAGTTGACGGTGGTGCGGGCCTGAAGAAAGGCACCGTGATCACTGACGAAGTGCTGGACGGTCTGGAGCACGGCCAGTGGTTCAAACTGCGCATGGCTGAAGATGCACTGAACGAGCAGTTGGAAAAGGCTCAGCAGTACATCGTCGACCGTCGCCGTCTGCTGGACGACAAGTTCGAAGACAAGAAGCGCAAGCTGCAGCAGGGCGATGACCTGGCACCGGGCGTACTGAAGATCGTCAAGGTTTACCTGGCAATCCGCCGCCGCATCCAGCCGGGTGACAAGATGGCCGGTCGTCACGGTAACAAGGGTGTTGTCTCGGTCATCATGCCGGTTGAAGACATGCCGCACGATGCCAACGGTACTCCGGTTGACGTCGTACTGAACCCGCTGGGTGTACCTTCGCGTATGAACGTTGGTCAGATCCTTGAAACCCACCTGGGCCTCGCGGCCAAGGGCCTGGGCGAGAAGATCGACCGCATGCTCGAAGAGCAGCGCAAAGCCGCTGAACTGCGCGTGTTCCTGACCGAGGTCTACAACGAGATCGGCGGTCGTCAGGAAAACCTCGACGAGTTCACCGACGAAGAAATCCTGGCCCTGGCTAACAACCTGAAGAAAGGCGTGCCGATGGCTACCCCGGTCTTCGATGGTGCCAAGGAGCGCGAGATCAAGGCCATGCTGAAGCTGGCCGACCTGCCAGAGAGCGGCCAGATGGTGCTGTTCGATGGCCGTACCGGCAACAAGTTCGAGCGTCCTGTGACCGTTGGTTACATGTACATGCTCAAGCTGAACCACTTGGTGGACGACAAGATGCACGCGCGTTCCACTGGTTCCTACAGCCTGGTTACCCAGCAGCCGCTGGGTGGTAAGGCGCAGTTCGGTGGTCAGCGTTTCGGGGAGATGGAAGTGTGGGCGCTGGAAGCATACGGCGCGGCATACACCCTGCAAGAAATGCTCACAGTGAAGTCGGACGACGTGAACGGCCGTACCAAGATGTACAAGAACATCGTGGATGGCGATCACCGTATGGAGCCGGGCATGCCCGAGTCCTTCAACGTGTTGATCAAAGAGATCCGTTCGCTCGGTATCGATATCGATCTGGAAACCGAATAACACGTGACGCGAAGGGGAGTGGGGCAGGTAATGCCCGCTCCCTGCTCCGCCAGGAGGAAAGGCCTTGAAAGACCTACTGAATTTGCTGAAAAACCAGGGTCAAGTCGAAGAGTTCGACGCCATCCGCATCGGTCTGGCGTCGCCTGAAATGATCCGTTCGTGGTCGTTCGGTGAAGTTAAGAAGCCGGAAACCATTAACTACCGTACGTTCAAACCTGAGCGTGACGGCCTGTTCTGCGCCAAGATCTTTGGCCCAGTCAAGGACTACGAGTGCCTGTGCGGCAAGTACAAGCGCCTCAAGCACCGCGGTGTGATCTGCGAGAAGTGCGGCGTTGAAGTCGCCCTGGCCAAGGTTCGTCGTGAGCGCATGGCGCACATCGAACTGGCCTCGCCGGTTGCCCACATCTGGTTCCTGAAGTCGCTGCCGTCCCGTATCGGCCTGCTGATGGACATGACCCTGCGTGATATCGAACGCGTGCTCTACTTCGAGAGCTATGTCGTTATCGATCCGGGCATGACCACCCTGGAAAAGGGGCAGTTGCTGAACGACGAGCAGTACTTCGAAGCGCTGGAAGAGTTCGGTGACGACTTCGATGCCCGTATGGGTGCCGAGGCTGTCCGCGAGCTGCTGCACGCTATCGATCTGGAGCACGAGATCGGCCGCCTGCGCGAAGAGATTCCGCAGACCAACTCGGAAACCAAGATCAAGAAGCTTTCCAAGCGCCTGAAGCTGATGGAGGCTTTCCAGGGCTCGGGCAACCTGCCTGAGTGGATGGTCCTGACCGTTCTGCCAGTGCTGCCGCCAGACCTGCGTCCGCTGGTTCCGCTGGATGGTGGCCGTTTCGCGACCTCCGACCTGAACGACCTGTATCGTCGGGTGATCAACCGTAACAACCGTCTGAAGCGCCTGCTGGATCTGTCCGCGCCTGACATCATCGTGCGCAACGAAAAGCGCATGCTGCAGGAGGCGGTCGACGCCCTGCTGGACAACGGCCGTCGTGGTCGCGCCATCACTGGCTCGAACAAGCGTCCGCTGAAGTCCCTGGCTGACATGATCAAAGGTAAGCAAGGTCGCTTCCGTCAGAACTTGCTCGGTAAGCGTGTTGACTACTCCGGCCGTTCGGTAATTACCGTAGGTCCGACCCTGCGTCTGCACCAGTGCGGCCTGCCGAAGAAGATGGCCCTCGAGCTGTTCAAGCCGTTCATTTTCGGCAAGCTGGAAATGCGTGGTCTGGCGACCACCATCAAGGCTGCCAAGAAGATGGTCGAGCGCGAGCTGCCAGAGGTGTGGGACGTTCTCGCCGAAGTAATTCGCGAACACCCCGTACTGCTCAACCGTGCACCGACTCTTCACCGTCTGGGGATCCAGGCTTTTGAACCGGTACTGATCGAAGGTAAGGCTATCCAGCTGCACCCGCTGGTCTGTGCTGCGTACAACGCCGACTTCGACGGTGACCAGATGGCCGTTCACGTGCCGCTGACCCTGGAAGCCCAGCTCGAAGCGCGTGCGCTGATGATGTCGACCAACAACATCCTGTCGCCAGCCAACGGTGAGCCAATCATCGTACCGTCGCAGGACGTTGTACTGGGTCTGTACTACATGACCCGTGAAGCCATCAACGCCAAGGGCGAAGGTCGCGTGTTCGCCGACCTGCAGGAAGTCGACCGCGTATTCCGCGCCGGCGAAGCCGCGCTGCACGCGAAAATCAAGGTTCGTATCAACGAAACCGTGAAAGAGCGTGATGGTTCGGTGGTCAAGAACACCCGTATCGTCGACACCACCGTCGGCCGTGCGCTGCTGTTCCAGGTTGTGCCAGCAGGTCTGCCGTACGACGTGGTCAACCAGCCGATGAAGAAAAAGGCGATCTCCAAGCTGATCAACCAGTGCTACCGCGTGGTTGGTCTGAAAGAGACCGTTATCTTCGCCGACCAGCTGATGTACACCGGTTTCGCTTACTCGACCATTTCCGGCGTTTCCATCGGTGTTAACGACTTCGTTATCCCGGACGAGAAAGCCCGCATCATCGGTAACGCTACCGACGAAGTGAAGGAAATCGAGAGCCAGTACGCCTCCGGCCTGGTAACCCAGGGCGAGAAGTACAACAAGGTCATCGACTTGTGGTCGAAGGCGAACGACGAAGTGTCCAAGGCGATGATGGCCAACCTCTCGAAAGAGAAGGTCATCGACCGCGAAGGCAAGGAAGTCGAGCAAGAGTCCTTCAACTCGATGTACATGATGGCTGACTCGGGTGCGCGGGGTTCCGCAGCCCAGATCCGTCAGCTGGCTGGTATGCGTGGTCTGATGGCCAAGCCGGACGGCTCCATCATCGAGACGCCGATCACCGCGAACTTCCGTGAAGGTCTGAGCGTACTTCAGTACTTCATCTCGACTCACGGTGCTCGTAAGGGTCTGGCGGATACCGCACTGAAAACCGCTAACTCCGGTTACCTGACTCGTCGTCTGGTGGACGTTGCCCAGGATCTGGTTGTGACCGAGATCGACTGCGGCACCGATCAGGGCCTGGTGATGACTCCACACATCGAAGGCGGCGACGTTGTAGAGCCGCTGGGTGAGCGTGTATTGGGTCGTGTCATCGCCCGTGACGTGTTCAAGCCAGGCACCGAGGACGTTATCGTTCCGGCCGGTACCTTGGTCGACGAGCAGTGGGTTGAGTTCATCGAGCTGAACAGCATCGACGAAGTGATCGTACGTTCGCCGATCAACTGCGAAACCCGCTACGGCATCTGCGCCAAGTGCTACGGTCGTGACCTGGCTCGCGGTCACCAGGTGAACATCGGTGAAGCTGTCGGCGTTATCGCTGCACAGTCGATCGGTGAGCCAGGTACCCAGCTGACCATGCGTACGTTCCACATCGGTGGTGCTGCAAGCCGTACCTCGGCTGCCGACAGCGTCCAGGTGAAGAATGGCGGTATGGTGCGTCTGCACAACCTGAAGCAGGTTGAGCGTGCCGACGGTAACCTGGTTGCCGTATCGCGTTCCGGTGAGTTGGCGATTGCCGACGAGTTCGGTCGTGAGCGTGAGCGCTACAAGCTGCCTTACGGTGCGGTGATTTCAGTCAAGGAAGGTGAAAAGGTCGAAGCTGGCGCGATCGTCGCCAAGTGGGACCCGCACACCCACCCGATCGTTACCGAGCTGAAAGGTACCGTGACCTTCGTGGGCATGGAAGAAAACATCACCATCAAGCGTCAGACCGACGAACTGACCGGCTTGACCAACATTGAAGTGCTGGACGTCAAGGATCGCCCTGCCGCAGGCAAGGAAATCCGTCCGGCAATCAAGATGGTCGATGCCGCTGGCAAGGACCTGTACCTGCCAGGTACAGACGTACCTGCCCAGTACTTCCTGCCGGCCAACGCCCTTGTCGGTGTGGCTGACGGTGCGCAGATCGGTGTTGGTGACGTTATCGCGCGTATCCCGCAAGAGACGTCGAAGACCCGTGACATCACCGGTGGTCTGCCGCGCGTTGCCGACCTGTTCGAAGCGCGTCGTCCGAAAGAAGCCTCGATTCTGGCTGAAGTCAGCGGCACCATCGCATTCGGTAAAGAAACCAAGGGCAAGCGTCGCCTGGTGATCACTCCGACCGACGGTAGCGATCCGTACGAAGAGCTGATTCCAAAGTGGCGCCACCTGAACGTCTTTGAAGGTGAACAGGTAAACCGCGGCGAAGTTATCTCCGACGGCCCGAGCGATCCGCATGACATCCTGCGTCTGCTGGGTGTGAGTGCGCTGGCGAAGTACATCGTCAACGAGATCCAGGACGTTTACCGTCTGCAAGGCGTGAAGATCAACGACAAGCACATCGAGACCATCCTGCGTCAGATGCTGCGCAAGGTCGAGATCTCCGAGTCGGGCGATTCCAGCTTCATCAAGGGCGACCAGATGGAACTGACTCAGGTGCTGGTAGAGAACGAGCGTCTCGCTAGCGAGGACAAGTTCATCTCCAAGTTCACCCGAGTGCTGCTGGGTATCACCAAGGCCTCGCTGTCCACCGAGTCGTTCATCTCCGCGGCTTCCTTCCAGGAAACCACCCGCGTACTGACCGAAGCGGCTGTAACCGGCAAGCGTGACTACCTGCGCGGCCTGAAAGAGAACGTGGTCGTGGGTCGTCTGATCCCGGCCGGTACTGGTCTGGCCTACCACAGCGAGCGTAAGCGTCGCCGTGATGCCGACAAACCGCTGCGTGTAAGCGCCAGTGAAGTGGAAGCTGCACTGACCGAAGCGCTGAATTCCAGCGGTAACTAAGTACAGGGCAAGGCCCCGGCAAGCCTCGGGCGAGCATCGGTGACATGAAATGTTGCCGATGATCGGGCGGGGAGGGCCGGGGCCTCGTCTTGACTGGGTGCAAGATCCTCTTTAGACTTTTGTACCCTTAAATTTGGTGAGGCTCCGTCTCGCCAATTTTTGGCTTTCTTGCAAGACAATAGAGTCGCAAGACAATCAGTGGAGCTAGTAGATGGCAACTATCAACCAGCTGGTACGTCAGCCGCGTAAGCGTTCGGTCGAGAAGTCCGACGTTCCTGCGCTGCAGAACTGCCCGCAGCGTCGTGGCGTGTGCACCCGTGTGTACACCACCACGCCGAAAAAACCTAACTCGGCACTGCGTAAAGTATGCCGTGTGCGTCTGACCAACGGTTTCGAGGTTTCCTCGTACATCGGTGGTGAAGGCCACAACCTGCAAGAGCACAGCGTCGTCCTGATTCGTGGCGGCCGTGTAAAAGACTTGCCAGGTGTTCGTTACCACACCGTTCGCGGCTCTCTGGATACTTCGGGCGTCAAAGGCCGTAACCAGGGTCGTTCGAAGTACGGTACCAAGCGTCCGAAGTAATCGGTCGTTTGCAGGCATCCATTTTTTTGAGTCGATAAGAGTAAGGTCGGGCGTGGGTCGAATGACCTGGTCCCGGGCTAACCTGAAGACCGTTTGAGGGCTTATCATGCCAAGACGTCGTGTAGCAGCAAAACGTGAGATCCTTGACGATCCGAAGTACGGATCCCAGATTCTCGCCAAGTTCATGAACCACGTGATGGAAAGCGGCAAGAAGGCCGTAGCCGAGCGCATCGTTTACGGTGCTCTGGATACCGTCAAAGCACGCAAGAACAGCGACCCCCTGGAAATCTTCGAGAAAGCTCTCGACGCCATCGCTCCGCTGGTCGAAGTAAAGTCCCGTCGTGTCGGCGGTGCCACTTACCAGGTCCCGGTTGAAGTTCGTCCATCCCGTCGTAACGCTCTGGCAATGCGCTGGCTCGTAGACTACGCCCGCAAGCGCGGCGAGAAGTCGATGGCTCTGCGTCTGGCCGGCGAACTGCTGGATGCTGCCGAAGGCAAGGGTGCTGCAGTCAAGAAGCGTGAAGACGTTCACCGTATGGCTGAAGCCAACAAAGCGTTCTCGCACTACCGCTTCTAATTCAAGCATCAATCTTTTTGCGAGGGCTTTATGGCTCGTACTACAGCAATTAACCGCTACCGTAACATTGGTATCTGTGCCCACGTTGACGCGGGCAAGACCACCACTACCGAGCGGATCCTGTTCTACACAGGTCTGAGCCACAAAATGGGCGAGGTGCATGACGGCGCCGCGACCACCGACTGGATGGTGCAGGAGCAGGAGCGGGGTATCACCATTACCTCCGCTGCCGTTACCACCTTCTGGAAAGGTTCCCGTGGTCAGTATGACAACTACCGCGTAAACGTTATCGATACCCCTGGCCACGTTGACTTCACCATTGAAGTAGAGCGTTCGCTGCGTGTACTCGACGGCGCGGTCGTTGTGTTCTGCGGCACCTCCGGCGTTGAGCCGCAGTCCGAAACCGTATGGCGTCAGGCCAACAAGTACGGCGTTCCACGTGTTGTTTACGTGAACAAGATGGACCGTGCTGGTGCTAACTTCCTGCGCGTCGTAGGTCAGATCAAGAACCGTCTGGGTCACACCCCAGTTCCTGTTCAGCTGGCCATCGGTTCGGAAGATAACTTCCAGGGTCAGGTTGACCTGATCAAGATGAAGGCTATCTACTGGAACGAAGACGACAAGGGCACTACCTACCGTGAGGAAGAAATTCCTGCGGATATGGTCGAGCTGGCTAACGAATGGCGCAACAACATGGTTGAAGCCGCCGCCGAAGCCAACGAAGAGCTGATGAACAAGTACCTTGAAGAAGGTGAGCTGTCCGTCGAAGAGATCAAGGCAGGCCTGCGTGCGCGCACCCTGGCCAGCGAGATCGTTCCGGCTGTCTGCGGTTCGTCGTTCAAGAACAAGGGTGTTCCCCTGGTTCTGGATGCCGTCATCGACTTCCTGCCTGCTCCGACCGAGATTCCTGCTATCCAGGGTATCAACCCGGACGACAAGGATCTGGCAAAAGACGACCCGGCCGTTCGCAAGGACGAGCGTCATGCTGATGATGACGAGCCGTTCTCGGCACTGGCGTTCAAGATCGCGACCGACCCGTTCGTAGGTACTCTGACCTTCGTTCGCGTCTACTCGGGCGTTCTGAGCTCCGGCGACTCCGTGATCAACTCGGTCAAGGGCAAGAAAGAGCGCGTTGGTCGTATGGTGCAAATGCACGCCAACCAGCGTGAAGAGATCAAGGAAGTACGCGCTGGTGACATCGCGGCCCTGATCGGCATGAAGGACGTGACTACGGGTGAAACCCTGTGCAACGCCGACAAGCCAATCATCCTTGAGCGTATGGACTTCCCGGAGCCTGTAATCTCCCTGTCCGTCGAGCCGAAAACCAAGGCCGACCAGGAGAAGATGGGCATCGCACTGGGCAAGCTGGCTCAGGAAGACCCGTCGTTCCGCGTCAAGACTGATGAAGAAACCGGTCAGACCATCATCTCCGGTATGGGTGAGCTGCACCTGGACATCCTCGTTGACCGCATGAAGCGCGAGTTCAACGTCGAAGCCAACATCGGCAAGCCGCAGGTTTCGTACCGCGAGAAGATCACCAAATCCAACGTCGAGATCGAAGGCAAGTTCGTTCGTCAGTCGGGTGGTCGTGGTCAGTTCGGTCACTGCTGGGTTCGTTTCTCCGAGCCAGACGTGGACGACAAGGGCAACATCACCGAAGGTCTGGTGTTCTCCAACGAAGTCGTTGGTGGTGTGATTCCTAAGGAATACATCCCTGCGATCCAGAAGGGTATCGAAGAGCAGATGAAAAACGGCGTTGTTGCCGGTTATCCTCTGATCGGCCTGAAGGCCGCGGTATTCGACGGTTCGTACCACGACGTCGACTCCAACGAAATGGCGTTCAAGATCGCCGCTTCGATGGCGACCAAGCAACTGGCCCAGAAGGGCGGTGGCGTGGTTCTCGAGCCGATCATGAAGGTCGAAGTTGTAACCCCGGAAGACTACCTGGGTGACGTGATGGGTGACCTGAACCGTCGTCGTGGTCTGGTCCAGGGTATGGATGAGTCGGTCTCTGGCCGTGTCGTCCGTGCTGAAGTACCGCTCGGAGAGATGTTCGGTTACGCAACCGACGTTCGTTCCATGTCTCAGGGTCGCGCAAGCTACTCCATGGAATTCTCCAAATACGCCGAAGCTCCGTCGAACATCGTCGAAGCACTCGTTAAAAAACAAGGCTAATCCCCTTTAGGCAAGAGGTTCACTGTCGTGGCTAAAGAAAAATTTGATCGTTCCCTTCCCCACGTTAACGTCGGCACCATCGGCCACGTTGACCACGGTAAGACCACTCTGACCGCAGCTCTGACTCGCGTTTGCTCCGAAGTTTTCGGTTCGGCAGTCGTTGAGTTCGACAAGATCGACTCGGCTCCGGAAGAAAAAGCGCGCGGTATCACCATCAACACCGCTCACGTTGAGTACAACTCGACCATTCGTCACTACGCTCACGTTGACTGCCCAGGTCACGCTGACTACGTGAAGAACATGATCACCGGTGCTGCCCAGATGGACGGCGCGATCCTGGTTTGCTCGGCCGCCGATGGTCCGATGCC
>NZ_JBICJS010000007.1:0-357 GCF_043103305.1 Pseudomonas sp. YQ_5 | reverse complement strand
ACACTGTCTAGCTGCTTTTTGAACATAGGAACCCGGTTGCATCTATGTATCAGGCCTATTCGAGGAAGCTTTTTGCTTCTGGCCAACATCGTGGTGAGCTCGCAGTGTGCCGTTTACA
Source organism: Pseudomonas sp. YQ_5 (assembly GCF_043103305.1). Taxonomy (NCBI): domain Bacteria; kingdom Pseudomonadati; phylum Pseudomonadota; class Gammaproteobacteria; order Pseudomonadales; family Pseudomonadaceae; genus Pseudomonas; species Pseudomonas sp. YQ_5. The sequence goes on along the minus strand of NZ_JBICJS010000007.1, from coordinate 239 downwards.
TTGAGGCCACTATCAGGCCTGTAGGAGCGGAGGCATCGGTCTGCGACGGTCTTACCTAGGGTCAATGTTCACTAGCAGGGGTTGGAGCGCCTAGCGCCCCGGTGGCATTACCCGGTTGGTCAGAGGCTCATAGCCGCCTCCGGTTTTTCGTTCGGTTTGCGTTGGTAAACCTGATCGCTCTGTAACAGGGCCCAGATAATCCGCAGATTTCGATTAGCCAGCCTGATCGCCGCCTCCTT
>NZ_JBICJS010000076.1:0-4058 GCF_043103305.1 Pseudomonas sp. YQ_5 | reverse complement strand
CAGGTGAAGGTGCGCGGGCTGCGTATCGAACTGGGTGAAATCGAGGCGCGGGTGCTGGAGCACCCGCAGGTGCGCGAGGCGGTGGTGCTGGCCCAGGACAGCGGGCATGGCCAGCAGCTGGTGGCCTACGTGCTGGCCGAGGAGCAGGGCATGGCGGTGGACGCCGCCGCACTGCGCGACAGCCTTCGCGAGCAGCTCAAGGGCAGCCTGCCGGACTACATGGTGCCGACGCACATCCTGCAGGTGAAGGCCTGGCCGGTGACCGCCAACGGCAAGCTCGACCGCAAGGCTTTGCCCAAGCCTGACAACAGCGCCCTGCAGCAGGCATACAGTGCACCGCAAGGCCCGCTGGAACAGCAGATCGCGGCGATCTGGCAGGACCTGCTGAAGCTGGAGCGGGTTGGCCGCAGCGACAACTTCTTCACCCTCGGTGGCGACTCGATCGTTTCGATCCAGGTGGTCAGCCGCGCCCGCCAGGCGGGCATCCGCTTCACCACCAAGGACCTGTTCCAGCACCAGACGGTACAAGACCTGGCCGCAGTCGCCGAGGTGGGGTGTACGGTACAGGCCGACCAGCGCCCCTTGCACGGGCCCACACCGCTGCTGGCGGTGCAGCATGCCTTCTTCGACACAGCCATTGCCGAACGCCAGCAGTGGAACCAGTCGGTGCTGTTCCGCCCGTTGCAGGCGCTTGAAGCACAGGCGCTGGAGCAGGCGCTGCAGGCCCTGGTCACGCACCACGACAGCCTGCGCCTGAGCTTTGTCGAGGTTGATGGGCAATGGCAGGCCAGCTACCGGCCTGCCGGGCCGGTACAGCCACCTTTGCTATGGTGCGCGACACTGGCCGATGCCGGTGAGCTAAAGGCATTGGGTACCGAGGCCCAGCGCAGCCTCAACCTGGCTGATGGGCCGATGCTGCGCGCGGTGCTGGCAACCTTGGCGGACGGCAGTCAGCGCCTGTTGCTGGCGATCCACCATCTGGTCGTCGATGGGGTGTCCTGGCGTATTCTGCTGGAGGACTTGCACCGGGCCTACCAACAATGTGCGGCCGGGCAGGCGCCACAGTTGCCCGCCAAGACCAGTGCCTTCAGGGCCTGGGCCGAACAGTTGCAGGCCTACGCCGCCAGCGACACGTTGCAGGCCGAACTGGGCTATTGGCAGGCGCAGTTGCGCCATGCCAGCGGCAGCCTGCCGCAGGACAACAGCGCTGGTGCCCTGAGTAACCGGTACGCCCGCACGGTCTACAGCCACCTGGACGGGGCCCTGACCCGACAGCTGTTGCAGCAGGCACCGGCCGCTTACCGCACCCAGGTCAACGACCTGCTGCTGACTGCGCTTGCGCGGGTAATCTGCCGCTGGAGCGGCGAACCCTCGACGCTGATCGAACTGGAAGGGCACGGGCGCGAAGCGCTGTTCGACAACCTCGACCTGGGCCGCACGGTCGGCTGGTTCACCAGCCTGTTCCCGCTGCGGCTGAGCCCGGCGGCAACGCTGGATGGGTCGATCAAGCAGGTCAAGGAACAACTGCGCGCCGTGCCCGAAAAGGGCATTGGCTATGGTGTGCTGCGCTACCTGGCGGACGCTGCCAGCCGTGAGTGCCTGTGTGCCTTGCCGGTGCCGCGCATCACCTTCAACTATCTGGGCCAGCTGGATGGCCACCTGGCAACCGATGAGCAGGCGCTGCTGGTACCCTGCGCAGACCCCAAAGGCGATGAGCAGAGCCTGGACGCGCCATTGGGTAACTGGCTGACGCTCAATGGCCAGGTCTATGCCGGTGAGCTGAGCCTGGGCTGGACCTTCAGCAGCGACATGTTCGAAGTCGCCACCGTGCAGCGCCTGGCCGATGAATACAGCCACGAGCTGCGCGCCCTGGTCGAACACTGCTGCCAGCGCGAACACGCCGGTATGACCCCTTCGGACTTTCCGTTGGCTGGTCTGACCCAGGCCCAGCTCGACAGCCTGGCGCTGCCGCCAGCGATGATCGAGGACATCTTCCCGCTTTCGCCCATGCAGCAGGGCATGATGTTCCATACGCTGCTGCAGCAGGGCGGGGATTACATCAACCAGCTGCGGGTTGATGTGACTGGCGTGGATCCCGAGCGCTTCCGTGCTGCGTGGCAAGCGGCAGTCGACTGCCATGACCTGCTGCGTGGCAGCTTCATCTGGGGTGAGCTGGCCAGCCCGTTGCAGATCATTCAGCGCGAGGCGCAATTGCCGTTCGCGGTGCATGACTGGCGTGGCCGTGACGACCTTGCCGATGCGCTGGAGGCGTTCGCTGCTGCAGACCGCGCGGCCGGCTTCGACCTGGTCCGGCCGCCGCTGTTGCGCCTGACCCTGATTCGCCTCGACGCGCAGCGTTATCACCTGATCTACACCAGCCACCACATCCTGATGGATGGCTGGAGCAATACCCGGCTGCTGGGCGAGGTGCTGCAGCGCTACCACGGCAGCGTGCCGGAGCAAGGGCCGGGGCGCTTCCGTGACTACATTGCCTGGCTGCAGCGCCAGGATGGCGCAGCCCGGCAGGCGTTCTGGACCCGCCAGTTGCAAGACCTGGATGCACCCACTTTGCTGGCCAGGGCCACGGACTGGGCAGCCGGTAGTGAAGGGCAGGGGCAGGTCGAGCGGGCACAGCAACTGGATACCCGGCAGACCGCCCGCCTGGACGCCTTTGCCCGTGAGCGCAAGGTCACCCTCAATACCGTGGTGCAAGCGGCCTGGCTGCTGGTGCTACAGCGCTATACCGGCCAGGCCTGCGTCGCCTTTGGCGCGACCACGGCTGGGCGGCCGGCCGAACTCAAGGGCATCGAGCAGCAGATCGGCCTGTTCATCAATACCTTGCCGGTCATTGCCAGCCCACGCCCGGAGCAAGCGCTGGGTGACTGGCTGGATACCGTGCAGGCACTGAACATCGCCCTGCGTGAGTACGATCACACGCCATTGTTCGATATCCAGCGCTGGGCCGGGCAGGGCGGCGAAGTGCTGTTCGACAGCATCCTGGTGTTCGAGAACTACCCGGTGTCCGAAGCGCTGCAGGCCGATACCACCAGCAGCCTGGTGTTTGGTGAGGTGGCGAACCACGAACAGACCAACTACCCGCTGACGCTGGTGGTTAACCTGGGTACGCACCTGTCGCTGCAGTTGAAAGTCGATCGGGCACGGTTCAGTGCCCGGCTGGCCGGGCAACTTGGCGAGCACCTGTTGCAGGTGTTGCAGCAGATGCTTGAGAGCAGCGCCGAAACGGCGTTGGGCGAGTTGCCGATGCTGAACCCGCAGCAGGCGCAAGCGGTGCTGCATGACCTTAACGACACCGCCACCGACTACCCCGGCGACTGGCGCGTGCACCAGCTGTTCGAGGCGCAGGCGCGTCGCCAGCCGGATGCCACGGCACTGCTGTTCGGCGACCAGCGCATGAGCTACCGGGCGTTGAGCGAGCTGTCCAGCCAGTGGGCGCACAAGCTGATCGAACAGGGTGTCGGCCCGGAAAGCCTGGTGGGTATCGCCGCCGAGCGCTCGCTGGAAATGGTCGTTGGCCTGCTGGCGATCCTTAAAGCCGGCGCCGCCTATGTACCGCTGGACCCGGACTACCCGGCCGAGCGGCTGGCCTACATGTTCGAAGACAGCGGCATCGAGCTGCTGCTGACCCAGGCACACCTGCGCGAGCAGCTGCCGGCGTTTGCCGGGCAGGTGCTGCTGCTGGACCAGCCCGGCGAGCTGGGCGGTTACGCGCGGCAGGTGCCGGCGTGCCGGCTGCACCCGGAGAACCTGGCCTACGTCATCTACACCTCCGGCTCGACCGGGCGGCCGAAAGGCGCCGGCAACCGCCACCTGGCGTTGTACAACCGGCTGGCGTGGATGCAGCAGGCGTATGCGTTGGGCAGTGCCGACACGGTGTTGCAGAAGACGCCGTTCAGTTTTGACGTGTCGGTGTGGGAGTTCTTCTGGCCTCTGATGACCGGTGCGCGGCTGGCCCTGGCGGCACCGGGCGAGCACCGCGAGCCGGAGCGCCTGATCGACACCATCGAGCGCCACCAGGTGACCACCTTGCACTTCGTGCC
>NZ_JBICJS010000075.1:0-6250 GCF_043103305.1 Pseudomonas sp. YQ_5 | reverse complement strand
TTCCGCATCGAGCTGGGCGAGATCGAAGCCCGTCTGCAGGCCCAGCCGCAGGTGCGCGAGGCCCTGGTGCTGGCCCAGGAAGGCGCGACCGGCCAGCAGCTGGTGGCCTACCTGATACCCGCTGCCGAGGTAGCGCTGGAGCAGCACGCCGGGCTGCGCGCGCAGTTGCGCGAACAGCTGAAGGAAGCGCTGCCGGACTACATGGTCCCGGCGCACCTGTTGCTGCTCGACCGGTGGCCGCTGACAGCCAACGGCAAGCTCGACCGCAAGGCCCTGCCCAAGGCCGATGCCAGCCTGTTGCAGCAAGGTTATCGCGCCCCGCGTAGCGAGCTTGAACAGCAGCTGGCAGCCATCTGGCAGGACGTGCTCAAGCTTGAGCAAGTGGGCCTGGACGACCACTTCTTCGAACTGGGCGGCCACTCGCTGCTGGCCGTCAGCGTGGTTTCGCGGGTGCAACTGGAACTCGGCCTGAGCCTGACCCCGCAACTGATTTTCCAGCACCCGACCCTGGCGAGCTTCGCCGAACAGCTGGCCCAGGCATCTGCGCCGGCGGACACACAAACACTCAGCAAGCTGTCGGCTCTGCTGGACGAAATGGAGGAGGTGTGATGGACACCGCAGTCGCCACGAAAATTGCCCAGCGCTTCATCAATCTGCCGCTGGAAAAGCGTCGCCAATACCTGCAGAAAATGCTTGAAGAAGGCGTGTCCCCGGCCAACCTGCCCATTCCGCTGGTGCGCGACGACACCACCGTGGTGCCGTTGTCGTTTGCCCAGGAGCGCCAATGGTTCCTGTGGCAGATGGAGCCCCAGGGCACTGCCTACAACATCGGGGTCAGCCTGCGCCTGCATGGCCCGCTGAACCTGCAGGCCTTGCAAGGCAGTTTCGATACGCTGCTGGCGCGGCACGAGAGCTTGCGCACCACGTTCACCCATGACAGCCGCGACGGTGGCCCGCGCCAGCAAATCGCCCCACAGCTGACGGTAGCGATCGAATGCCGTGAGCGCGGCGTGGGCGATGAGCAGGCGCAGATTCAGGCCTTCGTCGAAGCCCACCGTGAGCAGCCGTTCGACCTGCAACACGGCCCCGTGTTGCGCGTGGCGTTGCTGCGCCTGGCGGCCGAGGACCATGTGCTCAGCCTGGTGGTGCACCACATCGCCGCTGACGGCTGGTCGCTGAAGGTCATGGTCGACGAACTGCTGCAGGGTTACAGCGCCTGTTGCCGAGGGCATGCCGTGGCTGTTCGGCCGCTGCCCATCCAGTACGCCGACTATGCCATCTGGCAACGGCGCTGGATGGAGGCCGGTGAACGCGAGCGGCAGCTGGCCTATTGGCAAGCGCAACTGGGTGGCCAGCAGCCGGTGCTGGAACTGCCGACCGATCGGCCCCGCCCGGGGCTGATGAGCTACCGCGGCGCACGACACGACTTCAGCTTGCCGGCCGAACTGTGCCAACGCCTGCAAGACCTGGCCCGCCACGAAGGGGTGACCTTGTTCGTGCTGTTGCTGGCCGCGTTCCAGGCCTTGCTGCAGCGCTACAGCGGGCAGCAGGACATTCGCGTGGGTGTGCCCATCGCTAACCGCAACCGGGTAGAAACCGAAGGGTTGATCGGGTTTTTCGTCAACACCCAGGTGCTGCGCGCGCAAATCGAGCCGCAGCAGACCTTCCGCGCGCTGTTGCAGCAAGCCCGCCAGGCCGCCAGCGACGCCCAGGCCCATCAAGAGCTGCCGTTCGAACAACTGGTCGAAGCCTTGCAGCCGGGGCGCAGCCTGAGCCACAGCCCGTTGTTCCAGGTCATGTTCAACCACCAGCGCCAGGGCAATGGCCAGCAGGCCGCCAGCGACACAGCGCTGCGTATCGAGGCTTTGCCTGGTGAAACGCGCACCGCGCCGTTTGACCTCACCCTGGAAACCTTCGAAGCGCCAGGGCAGATCGGCGCTTCTTTGAACTACGCCACCGATCTGTTCGATGCCACGACCGTGGCGCGCATGGCCGGGCACTGGGTGCAATTGCTGGACGGCATCGTGGCCGACGCGGGCCAGCGAATCGCCGCGTTGCCATTGCTCAGCGACAGCGAGCTGGACGTGATCGGGCAAGCCTGGAATGACACGGCGGTGCTGGTTGCCGACGCCTGCATTCAGCACTTGATCGAGCAGCGTGCCGATGCCACGCCGCATGCACCGGCGGTGCAGTTCGAAGACCAGACACTGAGCTACCAGCAGCTCAACGAACACGCCAACCGCCTGGCCTGGCGCCTGATCGAAGGCGGCGTAGGGCCGGACGTCAAAGTCGGGGTGGCCCTCGAACGCTCGCCACAGATGATCGTCGCGTTGCTGGCCGTGCTCAAGGCCGGGGGGGCCTATGTACCGCTGGACCCCCATTACCCGGACGAGCGGCTGGCCTACATGATGGAGGACAGCGGCATCAGGCTGCTGCTGACCCAACCTTCGCTACAGGCACGCCTGCCGATACCGGTCACGGTTCAGTGCCTGTTGCTGGCGCCCGAGCACCCGCTGGGCAGTGGCTGCAACGCGGCAGCCTACGGTGTGCACAACCCGCAGCCGCAACTGTCGGCCGAGCACCTTGCCTACATGATCTACACCTCGGGCTCCACCGGCAGGCCAAAAGGGGTGATGGTGCCCCACGGCGCCCTGGTCAACTTCATCGCCAGCATGGCTAAGGCGCCGGGGCTGGCTACCGGCGATCGCCTGTTGTCGTTGACCACGTTCTCGTTCGATATCTTCGGGCTGGAGGTGTACCTGCCGCTGGTGCAGGGTGCCTGCGTGGTCCTGGCCGGTCCGGATACCGCACAGGACCCGCAGCGGGTACTGGAGCTGGTCGCGCGGCAGGCGGTGACCGTGTTGCAGGCCACCCCTTCGACCTGGCGCATGCTGCTAGACAGCGGCCGCGGTGAGGTGCTGGCGGGCTGCACGAAGTTATGTGGCGGTGAAGCGCTGAGCGATGACCTGGCGCAGCGGCTGCTGGCCCTGGGCGGGCCGTTGTGGAACCTGTACGGGCCGACCGAAACCACCATCTGGTCAGCGCTGCATCGCTTGCAGCCCGCCAGGCCGCAGGCGTTGCTCGGCAGGCCGTTGGACAATACCCGGCTCTACCTGCTGGGTGAGGACCTGGCGCCGGTACCCGTTGGCGTTGCCGGCGAGCTGCTGATTGGCGGGGCGGGGCTGGCGCGCGGGTATTACCAGCGGCCTGGGCTGACCGCCGAGCGTTTCGTCCCCGACCCGTTCGCCGAGAACGGTGAGCGGCTGTACCGTACCGGCGACCTGGCACGCTATCGGGCCGATGGTGTGGTGGAGTACCTCGGGCGAATCGACCAGCAGGTGAAGATTCGTGGCTATCGTATTGAACTCGGTGAAATCGAGGCACAACTGGCGCGTCATCCCGCCATTCGCGAAGCGGCGGTGGTCGCCCGGCCGGGGCCTGGGGGCCAGCAGCTGGTGGCTTACCTGGTGCCGCAGGACGTGGCCGTGGTCGACGATGCGCAGGCGCGCGAGGCACTGGGCGAGGCGCTGAAGCGGCAACTGCGCAGCGCGTTGCCGGAGTACATGGTGCCGACCTGGACGACGTTCGTCGCAACCTTTCCCCATACCCCCAATGGCAAGCTTGACCGCAACCGGCTGCCTGCCCCCGACCTGAGTGTCGCCCGGGTGGCCTACCTGGCACCGCAGAGCGAGCTGCAGCAGCAAGTGGCGCAGATCTGGCAGGAGGTGCTGCACGTCGATCAGGTCGGCCTTGCCGACAACTTCTTCGACCTCGGCGGGCATTCGCTGCTGGCCACCCAGGTCACCGTGCGCCTGCGTGAGCAGTTGAAGCTGGAAACCGCGGTCAAGGCGCTGTTCACCACCCACGACCTGCAAGCCTACTGCGCCGAGATCGCAGTCGCCCCGCCGCACACCCAGGCGGTCAACGATGCCTTGGCTAAATCCTTGGAGGCCCTCAAACGTCTATCAGCCGAAGATCTGGAAAATCTGATCTCTTGACAGGGGAAGGGCGTGCAAAAGTTAATCGAATCGGTAGCAACACTGTCGGCAAAGCAACGCAAGGCGCTGGCAGTGCTGCTCAAGCAGCAAGGTGTCGATCTGTACAGCGTGGCACCTGTTTTTCGACGCGATCCGACCGAGCCGCTTTCGCTGTCCTTCGCCCAGGAACGGCAGCTGTTTCTTTGGCACCTTGAGCCAGACAGCGCCGCCTATCACCTGCCCAGTGCGCTGAACCTGCGCGGCGCACTGGACCTGGCTGCCCTGCAGCAAAGCTTCGATGCGCTGGTGGCGCGCCACGAGTCGCTGCGCACCACCTTCGCCACTGACGGTGAGCGCACCACCCCAGTGATCCATGCCCCCGCGCCGGTGAGCATTGCCAGGCACACCCTGGCCCTTGCGCCCGGCGAGGACCGGGCGGCACGGCTGCGCACCTGTATCACCGAAGAAATCCGCCAGCCGTTCGACCTGGCCCAGGGCCCGCTGCTGAGAGCCAGCCTGCTGTGCCTGGGGCCGGACGATCATGTGTTGCTGATTACCCAGCACCACATTGTCTCGGATGGCTGGTCGCTGGCGTTGATGGTGCAGGAACTGGTGCACCTGTATCGCGCGTACAGCAGCGGCCAGCCTGCCAGCCTGCCGGCGTTGCCGATCCAGTACGCCGACTATGCCGTCTGGCAGCGCCAATGGATGGATGGCGGCGAACGGCAGCGCCAGCTGGCCTACTGGACTGCCCAGCTGGGCGGTGAACAGCCTGTGCTGGCGTTGCCCAGCGACCGCCCGCGGCCGTTGCACAGCAGCTACCGTGGCGCCCGCATCGACCTGCCACTGAGCCCGGCACTGGCCGATGGCCTGCGGCAACTGGCGCGGCGCGAAGGGGTGACCCTGTTCATGCTGTTGCTGGCGACCTTCCAGTGCCTGTTGCACCGCTATAGCGGGCAGTCGGACATCCGCGTCGGCGTGCCGGTCGCCAACCGCACGCGCAAGGAAACCGAAGGCCTGATCGGCTTCTTCGTCAATACCCAGGTGCACAAGGCCGACATTGATACGCACCAACCGTTCGCCCGCCTGTTGCAGCAGGTCAAGGCCACTGCGCTGGAGGCCCAGGCGCACCAGGACTTGCCCTTCGAGCAGTTGGTGGATGCACTGCAGGTCGAACGGAGCCTGAACCGCAGCCCGTTGTTCCAGGTCATGTTCAACCACCGCAGCGCCGAGCGCCGGCTGCCAGGGGCCACACAGCTGCCAGGCTTGAGCGTGGAAGTGCTGGCGTGGGAAGAAGTGAACGCCCAGTTCGACCTGACCCTGGACACGGTCGAGACCGCGGATGGCCTGTGGGCATCGCTGACCTACGCCACCGACCTGTTCGACGCACCAAGTGTCGAGCGCATGGGGCAACATTGGCAGCATCTGCTGCACAGTGTGGTAGCCCAGCCGCAACAGCCGGTGGGCGATTTGCCGATGCTGAGCCCGCAGCAGGCGCAAGCGGTACTGCACGACCTTAACGACACCGCCACCGACTACCCCGGCGACTGGCGCGTGCACCAGCTGTTCGAGGCGCAGGCGCGTCGTCAACCAGACACCACGGCACTGCTGTTCGGTGACCAGCGCATGAGCTACCGGGCATTGAGTGAGCTGTCCAGCCAGTGGGCGCACAAGCTGATCGAACAGGGTGTCGGCCCGGAAAGCCTGGTGGGTATCGCCGCCGAGCGCTCGCTGGAAATGGTCGTTGGCCTGCTGGCGATCCTCAAGGCCGGCGCCGCCTATGTACCGCTGGACCCGGACTACCCGGCCGAGCGGCTGGCCTACATGTTCGAAGACAGCGGCATCGAACTGCTGCTGACCCAGGCGCACTTGCGCGATCAGCTGCCGGCGTTTGCCGGGCAGGTGCTGCTGCTGGACCAGCCCGGCGAGCTGGGCGGTTATTCGCAGCAGGCGCCGGCGTGCCGGCTGCACCCGGAGAACCTGGCCTACGTCATCTACACCTCCGGCTCGACCGGGCGGCCGAAAGGCGCCGGCAACCGCCACCTGGCGTTGTACAACCGGCTGGCGTGGATGCAGCAGGCGTATGCGTTGGGCAGTGCCGACACGGTGTTGCAGAAGACGCCGTTCAGTTTTGACGTGTCGGTGTGGGAGTTCTTCTGGCCGCTGATGACCGGTGCGCGGCTGGCCCTGGCGGCACCGGGCGAGCACCGCGAGCCGGAGCGCCTGATCGATACCATCGAGCGCCACCAGGTGACCACCTTGCACTTCGTGCC
>NZ_JBICJS010000074.1:0-64628 GCF_043103305.1 Pseudomonas sp. YQ_5 | reverse complement strand
TTTTTTCCTGCCCTGATTACACTTGTTCACAGCAATTTCCGACCATTTCTGGCATATAGCCTGACCCCGCCTGCCACACCCGATACGCCATCATGAAACCACTGCTGTATATCACCCCTCTGCGCGCCTTGCTGTTCGGCCTGACGCTGGCCCTGTTCGAGCTACTGACCTACCTGGCCAGCGACGCGGTCATGCCGGCCATGCCGGTTGTGGTCGGCGACCTCGACGCCAGCCCTGAGTACATTCCCCATGCCCTCAACCTTTACCTGCTGGGGGGCGTGGTACTGCAATGGCTGATCGGCCCGTTGGCCGACCGCTATGGACGGCGCCCGCTGCTGCTGGTCGGCTGCGCGTTCTTCGGCCTGGCGTGCCTGGCGACTTTCTGGGTCCAGGACATAGGCCTGTTCAACCTGTTGCGCCTGTTGCAGGGCATTGGCCTGGGTTTTGTGGTCACTGTCAGCTACCCGGCCCTGAACGAGGCTTTCAGCGAGGCTGATGCCGTACGCATGATGGCCCTGCTGGCCAACATCGCCTTGCTGTCGCCGCTGCTCGGGCCGCTGGTGGGCACCTTGCTGCTGCAATGGCTGGACTGGCGCTGGCTGTTCGTGGCGTTCGCCATCGGCGCAGTGCTGGCCTGGCTGCTGTTGTATCGCCTGATGCCGGAAACCCTGGGTGTGGAACGCCGTGACGGCTCGCGGCTGGCGTTCACGCCGATCCACCTGCTGCCACTGTTGGCGGGCTATGGCCAGTTGCTGGCCAACCGCCGCTTCGTTGCAGGGAGCGCCGCCCTTGGGTTGGTCGGTTTACCGCTGATTGGCTGGATCGGCCTGTCGCCGGTGCTGCTGATTCATGATGAGGGATTGAGTACCCTGGAGTATGCCTTGTGGCAGTTGCCGGTGTTTGGCGGGCTGATCCTCGGTAACCTGATCATCAACCGTATTGCTGATCGCTACCCGCTGCCAGCCTTGGTGCGTGGCGCGCTCTGGCCATACCTGGCCGGCCTGTGCCTGATGGTGCTGGCGACCTGGTACTGGCCCAGCGTGACCAGTGTGGTGGCCGGCATGTCGCTGTACGCGCTGGGGTTAGGCGTGGCCAATGCGGTGCTGTACCGCATGACGCTGTTCTCCAGTGAACAGAGCAAGGGGCTGGTTTCGGCCATGCTGGGGATGATCACCATTGCCTTGCTTGGGCTCGGCGGGGCGCTGCTGGCGATGATTGGCGCTGGTGCCAGCTTGCTGCATTTTGCCCTGGCGGCGGGCGTAGCAGGGGCGTTGGCGCTGTGGCCGCTGTGGTTTGTGGTGGGTGGGCGGCCTGGGGAAGGGGCTGTAGCTCGATAATCGGTATTGCCTGTGCCGGCCTCTTCGCGGGTAAACCCGCTCTTACAAGGCGACGCGGCCCGGCCTCTTCGCGGGTGAACCCGTTCCTACAAGGCGACGCGGCCCGGTGTAGGAGCGGGTTCACCCGCGAAGAGGCCTGCACAGGCAACACAAACCTTCAGGGCCGCTCAGCTGCGGAGTGTTCCTCCGCCACCGGGGTTCCCCGCCCGGCTTCCTGATGCCACTGCAGGGCGATCAGGATCAGCGTAGGCACACCCAGCAAAGCAGTGATCAGGAAGAAGTCGTGGTAGCCGAACTTCTCCACAATAACGCCCGAATACCCGCCGATCAGCCGCGGCAACAGCAGCATGATCGAACTGAGTAGTGCGTACTGGGTCGCCGAGAACTTCAGATTGGTCAGGCTTGACAGGTAGGCCACAAAGGCCGAGGTAGCCATGCCGGAGCTGAAGTTGTCCAGTGAGATGGTCACCACCAGCATTTCCAGGTTCGGACCCATGTCAGCCAGCATCAGGAACAGGATGTTGGTGCCGGCAGAAGCTACGCCGCCGATGAACAGGATTGGCATGATACCGAAACGTACGATCAGCAGGCCCCCAACTCCGGCGCCGACCAGGGTCATGATCAGACCGAAGATCTTGCTGACGCTGGCAATCTGGTCCTTGGTGAAGCCCATGTCGATATAGAACACGTTGGCCATCACCCCCATCACCGTGTCCGACATGCGATAGGTGGCGATCAGGCCTAGCAGCAGCAGAGCCTGCCAGCGGTAGCGGGTGATGAAGTCGTTGATCGGGGTCAGCACGGGGGCCAGGCCGCGACGACCGAGGCTCGACAGGCAGGCCCAGGACAACAGCACGTAAAGGATCAGGCGCAGGAAGGCGCGGTCTTCCAGCAGCAGGTCGAGCGGCGTGGCATCACCGGAGATCACGCTGGACCAGCCGGTGTTGAACATCTGGGTGAAGCTGGCCGGTACCGAGACCAGCAGGATGATCAGCACGAACACCGAGGCCATCTGGTGCACCAGCCCGTAGCGCGCTGCCGACAGCTGGGTGCGCATGGGCACTGGCGGTTCGCGCATGACCAAGGTGGTGAACAGGGCGGGCAGCATCATCACCCCGAACATCACGTACGTGCCGGCCCACGCCTTGTGCAGGTAGCTGAAGCCGGTAGAGCCGAACCACTCGGCGAAGAACAGGGCACCGGCCGTGGCGAGCAAGGCAGCCACCCGGTAGCCGGCCATGTAGCTGGCAGCGAGCGCGGCCTGGCGCTGGTCATCAGCGATTTCCAGGCGGTAGGCGTCGACAGCGATGTCCTGGGTAGCCGAGGCGAAGGCCACCAGTACGGCCATGGCAATCAGCCAGGAGAGGTGTTGTTGCGGGTCGCACAGGCTCATGCCGACCAGCCCGATCACCACCAGCGCTTGCGACAACAGCAGCCACGAGCGCCGGCGCCCGAGGCCGCCAAGCAACGGCAGGCGCCATTGGTCGAGCAGCGGTGACCAGACCCACTTGAAGGCGTAGGCCAAGCCAATCAGGCTGGCGTAACCGATGGTTTCACGGGCAACGCCGGCTTCGCGCAACCATACCGACAGGGTCGAGAACACCAGCATGTACGGCAGGCCGGCGGCGAAACCGAGTAGCAAAAGTACCAAGGTTGACGGGCTGGCATAGGCAGCAAGCGCAGCGCGCCAGGTTTTACGGGGCATGGGCCAACATCTGCCTCAAGTTTTCGAAAACAAAGCGCGCACTCTAACCGCTGTGCTCCATTGGGCGCCAGCCATGGCGCGTCATATCCACACGATTGTTGCTTACATTCACACCTTCCCCGCGTAATCGCGCCCTTTGCTCATCGCCTGACGGTGTACCCAGCGCCAGGCTCAGCCGGCCACCCGCGCCGAGCACCCGATGCCAAGGCAGGCGAGTGTCTGCAGGCAACTGCCCCAGAGTGCGCCCAACCCAGCGCGCCGCACGGCCAAGCCCAGCCAGCTCGGCCAGTTGGCCATAGCTCACCACCTTGCCAGGTGGTACTTGGCCAAGTACGGAATACAGCGCCGTTCGTCGGCCCTCGGCCGAATCAAGGGCGTGCTCATATCCATCAGACATCTCGCCCGCCTTGGGCTGCAGATGAAACCGGACCGGTGGTCCGGCAAATGAGAGTTGAACTCAACGGCATGCTCCCGGTCTGTCCTTGCTCTGGTCGTGGGTATCTGGATAATGCCCGGCTTTTTCGTCAAATCGAACCTTAGTCCGCAAACAAAGCCTGTTTATGAATTCTAGATCCTTGTTGTGCCTTCTTGCTGTTTCCCTGTGCGCCTCTCCGGTGTTCGCCGACACTGTGTGGATGAAGAACGGTGACCGGCTGAGTGGCAAGATCAAGGTCTTCGACGGCGGCAAGCTGCTGCTGGAAACCCCTTATGGCGGGTCCATCGCCCTGGACTGGAAACAGGTCCAGACGCTGGAAAGCGATCAGGAGATGCTGGTCAAGCAGGACGCCTACAGCGGAGAGAAAGCCAAGTCGCTCAAGGCCGCCGAGCCAGGCAAGGTGACCTTGGCCAATGGCGATTCACCGAAGACGGTGGAGCTGGCCAGCATCGAGCAGATCATGAAGCCCAAGCCGTTGGTCGAGGATTTCGTGTGGAAAGGCAATGTCGACGTGGCGCTGGACTACAAGCGCGCCGAGAACGACACCGACGATTATGACGTGGGCTTCAAGACCACTGCCCGCCATGGCCGCTGGCGGCACAACGCCGAGGGTGAGTACAACCGCGAGACCAAGGACGACGTTACCACCACCGACAACTGGAGCGCCGAGTACGCTCTGGACCGCTTCATGACCGAGAAGTGGTTCTGGCAGGGGCGTGCGGAATACAAGCGCGATCACATCGAAGACCTGGCCCGCCAGCGCACCGTGGGTACCGGCCCGGGTTACCAGTTCTGGGACGATGAGCTGGGCGCGTTCTCGCTGGGCTCACTGATCAACCGTACTGACTTCGAGTATCAGGACGGCGGCAAGGACAATTTCTATTCTGCGGCCGTGAAGTGGGATTACACCCGCTACCTGATCGGCAAGAACGTGCAGCTGTTCACCAACGGCGAGTTCGCCAAGCCGCTGGGTGGCGTGGCCGACTACTCGCTGGATGCCGAGGTTGGCCTGCGCTACAAGGTCACCGAGTGGGCCTCGCTCAACCTCAAGGCAGAGAAGGATATCATCACCGGCACGCGTGAAAGTGACCTGGACAAGACACGCTATACCGCGGGCTTTGGCGTTACCTGGTAAGGCATCAGGATGCAGGTCATTGGCACAGGCAGCTGATAATGCTTATCTTGTCCCCAACCCGTCCGCCAGGAGCCGCCCTCAAGTGAGTACCAACGCCATCCGCCCCGCCCGGGAACTGCTGCTCAAGGAATACCGAGGCGTGCTTTCGACCCATTCCAGGTCGATGCCTGGCTACCCCTTTGGTTCGGTCGTGCCGTACTGCCTGGACGCCCAGGGCAACCCGCTGATCCTGATCAGCCGCATTGCCCAGCACACCCATAACCTGCTGAAGGACCCCAAGTGTTCGCTGCTGGTGGGTGAGCGCGAGGCTGAAGATGTGCAGGCGGTAGGGCGCCTGACGGTGATGGCCGAAGCGCACAAGCTGGTCGACGAGGCCGTCATCGAGGCCGCCGCCGAACGCTATTACCGCTATTTCCCGGACGCGGCCAACTACCACAAGGCCCACGACTTCGATTTCTGGGTGCTGCAACCGGTGCGCCACCGCTACATCGGCGGCTTCGGTGCGATCCACTGGCTTGACCATGTGACCTTGGCCAACCCGTTCGCCGGCAAGGCCGAGGGGAGCATGATCGAACACATGAACAGCGATCACGCCAATGCCATTGCCCACTACGTCGAACTGGCCGGGTTGCCACAGCATGTAACGGCGCAGATGGTCGGGGTAGACAGCGAAGGCATGCACCTGCGCATCGGCCAGGCAGTGCACTGGTTGCCTTTCCCGACAACTTGCAACACGCCGACACAAGTCCGCGAGGCCTTGGTTTTGCTGGCTCGCGCTGACAAATGGCCGCTTGTGATGCAAACCGAGGGTTGAAATCCGGAGCGCAGGCATCCATCTGAGGTCTTATTGGAAGGTTATCTTCCGTCGAGGAACCCTTGATGCGTGCTTTTCTACTGCTGTTTCTGATTTTTCCTGTGCTGGAGCTGTTCGTCTTCGTGAAGGTCAGCGCGGCAATCGGTTTCTTCCCGGCGTTGCTGCTGATCATCGCTGGCTCCGCCTTGGGTGTGCTGGTCATGCGGGTAGCCGGCCTGGCTACCGCATTGCGCGCCCGTGAAAGCCTGCAGCGCGGTGAATTGCCCGCCGAGGACATGTTCCAGGGCATGATGCTGGCCGTGGGTGGTGGCCTGTTGCTGCTGCCAGGCTTCATCAGCGACGTGTTGGGTGTGCTGTGCCTGCTGCCGTTCACCCGCCGCCTGGCGGCGCGCAAGATGCGCGAGCGTGCCGAGGCCCAGGCGATGCGCAAGCGTGCATTCCAGGACGACCCCTTCCAGGCGCAGCCGCGAGATGGCGGGCACCGCCCGAACGTGATCGAAGGCGAGTACGAGCGCCGCGACAAGTAAAAGACCGGGGCCGCGCAAGCGGCCCCGGTTTTTTTCGGCCTGATGAAAAATTTTCCATATCGAGCCTTGTAATTGAATATGGCGGCCTCATGTATGTGGTCACCGCAAGGTTTCTGGTGGCAACACCAGACATTACACAGGTGGTTCGCTCACAGCGGGCCACCCCCGGCAACGCCGGACAGCATCAAAACCGCCGGTGTCGAACCGGCCGATGAAAACCACAATTTGGGAGAGATCGACAATGAAACTTCGTCCTCTGCATGACCGCGTAGTCATCCGTCGCAGCGAAGAAGAATCGAAAACCGCTGGCGGTATCGTCCTGCCGGGTTCGGCCGCTGAAAAACCAAACCGCGGCGAAGTTGTAGCCGTCGGCACCGGTCGCGTTCTGGACAACGGCGAAGTTCGCGCGCTGGCCGTGAAAGTGGGTGACAAAGTGGTTTTCGGCCCGTACTCGGGCAGCAACACCGTGAAAGTCGATGGCGAAGACCTGCTGGTCATGGCCGAGAACGAAATCCTCGCCGTTGTCGAAGGCTGATTTCCCCCCGACTTCCCGTTACTCCAAAGTTTTTCAAGGATTAAACGATCATGGCTGCTAAAGACGTAAAATTTGGTGATTCCGCTCGTAAGAAAATGCTGGTTGGTGTCAACGTTCTGGCTGACGCGGTAAAAGCGACCCTCGGCCCGAAAGGCCGTAACGTGGTACTGGCCAAGAGCTTCGGCGCGCCGACCATCACCAAGGACGGCGTTTCCGTCGCCAAAGAAATCGAGCTGAAAGACGCTTTCGAAAACATGGGCGCCCAGCTGGTCAAGGAAGTTGCTTCCAAGGCCAACGACGCTGCCGGTGACGGCACCACCACCGCTACCGTTCTGGCTCAGGCCATCGTCAACGAAGGCCTGAAAGCCGTCGCTGCCGGCATGAACCCGATGGACCTGAAGCGCGGTATCGACAAGGCCACTGCTGCCGTTGTTGCCGAGCTGAAGAACCTGTCCAAGCCATGCGCCGACTCCAAGGCCATCGCCCAGGTTGGTACCATCTCTGCCAACTCCGACAACTCCATCGGTGAAATCATCGCCGAAGCCATGGAAAAAGTCGGTAAAGAAGGCGTGATCACCGTTGAAGAAGGCTCGGGCCTGGAAAACGAACTGTCCGTCGTAGAAGGCATGCAGTTCGACCGTGGCTACCTGTCGCCGTACTTCGTCAACAAGCCGGACACCATGGTTGCCGAGCTGGAAAGCCCGCTGCTGCTGCTGGTCGACAAGAAAATCTCCAACATCCGTGAGCTGCTGCCAGTTCTGGAAGCCGTTGCCAAGGCCGGCCGCCCACTGCTGATCGTTGCCGAGGACGTTGAAGGTGAAGCGCTGGCTACCCTGGTAGTCAACAACATGCGCGGCATCGTCAAGGTTGCTGCAGTCAAGGCTCCGGGCTTCGGCGATCGCCGCAAGGCCATGCTGCAGGACATCGCCGTCCTGACTGGCGGCCAGGTCATCTCCGAAGAAATCGGCCTGTCCCTGGAAACCGCTACCCTGGAGCACCTGGGTAACGCCAAGCGCGTCATCCTGTCCAAGGAAAACACCACCATCATCGACGGTGCTGGTGCTGACACCGAGATCGAAGCACGCGTCAAGCAGATCCGTGCCCAGATCGAAGAAACTTCCTCGGACTACGACCGTGAGAAGCTGCAAGAGCGTCTGGCCAAGCTGGCTGGCGGTGTTGCCGTAATCAAGGTGGGTGCCGGCACTGAAGTTGAAATGAAAGAGAAGAAAGCCCGCGTTGAAGACGCCCTGCACGCTACCCGTGCAGCCGTTGAAGAAGGCGTGGTGCCTGGCGGTGGTGTTGCCCTGGTTCGCGCCCTGGCAGCCATCGTCGACCTGAAAGGCGACAACGAAGACCAGAACGTCGGTATCGCGCTGCTGCGTCGCGCTGTTGAATCCCCGCTGCGCCAGATCACAGCCAACGCCGGTGATGAGCCAAGCGTGGTTGCTGACAAGGTCAAGCAAGGTTCGGGCAACTACGGCTACAACGCTGCTACCGGTGAATACGGCGACATGATCGAGATGGGCATCCTGGACCCAGCCAAGGTTACTCGCTCGGCGCTGCAAGCTGCTGCTTCGATCGGCGGTCTGATGATCACCACCGAAGCCATGGTTGCCGACCTGCCGGAAGACAAGCCAGCTGCTGGCATGCCTGATATGGGCGGTATGGGTGGCATGGGCGGCATGATGTAAGCCAGCCTTACCCCCTGCACCATCAAAAAGCCCCGGTTCGCGAGAACCGGGGCTTTTTGTTGTTCCTGTCGGGGCCTCTTCACAGCACAAGGCTGCTCTTGAGCCTTGTGCTGTGAAAAGAGTGGATCAACCGACCAGCGGATCACCGACGTGCAGGATCTTCATGCCGTTGGTGCCACCGATGGTGTGGTAGCTGTCACCCTTGGTCAGGATCACCCAGTCACCTTGCTCCACCAGGCCACGTTTGAGCAGCTCGTCGACCGCTGCCTGGCTCACCTTGTCGGCCGGCAGCGCGGCCGGGTCGAAGGCAATCGGGTACACACCACGGAACATCGAGGCGCGCGCCTGGGTAGCGCGACGCGGCGACAGGGCGAAGATCGGTACATGCGAACGCAGGCGCGACATGATCAGCGGGGTGTAGCCGCTTTCGGTCAGGGCGATGATCGCCTTTACGCCCGGGAAGTGGTTGGCAGTGTACATGGCCGCCAAGGCGATGCTTTCGTCGCAGCGCTCGAAGGTGGTGTGCAGGCGATGGCTGGACTTCTGGCTGGTCGGGTGCTTTTCGGCACCCAGGCAGATGCGTGCCATGGCCTGGACCGCTTCGATCGGGTAGGAACCGGCGGCGCTTTCGGCCGACAGCATCACCGCATCGGTGTTGTCCAGCACGGCGTTGGCCACGTCGGACACCTCAGCGCGGGTCGGCATCGGGTTCTGGATCATCGACTCCATCATCTGGGTCGCCACGATCACTGCCTTGTTGTTGCGGCGGGCGTGCTGGATGATCTTCTTCTGGATGGCGATCAGCTCGGCGTCGCCGATTTCCACGCCGAGGTCACCACGGGCAACCATCACCGCGTCGGAGGCGGCGATCAGCTTGTCGAGGGTCTCGTCATCGGCAACTGCTTCGGCGCGTTCGATCTTGGCCACCAGCCAGGCGCTGCCGCCGGCTTCGTCACGCAGCTTGCGGGCGTATTCCATGTCGCTGGCGTCACGCGGGAAGGACACGGCCAGGTAGTCCAGGTCCATTTCCGCAGCCAGCTTGATGTCGGCCTTGTCCTTTTCGGTCAGGGCCGGTGCGGTCAGGCCACCCCCTTTACGGTTGATGCCTTTGTGGTCCGACAGCGGGCCACCGATGATCACCACGCAGTGCAGGGCGTCTGCCGTGGCGGTTTCGACGCGCATGACCACACGGCCATCGTCGAGCAGCAGTTCGTCACCAACGCCGCAGTCCTTGACCAGGTCGGGGTAGTCGATACCGACGATGTCCTGGTTGCCTTCGGTCAGCGGGTGGGCGGTGGAGAAGGTGAACTTGTCACCGATCTTCAGTTCGATGCGCTTGTTGGCGAACTTGGCGATGCGGATCTTCGGACCCTGCAGGTCGCCCAGCAGTGCAACATGGCGGCCGTTCTTGGCGGCGATGTCACGAATCAGGCGCGCGCGGGCCTTGTGCTCGTCCGGCGTGCCGTGGGAGAAGTTCAGACGTGCCACGTCCAGGCCGGCGAGGATCAGTTGTTCGATCACTTCCGGCGAGTTGCTGGCGGGGCCAAGGGTGGCGACGATTTTGGTGCGGCGGATGCTCATGCACAGACTCCTATAGTGAAGCGCAGCGAAAGGCTACTCCTGAATCTCGCTGTAGTCATTGTTCCGTTGCACTACCTACGCCCAGGGCAGGGTGGCATTTGAACGGGGCAGGGTATCCTTGCAAAAGGGTGTGAAGATTTGCAGGCAAACGCCGATACACTGGCATCAAAGGAGATCCCCATGCGAGCCCTGATCGTTTTAGCCCTGGCCGCCAGCACCGTCGGCTGCACCCGCTGGTCCATGGACCACCACCTGAACAATGCCTACCGCGCCTACGACCGCGGCGATTGCGCGCGGGTCATGCTCGAACTGTCGCAGGTTGATCGCACCAGCCGTGCCCGGCCGTTCATCCACCCCGAAGTGTCATTGCTGCGCGGCCAGTGCCTGGAGCGCCAGGCGTTGTACGTGGATGCGGCGCAGACCTATCAGTACCTGATCCAGCAGTACCCGGGCAACGAGTATGCCTATCGCGCCCGGGCGCGCCTGCAGACCCTGGAAAAACTCGGCCATTTGCGCGGTGCGGAAACAGCCGTGGCCAACCCGGTGACGAGCGTACCTTGGCGCTAACACAAAGGTGTGGTTAATTTCACGAGATTTGCTGCGCGTGCTGCGCTAATCTGTAACTCAGTTGTTACAACAACCGCCAGTACTTTGTATTCCTGGCATCAGGTACGGAATACACTCGCGATCATGTTCAACAAGCGCCACATCGAACGTCATCAGCTACCTTGTGTCCTCAAGGTATTCAACCGCTTTACCGGTCAGGAGATCGGTCAGCTAGGCAATGCCTCTGAAAATGGGCTGATGGTCATCAGCCAGCTACCTGTGTTGGTCGGGCCCGATTACGAGCTGCAACTGCGTATGCCCCTGCCTGGCGGCGGGCACCAGTTCGTCAACCTCACTGCCAGTTGCCTGTGGTGCCGTGAGGACCAGACGCCTGGGCATTACGATTCGGGCTTCATGCTGCTGCAGTCTCCGCGCGAGTACGATGATTTCGTTCGTTCATTGCGCGACTATTTCAGTTTCCGCCCCGCCAACGCGCCCGTCTGAACGTTCATTTTTCAGAATCGCGCTAGAATCGGGTCGACCTCGATACAGGACGACCCCGTGACCTCCAGCATTTTCTGGCACGACTATGAAACCACCGGCATCAACCCGCGCTGCGATCGGCCGCTGCAGGTGGCCGGCGTGCGCACTGACTTCGACCTCAACGAGATCGACGAGCCGATCAGTCTCTATTGCCGGCCGTCGGACGATATCCTGCCGCACCCGGCGGCCTGCCTGGTGACTGGCATCACGCCGCAACTGCTGGCGGAGCAGGGCTTGTGCGAAGCCGAGTTCATGACCCGTGTGCATGCCCAACTGGCGCAACCGGGCACCTGTGGTGCCGGCTACAACACCCTGCGCTTCGACGATGAGGTGACCCGCTACAGCCTTTACCGCAACTTTTTCGATCCGTACGCCCGTGAATGGCAGGGAGGCAATAGCCGCTGGGACCTGATCGATATTGTGCGTACCGCCTATGCCCTGCGCCCGGAGGGTATTCAATGGCCACAACAGGACGGGCGCACCAGTCTGCGTCTTGAACTGCTGAGCAAGGCCAATGGCATTGACCATGGGCATGCCCACGAAGCGCTTTCCGACGTGCGGGCAACCATTGCCTTGGCTCGCCTGATTCGGCAGAAACAACCCAAGTTGTATGACTGGCTGTTTCAGCTGCGCAGCAAGCATAAAGTGATGGAGCAGATCCGTTTGTTGCAGCCACTGGTGCATATATCCGGACGTTTTTCGGCGGCGCGCAATTACCTGGGTGTCGTATTGCCACTGGCCTGGCACCCGCGTAATCGCAATGCACTGATTGTCTGCGACCTGCATCAGGAAACCCTACCGTTACTACGGGAAAGTGCTGAAGTTTTGCGTCAGCGTTTGTACACCCGGCATGATGAATTGGCTGAAGGTGAATTGCCGGTACCGCTCAAATTGGTGCAGATCAATCGTTGCCCGGTAGTGGCGCCGCTGTCGGTATTGCGCCCGGTCGATCAACAGCGATTGGGCCTGGACTTGACGTTGTTACAATCGCGCGGCGAACAATTGGCCAATCAACAGGCGCAATGGCAAGAAAAGCTGGAGCACATCTATGGCAAGGACGAGTTCGCCCCGAGTGAGGACCCGGAACAGCAGTTGTATGAGGGTTTTATAGGTGACCGCGACCGGCGCTTATGCGAGCAAGTTCGTGCGCTGGAACCGGCGCAGTTGAGCCATGGCCACTGGATGTTCGATGATCCGCGTTTGCCAGAGCTGTTGTTCCGCTACCGGGCACGTAACTTCCCTGAAACCTTGACCGGCGAAGAGCGGCAACGTTGGTATGGCTTCTGCCAGCAACGCCTGAGCGACCCGCAGTGGGGCGCGCCGAATACCTTGGGCGACTTCGAACAGGCACGCCAGCAAGCCTGGGAGGGCGCCGACGAGGCGGGCAGGCGGGTGTTGGAGGCCTGGCAAATGCATGCTCGACAATTGCAGGAAAACTATTCAATCGGCTGATGGCAGGTAAACAAAAACGCCGGCAGTGTGCCGGCGTTTTTGTTGTGCGAAGCAAGAGGCGTATGCGGATAATCAGTCCAGCAGGGTTGCCCAGCTTTCAACCACATCGCCGCCCCAAGTGGCTTTCCACTCTTTCAGGGTCTTGTGGTTGCCGCCTTTGGTTTCGATCACTTCACCGTTGTGCGGGTTCTTGTATTGCTTGACCTTGCGTGCGCGCTTGGTGGCGGTAGTCTTGACCGAACCACGAGGTGCCTTGCTCAGTTTCGACTCTGGGTCGAGCAGGGCAATCACGTCGCGCAGCGACTTGGAGTATTCGCCCATCAGTGTGCGCAGTTTGCCTTCGAACTCCAGTTCTTTCTTCAGCTTGTCATCCTGCGACAGATTGGCCAGGCGGGCCTGAAGTTCCTTGATGGCTTCTTCGGTAGCGCGGTACTCGTTGATCAGGGACATGGAGTGTTCCTTAATGCGTGTTCAGAAATGTGTGGGCCAATAATAGACAGGCAATACTCGCAAGTAAACATAAGAATGGGCAATTAACTGTTAATTAAGCTGTGACAGCATTTCTCTACGTGAACAAAATTTTACATACGGCCCAGACGATTCGTCATGTCTGTCAGACAGAGCCCCTGCTGCGTTTTCGCGCCTGCATATGCCATCGTGGCAGCGATCAATACTGCGTTTTTTCTGGCGGGCCGCTAGAATAGGCGCCTTTGCGAAGTTCTGGAGTCTCATTCATGCGCACCTATCGTCTGGTGATCGCCTGCCCCGACCGTGTAGGCATCGTGGCGAAAGTCAGTAATTTCCTGGCCTTGTACAATGGCTGGATCAACGAAGCCAGCCACCACTCCGATGAGCAGAGCGGTTGGTTCTTCATGCGTCATGAAATCCGCGCTGAATCGCTGCCGTTCGGTATCGAAGCTTTCCGTGAAGCGTTTGCGCCGATCGCGGAAGAGTTCTCCATGACCTGGCGCATTACCGACTCGGCTCAGAAAAAACGCGTGGTATTGATGGCCAGCCGTGAGTCGCACTGCCTGGCAGACTTGCTGCACCGCTGGCACACCGATGAGCTGGACTGCGAGATCCCTTGCGTGATTTCCAACCACAACGACCTGCGCAGCATGGTCGAGTGGCACGGTATTCCGTTCTTCCATGTTCCGGTCGACCCCAAGGACAAGGCCCCGGCCTTTGCCGAAGTGTCGCGCCTGGTGCAGGAGCATGCCGCCGACGTCGTGGTACTGGCCCGCTACATGCAGATCCTGCCGCCACAACTGTGCCGGGACTATGCCGAGAAGGTGATCAACATCCATCACAGCTTCCTGCCGTCGTTCGTCGGCGCCAAGCCTTACCATCAGGCCGCCCTGCGGGGCGTGAAGCTGATTGGCGCGACTTGCCACTACGTCACCGAAGAGCTGGACGCCGGCCCGATCATCGAACAGGATGTGGTACGTGTCAGCCATGCTGACAGCATCGAGGACATGGTCCGCTTTGGCCGTGATGTGGAGAAGATGGTGCTGGCCCGTGGCCTGCGTTATCACCTGGAAGACCGCGTGCTGGTGCATGGTAACAAGACTGTGGTGTTCGACTGACACCACTTGGTTTGCTGTGAGATTCTGGGCTGCGGTGCAGCCCTGTCGCGACAGGGGTGCACAGCGCCCCGGCAATCTTGGGTGAAACGCCAATGGCCAGGCAACGCAACAACCCCGCCGCCTCACCTCCACCGACCCTTGGCGAAGGCTGCCTGGCCCGCTACGACCCTGAAGCCCTGGATGACACGGATGGCACCGAATTCCCCGGCGCCGCCGAGCTCTGGCAACAGCTCAACCCGCCTGACGCCGCCAGCGCTCCAGCAGCGGACGCCCAAGCAGGCACACAAACACCGGCCCACCAGCCAGCAGATAAAAGTAGTAAGTAACCGCCCGCCATATCAGGATTGCCGCAGCCGCGGTCGAACTGCCCACCAATGGCGTCAACAGGCTGGCCGACGTCAGCTCGGCGGCCCCGGCTCCGCCAGGCAGCAGGCTGAATTGGCCGGCGCTGAGCGACAGCATCTGCACCAGGAAGCTGGGAATCCACTGCAGGTCCACCCCCAAGCCCCGCAGCACCAGGTACAACACGCTGTAGCGCAGCCCCCAGTGGGCGCAAGTCAGGGTGAATACCAGGCTCAACGTGCGCTTGGGCAGGCGCCAGGTCTGCGCCAGTGCTGCGACAAAGTGCAGCAGTTTGCGCGCCCAGCGGCGTTTGCGCGGCTGACCCATCCCCATGCGCTGCAGCAACCTGCCGTTCATGCGCATTATCGGACGCCGATAGCGCGACAGCCCGATCACCCCGGCCAACGCTGTGCACAGCAGTAACGCACTGCCCAGCAACATGCTTTCCTGGCTGTGGCCCAGGCTGTGGAACAGCGCGTAGCCGGCAATCGCCAGCATTGCGCAGAAGAAGAACACCAGGTCGTTCAACTGGTCCATGGCAAAAACGGCGCCGCTGCGTGCCGGGCTGATGCGGTCTCGCGCCAGCAGGGCCATCAGGGTCAGCGGCCCACCACTGCCGCCAGGGGTGGTGCAGATGGCAAATTCAGTGGCCATGACCACGCCCAGGCTGCGAGCATGGCTCAACTGTTTTGCCTGCTCACCCAGCAACAGGCGCAGGCGCAGCGCATTGATGACCCAGCACAACAGAATCATGCCTAGCAGCATGAGCAGCAAGTGCGGGTCGAACCGGCTCAGTCGCGGCAGCAGCTCGCTACCACCCAGCAACGCTGGCACCAGCGCTGCACCCAGCAATGCCAGCGCCAACCAGGCCCAACGCTTCATGCTGCCCCCTGGCGCTCCAGCCAGGCAGATTTGGTCAATGGTTCGCGACCATCCTTCAACAGTTTCTCCAGTGTTCGCAGCCAATAATCACGGGATGAGCGATGGCGCATGTCTACAGGGTGCAACCCCATGCGTATTGTGCTTGCGTCCCGCCAGCGCTGGCATTGCCAGTCGCACAGCGTGCGGGACAGTTTGCGACGCCATGCGCTTCGGGCGCTCCAGACCAGGCCTGGCGCATCAATGGCCGTAAAGTCCGGCAAACGGTACAAATGCTGCGGTGTGCTGGTGTATTTCAGTGGCAGGCGGCACAGCGCTTGCCGCGTGCCTTGGCTCATGAGCCAGGCAGGTGCGACAAACCCTGCCACAGGCCACCCTTGGCCCTCGAACAGTGCCAGGCCCTCCTGTAGGCGGGTAAGTGCTTCGCTCTCATCAAGGCTGTAGAACTCGCCTTCATGTGTATAGATGCGCCGCATGAAGTAGTCGACGGGGTTGCGCGGTGCGGGTCCTTCGTCTGCATGGGCATAGCCGTGAAGCGCCAGTTCGTCGCCTTTGGCCAGGCGTGCGTCCAGAAGGCGGCAGAACGTAGGTGCCCGGTGCAGCGGATTACGCCGATGGAAGTCCGGGACAACCAGCCATGTCATTGGCACGTTGCCCAGCGCGTCCACGGCCTCTACGAACGGTTCATAGTCCGGCCAGGTTTCCGGGGCAACATCATGCAGCACCAGCATGAGGCTGCGCTGGCTCGCGGAGGGCTCAAGCATGGGCGCGCACCTGTGGCTGGTGGCCGAGCACGGCCTGGTAGTGCTGCAGCAGGCCAGCCACCACGTTATCCCACGAATAATGTTGCTCTACATGGTGACGGGCCTGCACACCGAGCTCGCGTATACCTGCCTCGAACGCCTCGCGCACGGCTGACGCCATGGCCCGACCATCGTTGGGCATGCACAGGCGGCCGCACTGTTCGTTGATGATTTCAGGGAAGGCACCGGCGCGCACGGCCACCACGGGCGTGGCGCTGGCCATCGCTTCGAGAATGACCAGGCCGAATGTTTCCTGGTCGCCAGCATGCACCAACAAGTCGGCGCTGGCCATCAGCCGGGCCACCTCTGCAGCCGGGCAGAAGTGATCGATGACGCTGACGTTGTGCGGCACGTTGGCCGGCATGCTCGAGCCTACCAGTAACAGGTGGTAGGGGTGGCCGAGTTGCCGCATGCAGTCAAGCAGCACCGGCAGGTTCTTTTCCCGCGAGCCTCGGCCGGCATAGATCAACAGGCGGCTGGTATCGGCA
The DNA here is from genome assembly GCF_043103305.1 of Pseudomonas sp. YQ_5. Taxonomy (NCBI): domain Bacteria; kingdom Pseudomonadati; phylum Pseudomonadota; class Gammaproteobacteria; order Pseudomonadales; family Pseudomonadaceae; genus Pseudomonas; species Pseudomonas sp. YQ_5. Next base: position 48,228 of record NZ_JBICJS010000074.1, on the reverse strand, counting down.
ATGCCCAGTTCGGCACGTACATGTGGGTCGCGCCGGGCGGGGTGGAAAGTGGCAAGGTCAACGCCCAGCGGCTGCACATGGACATCGCGCACGCCCAAACGGCGTAATTTTTCGGCCATCACCTGGCTGGGGGCCAGTACCCGGTCAAAATTGCCGTATAACTTGCTGACGTAGGCCTCGACATTGGGGGCGAACCAGTTGCCCATGCGGTTGCTGACCAGTAACGGCAGGTCGGAATGGTAGAAGCCGATCACTGGCACGTCGAGCTGGCGCCGTGCTTCCAGCGCCGCCCAGGCGGTCAGGTAGGGGTCGCCAACTTCGATCAGGTCGGGCTTGAGCATGCGCAGTGTGTTGCACCAGGGGGCCAGGCGTACCGGAAAGCGGTAGCCTTTGCCAAACGGCAAGGGCGGCGCAGGTACCTGATAGATACCATCGGCGTGTTGGGCACTGGCCCCAGGAATCAACAGGCTATGGCGTACGCCGTGAATGGCGTCGAGACGGTGATGTTTGGCATCAAGATAGGTACGTACGCCACCGCTGGCCGGGGCGTAGAACATGGTGATGTCGGCGATGTGCACGATCAGCATCCCTCCGGGATCGTCTTCGGGTCTGTCATCCGGCGTTGAATTGCCGGCGATGACACGCCTAAAGGTGGACCTATCAGAAGGATAGTTTGTTCGATCAGTTTGAGAGGGGGCGCAATGCCTGGAGCAGCACAAAGGCTGCGCCAGGCGAAGGTGTAGCAGCTATCAGATACGGAAGCTGCCCACCAGGTGCTTCAGGCGGCCAGCCTGTTGCTCGAGGTCGGAGCACGCGCGCAGGGTCGCTTGCAGGTTCTCCACGCCTTCCTGGTTGAGCATGTTGATCTCGCTGATGTCCATGTTGATCGCCTCGACCACGGCGGTCTGCTCCTCGGTGGCAGTGGCCACTGACTGGTTCATGCCATCGATCTCGCCAATGCGCACGGTAACGCTGTCCAGTCGCTCACCCGCCTGGTTGGCGATCTGCATGCTGTCCTGGCTGTGGCGCTGGCTCTGGTCCATGGTATCGACCGACTCGCGGGCCCCGACCTGCAGCTCTTCGATCATGGTCTGCACTTGCTGCGCCGATTCCTGGGTGCGGTGCGCCAGGTTGCGCACCTCGTCGGCGACCACGGCAAAGCCACGCCCGGCCTCACCGGCGCGGGCCGCTTCGATGGCGGCGTTTAGTGCCAGCAGGTTGGTCTGCTGGGAAATGCTGGTGATCACTTCGAGGATCTGGCCGATATTCACGGTCTTGCTGTTCAGTGTTTCGATGTGCGCGCTGGACGTGACGATCAGGTCGGACAGGCGGTTCATTGCGGCAATGTTGCGCTCGACCACTTGCTGGCCTTCTTCGGCCAGCAGGCGCGCGGAGCTTGCGTGCTGCGAAGCCTGGGCGGCGTTGCCGGCAATTTCCTGGGCAGCTGCTCCCAGTTCGTTGATGGCGGCTGCGACACTGTTGGTGCGGTTGGACTGCTCGTCGGAGTTGGTCATCGACGAGTTCGAAGCACTGATCACCCGCAGGGCCACTTCGTTGACCTGCTCGGTGGCCGAGGACACTTCGCGAATGCTGCTGTGAATACGTTCGACGAAGCGGTTGAAGGCGTTGCCTAGGACACCGAATTCGTCGTGGTTGTGGATATGCAGGCGCTTGGTCAGGTCGCCTTCACCTTCGGCAATGTCTTCCATGGCGCGGGTCATGGTGTGCAACGGCTGCATCAACACGCGGATTAGCAAGCCGAGCAGGCCGATGATGATCACCACTGCCACTAACGTGGCGATCACCGCAGAGGTGCGGAAGGTGCTGAGCATCGAGAAGGCTTTGTCCTTGTCCACCGACAGGCCGATGTACCAGTTTGCCGACGGCAGGCCGGTAATCGGGCTGAAGGTCAGCAGGCGAGTCTGGCCATCGCTTTGCACTTCGGTCAGCTCACCGGTCAGTTTCGGCGTGTGCTGCGGGAACAAGTCCGACAGCGACTTCATGACCAGGTCTTTATCCGGGTGCACCAGGATCTTGCCCTGGTCGTTGACCAGGAAGGCGTATCCCATGCCGCCGAAGTTCAGCGAGTTGATGATCTGCACCAGGCCGTCCAGGGCCAGGTCGCCGCCGACCACGCCAACGCTGCTGGAGACCTTGTTGAGGATGCCTATGACCATCTTGTTGGTGGTCATGTCGATGTACGGTTCGGTCAGGGTGGCGCCGCTGGCGTTCATGCCGTCCTTGTACCAAGGGCGGGTACGCGGGTCGTAGCCGTCGGGCATCTTCGCGTCAGGGCGCACGCTGAAACTGCCGTCGACCTTGCCCAGGTAGACTGTGAGGAAGCTGGAGGTCAGCGCATTCTGACCCATCAGGGTTTCGGCGCTGGCCGGGTTCTGGGCAATGTTCTGCGCCAGGTTTTCCACCAGTTTTATCCGGCCCTCGAACAGGTTGCGAATGTTGGTTGACGTGGAGGCGCCCATTTCAGCCAGATAGTTTTCCAGGTCCTCGCGGATCGCATTACGCTGGAGGTAATCGTTGTAGAGGGTGAAAAGGCTGAAGGCGAGTATCACGATCAGTGATGCCGCCAAAAGAATCTTGTGGCTGAAACGAAGGCTTTTGTTCATGGGCGTAATCGGTTCCGCTAAGGTTCTATATCAGGCGTTCGCACGAGTGGAGCCGTAGGTTGTGCAACATCCCGAGAAGTCCCTTTTCGGTTGTTCCTCTCTATTAAGGCGAATATCACCCACAGGTATCGGCCGAATTAAGCTAAAGCTTGAGCAGAGGATTAAAAAGATGTCGGAATTTTCGACCATCGTTGTAGGTGCGGGCCCGGATGGCCAGCCAGTCGGTCAAGCAATGCGCCTGGCCAACCGGCACGGTCTGGTGGCTGGCGCAACGGGTACCGGCAAGACCGTCACTCTGCAGCATCTGGCGGAGGTGTTCAGCGACGCGGGGGTGGCGGTGTTCGCCGCCGATGTCAAAGGCGACCTTTGTGGTTTGGGCGCTGCCGGTGCGCCGCAAGGCAAGGTGGCTGAGCGCATCGCTGGCATGCCGTGGCTGGGGCATACGCCCCGGGCCTATCCGGTGAGCCTGTGGGATATCGCCGGGCAGTCTGGCCACCCGCTGCGCACCACCCTCAGTGAAATGGGGCCGCTGCTGCTGGGCAATTTGCTGGAACTGACCGACAGTCAGCAGGCGGCGTTGTACGCAGCATTCAAGGTGGCCGACCGCGAAGGCCTGCTGCTGCTGGACCTCAAAGACCTCAAGGCCCTGCTGGCGCATCTGAAGGATAACCCGCAGCTGCTCGGCGAAGACAGCGCGCTGATGACCACGGCTTCTACCCAGGCCTTGCTGCGCCGGCTCGCTACCTTGGAGCAGCAGGGCGCCGAGGCACTGTTCGGCGAGCCGGCATTGCAGCTGGAGGACCTGCTGCGCCCTGATTCGGATGGCCGTGGGCGTATCCACCTGCTCGATGCCAGCCGATTGGTGCACGAGGCTCCCAAGGTGTACGCGACGTTCCTGTTGTGGCTGCTGGCCGAATTGTTCGAGCAGTTGCCCGAGCGCGGTGATGCTGACAAGCCGGTGCTGGCGCTGTTCTTCGATGAAGCACACTTGTTGTTCAACGGCACGCCCAAGGCGTTGCAGGAGCGTCTTGAGCAAGTGGTCCGGCTGATCCGCTCCAAGGGGGTGGGTGTCTATTTTGTTACCCAGTCGCCAGGGGACTTGCCCGACGCGGTGCTGGCCCAGTTGGGCTTGCGCATTCAGCACGGCTTGCGGGCGTTCACGGCCAAGGAGCAGAAGTCGCTGCGGGCGGTAGCCGATGGTTTCCGCCCCAACCCCGCGTTCGACACCTTGGCAGTGCTGACCGAACTGGGTATTGGCGAAGCGCTGGTGGGCACGTTGGAAGAAAAGGGCACGCCGGCCATCGTGCAGAGGGTGCTGGTTGCACCGCCGCAGTCGCGTATCGGGCCACTGAGCGCGGTTGAGCGCAGCGCGCTGATTGCCGCTTCGCCATTGGCTGGGCGCTATGACAAGCCGGTGGACCGTGAATCTGCCTATGAAATGCTGACCCAGCGCAAGGGCGAACCGGTAGAACCGGCGCCACAACCGAAGGCGGATGAAGAGAGCTTTGCCGACAAGGCTGGCGAGTTCTTGCAGAGTGCAGCGGGGCAGGCGATCAAGTCGGCAGTGCGCCAGGCAGCTAACCAGTTGGGGCGGCAGTTGGTGCGCGGGTTGATGGGGTCGTTGTTAGGGAGCAAGAAAAGGTAGTCTTCCTGCGCAGGCCCATACCCTCGGTAGCACAAGGCTGCCCCGGCAAAGAACAGGGCAGCACAGGAATGACGGCTATGAAAAAGGCGCCCTGGGGGCGCCTTCATTCATTGCGGTGTCACTCAGCCAATGGCTTTGGACGCCAGCCAGAACAGGCCGGCCGCCAGGCCCATCGAGGCAGGCAGGGTCAGGACCCATGCCAGCAGGATGGTCTTCACAGTGCCGCCTTGCAGGCCACTTTTGTTGGCGACCATGGTGCCGGCCACGCCGGATGACAGCACATGGGTGGTCGACACCGGCAGGGCGAATACGTTGGCCATGCCGATGGCGCAGGCTGCAGTGATCTGTGCCGACATGCCTTGGGCATAGGTCATGCCTTGTTTGCCGATCTTCTCGCCTACGGTCAACACTACGCGCTTCCAGCCAACCATGGTGCCCAGGCCAAGGGCCAGGGCGACGGCCACGATCACCCAGAACGGGGCGTATTCGGTAGTGGCGGTGAGGTCTTTGCGCAGCTTTTCAAGGTCGGATTTTTCACGGGCGTCCAGGCCTGGCAGCTTGCCAACCTTCTTCGCGGTGTCATCCAGGCACAACAGGTAGCGGCGTACTTCAACGCGCTTATCGGCATCGAGGCTGTGGTAGTCCGTCACGCCCTTCAGCGAGGTCTGCAGCGCAGCGATGGTCGGCTCGGTCTGCTGAGGGTTGCAGCTGAACTGCTCCGGCAGGTCGCTGGCCTTGGCCTTGCCCAGTGCCAGGAACTCGCCCAGGGTGGCGGCGTTACGCTGGTAGAACTGGCTCATGTGCAGGGTAGCGTCGCGCGTACGCTCGATCTGGTAGGTGGTGCTGTTCAGGTCGAGTACGAACTTGGCCGGCACAATACCGATCAGCACCAGCATGATCAGGCCGATGCCTTTCTGGCCGTCGTTGGAACCGTGCACGAAGCTCACACCCATGGCGGAAACCACCAGGACCAGACGGTTCCAGAAGGGCGGGTGCTTTTTGTCGTCGAGCTTGCGGCGTTGTTCCGGCGTTTTGTGCATCTTCGACAGCGGGCGCCACCATTTCAGGCCGATCAGCACCAGCGCAGCAACGGCGAAGCCGGCCATTGGCGAGACCACCAGTGACATGGCGATATCGATCGCTTTCTGCCAGTTGACACCGTCGCCCAGCGGAATGTCGTTGATCAGGGCGTTGGCCAGGCCGACACCGAGAATGGAGCCGATCAGCGTATGCGAACTGGAGGCGGGAATGCCAAAGTACCAAGTGCCCAGGTTCCAGGTGATGGCCGCGGCCAGCAACGAGAAGACCATGGCCAGGCCATGTCCGGTGTTCACATTGATCAGCAGCTCTACCGGCAACAGGTGCACGATGGCATAGGCCACCCCTACACCGCCGAGCAGAACGCCAAGGAAGTTGAACACGCCGGAGAAGAACACGGCGAGGTGCGGTGGCATGGCTTTGGTATAGATGACGGTAGCTACCGCGTTGGCGGTGTCATGAAAGCCATTGATGAACTCGAAGGCGAGTACGAAGGTCAAGGCGAGCAGTAGGCTCACCAATACCCAGGCATCCAGTCCGCTGAATAAATCGATCATGAAGGTTGTCTGGCGGGTCATAGGGGGGCGGGATTATGCCAGAAAACCTTGGCAATCGATGCACCTGCAACAGACAGATGACAGTCTTCATGGTGCAAGCGTGTCGTGCAGAGGGGGGCGTTCAGTGGGGTAAATTGCGGCTAAAAGTCGAAAATAATGGCGAAAAATGGTCTAAATATTGTGAAATGTCCATTTCGCAAAATTTCAAACGGCCGTATGAAATTTGTGTAATTCCATTTCATCATCGGCCAGACAGTAAAGATCGACCTCGCCCGGGTTGACCGGGCGACGACGCGCAGAGGACCCCCGAGGCTCAGGGATTGTCGCTGCGCAGTTCTTTTTCGATGCGTTCCAGTTCCTGGCTGAAGGCCTGGTCGCGAACGCTGGCACGCTTGCGCCAAGGTTTGCGTTCCGGATCCGGTTGTGCGGCGTAGGTGGTGACTTCGCCACCATAAACTTCCTTGTAACGTTCAGCCTGGCGCTCGAGTTCCGCGCGCAGTTCATCTTTCGTCACATGCAGTACCTGAAATAAGTGTAATGACTGTTGTCATGCATTGTGCCACATGCATATTGCCTTGCTGGCCGCAACGGCTTGTTAAAGCGGAAGGTTCCATCACCACGGTAAGCGGAGGGCCTGCGCAGTCGATTATAGCAACCGATAATTCGCCGAACATCGTTATTTACTCAGCACTGACATCATCTGGCGCAAGTAGCAGGATCTGTTCACCAACAGTTTGGACCTTTCGTACAAGTTTGAAAGGAATGAAGGATAGAAGTTCGCTGCAATGTCAGGGCGGGCCGTAACGAAAAACGGCCTCGCCGAAAGGCGAGGCCGTTGCCTGGGGACTTCTTACGGTGGGTACCTGACCAGTCTCTCCAAAGAAGCCACAAGTGGCAGAGGAAAGGTATAAGCAAACGTGTCGGCGGTCAATTGCGATTATCGGCCGTTTGTTCGATAATCGCACGAACCGGTGTTTTTTTTGAGGTGTGCGATGAGTGACGAAACCCTGGACAACGATTCCGGCAATGCGGAGGTGGCGCGACCTGCTTCGGCTGCCATGGCGCCGCCGATCGTGGCTTCCCCGGCCAAGCGCATCCAGGCCTTTACCGGTGACCCTGACTTCATGACCTCTCTGGCACGTGGCCTGGCCGTGATCCAGGCCTTCCAGGAGCGCAAGCGGCACCTGACCATCGCCCAGATCAGCCACCGTACCGAAATCCCTCGCGCAGCGGTGCGCCGCTGCCTGCACACGCTGATCAAGCTGGGTTACGCCACCACTGACGGGCGTACCTATTCGCTGCTGCCCAAAGTGTTGACGCTGGGGCATGCTTACCTGTCGTCCACGCCACTGGCAATTTCTGCCCAGCCGTACCTGGATCGCATCAGCGACCAGTTACATGAGGCGGCCAACATGGCCACCCTTGAAGGTGACGACATTCTTTATATAGCCCGTTCGGCCACGGTCGAGCGGTTGATCTCGGTCGATCTGTCAGTGGGCGGGCGCCTGCCGGCCTATTGCACGTCGATGGGCCGCATTCTGCTAGCGGCCATGGACGACACCAGCCTGCGTGAGTACCTGGAACGTGCCGACCTCAAGGCGCGCACCAGCCGTACCCTGAATGACCCTGAATCGTTGTTCGCCTGCATCCAGCAGGTGCGCGCCCAGGGCTGGTGCGTGGTCGACCAGGAATTGGAACAGGGGCTGCGATCGATTGCGGTGCCGGTGTATGACGCCTCGGGGCAGGTATTGGCTGCGTTGAATGTAAGTACCCATGTCGGGCGGGTGACCCGCAGTGAGCTGGAGCAGCGGTTCTTGCCGATTTTGCTGGCGGCCAGCCGGGACCTTTGCCATCAGTTGTTCGGTTGAGACCGCAGGGAGCACTTTGCGGCCCCGGATCGGAACAGGCAAAACCGTTTCTTGTGCGATAAACGCACAGTGTCGTGCCGAGTGAATTGCTTCACCTCGGCACGCTGATTAATGTCTCTCGCAACGGTCGGCCAGCCGACCGAACAAGAAAAACATAAGAGGCACTTACTCATGAATACTGTCACCTCGCTGCTGCGGCCGCACCCGCATGCAGTAACGTTATATCCAGGCTGACCCAGGCCATTTACCCCAATCATCGCCCTTGTACCGGTTACCCGTGTGCAACGGCCTGACTGTGCCCTACATTCTGGATAACAATAATGAACCAAGCGCAAACCAACGTCGGCAAAAGCCTCGACGTTCAATCTTTCATCAATCAGCAGCCGCTATCCCGGTATCAGTGGCGGGTTGTGCTGCTGTGCTTCCTGATCGTCTTCCTCGATGGCCTGGACACCGCTGCCATGGGTTTCATCGCCCCGGCACTGTCGCAAGAGTGGGGGATCGACCGCGCGAGCCTTGGGCCGGTCATGAGTGCTGCATTGATCGGCATGGTATTCGGCGCGCTGGGGTCCGGGCCGCTGGCTGACCGTTTCGGCCGCAAAGGCGTGCTGGTGGGGGCGGTGCTGGTATTCGGTGGCTTCAGTCTGGCCTCGGCCTATGCCTCCAACGTCGACCAGTTGCTGGTACTGCGTTTTCTGACTGGTCTGGGGCTGGGGGCTGGCATGCCCAACGCCACCACGCTGTTGTCCGAATACACCCCGGAGCGCCTCAAGTCGCTGCTGGTGACCAGCATGTTCTGTGGCTTCAACCTGGGCATGGCCGGTGGTGGCTTCATTTCCGCCAAGATGATCCCGGCCTACGGCTGGCACAGCCTGCTGGTCATCGGTGGCGTGCTGCCGTTGCTGCTGGCGCTGGTACTGATGGTCTGGCTGCCGGAGTCGGCGCGGTTCCTGGTGGTGCGCAACCGCGGCACCGACAAGGTGCGCAAGACCTTGTCGCCAATCGCGCCGCAAGTGGTGGCCGAGGCAGGTAGTTTCAGCGTGCCGGAGCAAAAGGCGGTGGCTGCGCGCAACGTGTTTGCGGTGATCTTTTCTGGCACCTACGGCTTGGGCACCGTGCTGCTGTGGCTGACCTATTTCATGGGCCTGGTGATCGTCTACCTCCTGACCAGCTGGCTGCCAACCCTGATGCGTGACAGCGGCGCGAGCATGGAGCAGGCCGCGTTCATCGGCGCGCTGTTCCAGTTTGGTGGAGTGCTAAGCGCAGTCGGCGTGGGTTGGGCCATGGACCGTTTCAATCCGCACAAGGTGATCGGCATTTTCTATCTGCTGGCCGGGGTGTTCGCCTACGCAGTGGGGCAGAGCCTGGGTAACATCACTGTGCTAGCCACGCTGGTACTCGTCGCCGGTATGTGTGTGAACGGTGCGCAGTCGGCAATGCCATCGCTGGCGGCCCGCTTCTATCCCACCCAGGGCCGGGCCACAGGTGTATCGTGGATGCTGGGTATTGGCCGCTTTGGTGCGATTCTAGGGGCCTGGAGTGGCGCAACGCTGTTGGGCCTGGGCTGGAACTTCGAGCAGGTGCTGACGGCCTTGCTCGTACCGGCGGCGCTGGCGACCGTGGGTGTGGTCGTCAAGGGGCTGGTCAGCCACTCCGACGCAACCTGAGGGCGAGGGCCGCGTCGCGGCCCATTCGCAGCACAAGGCTGCTCCGGCAGGAGCGGTGTTGTGCTGCGATCAGGGCGCACAACTGCCTGGTGGTGGGGGAATAGTTGTAGAACAAATGGTTCGATAATCGCACGAATAGTCGATTATCGGATTGTAAGGTGCCCACCAGTCTCCTTAATCTGGGTTTATCGAAGCACCCTGACCAGGAGCCTCCAAATGCCACGCGCAGACCATTTCCGAACCCACCCAAATCGAGCTGTCCACCATGTGTGACCTCGACGCCCGTACCGCCGCGGCCCATGGCCAGCTGGCAGGAGAAGCCTGATGCACGACGTATTCATCTGTGACGCCATCCGTACCCCCATCGGCCGCTTCGGCGGCGCCCTGGCCAGCGTGCGGGCCGACGACCTGGCAGCGGTGCCGCTGAAGGCGCTGGTAGAGCGCAACCCAGGCGTGCAGTGGGACCAGGTAGACGAAGTGTTCTTCGGCTGCGCCAACCAGGCCGGTGAAGACAACCGCAACGTGGCCCGCATGGCACTGCTGCTGGCCGGCCTGCCGGAAAGCATTCCGGGTGTCACCCTGAACCGCCTGTGTGCGTCGGGCATGGATGCCATCGGCACTGCTTTCCGCGCCATCGCCAGCGGCGAGATGGAACTGGTGATTGCCGGTGGCGTCGAGTCGATGTCGCGCGCTCCGTTCGTCATGGGCAAGGCTGAAAGCGCCTATTCGCGCAACATGAAGCTGGAAGACACCACCATTGGCTGGCGTTTCATCAACCCGCTGATGAAGAGCCAGTATGGTGTGGATTCCATGCCGGAAACCGCCGACAACGTGGCTGATGACTATCAGGTTTCGCGTGCTGACCAGGACGCGTTCGCCCTGCGCAGTCAGCAAAAGGCTGCTGCTGCGCAGGCTGCCGGCTTCTTCGCCGAAGAAATTGTGCCGGTGCGTATCGCTCACAAGAAGGGCGAAATCATCGTCGAACGTGACGAACACCTGCGCCCGGAAACCACGCTGGAGGCGCTGACCAAGCTCAAACCGGTCAACGGTCCGGACAAGACGGTCACCGCCGGCAACGCCTCGGGCGTGAACGACGGTGCCGCGGCGATGATCCTGGCCTCGGCCGCTGCGGTGAAGAAGCACGGCCTGACCCCGCGCGCCCGCGTTTTGGGCATGGCCAGCGGCGGCGTTGCTCCACGTGTCATGGGCATTGGCCCGGTGCCGGCGGTGCGCAAGCTGACTGAGCGTCTGGGGGTGGCGGTAACTGATTTCGACGTGATCGAGCTTAACGAGGCGTTTGCCAGCCAAGGCCTGGCAGTGCTGCGTGAGCTGGGTGTCGCTGACGATGCGCCACAGGTAAACCCTAATGGCGGCGCCATTGCCCTGGGCCACCCGCTGGGCATGAGCGGTGCGCGCCTGGTGCTGACTGCGCTGCACCAGCTGGAGAAGAGTGGTGGGCGTAAAGGCCTGGCGACCATGTGTGTGGGCGTTGGCCAAGGTCTGGCACTGGCCATCGAGCGGGTTTGACCTGTACCGGCCTCTTCGCGGGCAAGCCAGCTCCCACAGGGATCCACGCAATCACCTGTGGGAGCGGGCTTGCCCGCGAAGAGGCCTGTCCTGTGAGACATAAGGCCAATTGCCAGCCAGATAGCGGAACGAGTGTGTTACCAGGTATGTCTAGATTTACCTAGTACCCTCCAGGAGTAAAACCGTCATGACTTCAACCTATTACACTGGCGAAGAACGCAGCAAGCGCATCTTCGCTATCGTCGGTGCCTCGTCAGGCAACCTGGTGGAATGGTTCGACTTCTACGTCTACGCCTTCTGTGCGATCTACTTCGCCCCGGCCTTCTTCCCCTCGGACGATCCCACCGTGCAGTTGTTGAACACGGCTGGTGTATTCGCCGCAGGTTTCCTGATGCGCCCAATCGGTGGCTGGATCTTCGGCCGCCTCGCCGACCGCCATGGTCGCAAGAATTCCCTGATGATCTCGGTGCTGATGATGTGCTTCGGCTCCCTGATGATCGCTTGCCTGCCCACCTATGCCAGCATCGGCACCTGGGCACCGGCGCTGCTATTGCTGGCTCGCCTGATCCAGGGCCTGTCGGTTGGGGGCGAATACGGCACCACGGCCACCTACATGAGTGAAGTGGCCCTGCGTGGGCAGCGCGGCTTCTTTGCTTCGTTCCAGTACGTCACCCTGATTGGCGGCCAGTTGCTGGCGGTACTGGTCGTGGTGATCCTGCAACAGCTGCTGACTGAAGATGAACTGCGGGCCTGGGGCTGGCGCATTCCTTTCGTGGTGGGGGCCATCGCCGCCCTGATCTCGTTGATGCTGCGCCGTTCGCTGCACGAGACCAGTAGCGCCGAAGCCCGCAATGACAAGGATGCAGGTTCGATCGGTGGCCTGTTCCGCAATCACGCAGCGGCGTTCATCACAGTATTGGGTTACACCGCTGGTGGCTCGCTGATTTTCTATACTTTCACCACTTATATGCAGAAATACCTGGTCAACACTGCGGGCATGTCAGCCAAGAACGCCAGCTACGTGATGACCGGGGCATTGTTCCTGTTCATGGTGGTACAGCCGTTCTTCGGCATGCTGTCCGACCGTATCGGTCGGCGCAATTCGATGCTGCTGTTCGGCGCGCTCGGTACCCTGTTCACCGTGCCGCTGCTGATGGCACTGAAAACCGTGACCAGCCCGCTCATGGCCTTTGTGCTGATCAGCCTGGCCCTGTGTATCGTCAGCTTCTACACCTCGATCAGCGGCCTGGTGAAAGCCGAAATGTTCCCGCCACAGGTGCGTGCACTGGGGGTGGGCCTGGCCTATGCGGTGGCCAACGCAGCATTCGGCGGTTCGGCCGAATATGTGGCCCTGGGCCTGAAAACCCTGGGGATGGAAAACACTTTCTACTGGTACGTGACGGCGATGATGGCGATTGCTTTCCTGTTCAGCCTGCGCCTGCCGAAGCAGGCGGTGTACCTGCACCATGATGATTAAGGACGCTGCATGAGCAACCAACTGTTCGACGCCTATTTCACCGCGCCGGCCATGCGCGAGATTTTCTCCGACCGTGGCCGCCTGCAGGGCATGCTGGATTTCGAAGCAGCGCTTGCCCGTGCCGAAGCCTCTACCGGTTTGGTCCCGCACAGCGCGGTGGCGGCCATCGAGGCGGCATGCCAGGCCGAGCGCTATGACGTCGGCGCGCTGGCCAATGCCATTGCCATCGCTGGCAACTCGGCAATTCCGTTGGTGAAAGCGTTGGGCAAAGTGATTGCCACTGGCGTGCCTGAAGCTGAGCGCTATGTGCACCTTGGGGCGACCAGCCAGGATGCGATGGACACCGGTCTGGTTCTGCAGTTGCGCGATGCCCTGGACTTGATCGAGGCTGACCTTGGCAAGCTGGCTGATACCCTGTCGCAGCAGGCGTTGAAGCATGCCGATACGCCATTGGTGGGGCGTACCTGGTTGCAGCATGCTACCCCGGTGACCCTGGGCATGAAGCTGGCCGGTGTACTGGGTGCTTTGACCCGCCACCGTCAGCGCCTGCATGAACTGCGCCCGCGCCTGCTGGTCCTGCAGTTCGGCGGAGCCTCGGGCAGCCTGGCGGCCTTGGGCAGCAAGGCGATGCCGGTGGCCGAAGCGCTGGCCGAACAGCTCAAACTGTCCCTGCCCGAACAGCCCTGGCACACCCAGCGTGACCGCCTGGTGGAGTTTGCCTCGGTACTGGGCCTGGTTGCCGGCAGCCTGGGCAAGTTCGGCCGCGATATCAGCTTGCTGATGCAAACCGAGGCGGGGGAGGTGTTTGAGCCTTCTGCGCCGGGCAAGGGTGGGTCTTCGACCATGCCACACAAGCGCAACCCGGTGGGGGCTGCCGTGTTGATCGGTGCCGCAACCCGCGTGCCGGGCCTGCTGTCGACGCTGTTCGCGGCCATGCCCCAGGAGCACGAACGCAGCCTGGGCCTGTGGCATGCCGAGTGGGAAACCTTGCCGGATATCTGCTGCCTGGTCTCTGGCGCCCTGCGCCAGGCTCAAATGATTGCCGAGGGTATGGAGGTGGATGCCGCGCGCATGCGCCATAACCTCGACCTGACACAAGGCCTGGTGCTGGCCGAAGCGGTGAGCATTGTCCTTGCCCAGCGCCTGGGGCGCGACCGTGCCCACCACCTACTGGAACAATGCTGCCAGCGCGCGGTGGCTGAACAGCGGCACCTGCGTGCCGTACTGGGGGAGGAGCCGCAGGTCAGCACCGAGCTGTCTGGCGAAGAACTCGATCGCCTGCTCGACCCTGCCCATTACCTGGGCCAGGCCCGCGTCTGGGTGGCGCGCGCCGTGTCCGAACATCAACGTTTCACTGCCTGAAGGAGACCGCTGTGGCGCACTTGCAACTGGCCGATGGCGTTTTGAATTACCAGATCGATGGCCCGGAAGACGCCCCGGTGCTGGTCCTGTCCAACTCGCTGGGTACCGACCTGGGCATGTGGGACACCCAGATTCCGTTGTGGAGCCAGCACTTCAGGGTGCTGCGTTACGACACCCGCGGTCACGGTGCATCGCTGGTCACTGAAGGCCCTTACAGCATCGAACAGCTGGGCCGCGACGTGCTGGCTCTGCTCGACGGCCTGGACATCCAGAAGGCTCACTTCGTCGGCCTGTCGATGGGCGGGCTGATCGGCCAGTGGCTGGGCATCAATGCAGGTGAGCGCCTGCGCAGCCTGACCCTGTGCAACACGGCCGCCAAGATCGCCAACGACGAGGTGTGGAACACCCGTATCGACACTGTGCTCAAAGGTGGCCAGCAGGCCATGGTCGACCTGCGCGATGCCTCCATCGCCCGCTGGTTCACCCCAGGTTTTGCCCAGGCACAGCCGGAGCAGGCTCAGCGTATCTGTCAGATGCTGGCGCAAACCAGCCCGCAAGGCTATGCCGGCAACTGCGCAGCGGTACGTGACGCTGATTATCGTGAGCAACTGGGCCGCATCCAGGTGCCTGCGCTGATCGTTGCCGGTACTGAAGACGTAGTGACCACCCCTGAGCATGGCCGCTTCATGCAGGCCGGTATCCAAGGTGCCGAGTACGTCGACTTCCCGGCGGCGCACCTGTCCAATGTCGAGATTGGCGAAGCCTTCAGCCGCCGCGTGCTCGATTTCCTGCTGGCTCACTGAGGACAACGCCATGGACGAGAAACAACGTTACGACGCTGGCATGCAAGTGCGCCGCGCAGTGCTGGGCGATGCCCACGTGGACCGCAGCCTGGAGAAACTCAACGACTTCAATGGCGAGTTTCAGGAAATGATCACCCGCCACGCCTGGGGTGACATCTGGACCCGCCCGGGGCTGCCGCGCCATACCCGCAGCCTGATCACCATCGCCATGCTGATCGGCATGAACCGCAACGACGAACTGAAGCTGCACCTGCGCGCCGCAGCCAACAACGGCGTGACCCGCGACGAGATCAAGGAAGTGCTGATGCAGAGCGCGATCTACTGCGGCATTCCGGCGGCCAATGCCACGTTCCACTTGGCTGAGTCGGTGTGGGATGAGCTTGGCGTAGAGTCGCGCCAGTAAATCGTGTTCACGGGCAAGCTCCCGGCCACAGGTCCTGCATAACCCTGCAGACCTGTGGCCGGGAGCTTGCCCGCGATGGCCCTTACACCGATGCCTTTTTCTCCCGCATGGCAACCGGGCCGGCTTTGGTTTCTACGGCATGCTTCAGTGTCGGGCACAGGCCCAACATGAACGCAGCTTCCGCCACCACGAACAATGGCCCGATGATCAGGCCACTCACGTCATCGACAAATGCCGGTTTGCGGCCTTCGTAGTAATGGCCGATGAACTGGATGATCCAGCCCACCACGAACGCCCCCAGCCCGGCGCCGAGCCACAGTGTTGTCGACTGCACTGCCAGCGCCTCACCGACCCACAGGCACAGGCCCAGCAACAGCCCCATCACCAGCCCGAAGCGCAGGTCCAGGCGCAGGTAGAACCACACCGACGCCGCCGCTGCCACCAGGGCAGGGGACAGCCACATGCCAGCCATCTCCCAGCCTGGGCGTGAAAGCAGGATGGTGACTGCCAGTACGATCATGGGAATACCGACGAAGTGGGTGGCGATGTTGCGCGGGTCGCGGTGGTAGTTGGCGTATTGGCTCAGGTGGTCGACGAGGGTTTTCATTGTTGTGCCTCCCTGTTCTGCTTGGTTTCACCTGTACCCGATAGTGATCAGGATAGTCCGCCGTCACCACCATCATCAGCTCAGCGAATGGCGGCAGTTCGCACTGGCAAATTCATGGCAGGGTTTTATTCAGCTGCAGCAAATCATGCCCCGAAGAAGGTGCATGAATGTTTATAGCGTTAGGTCACTTGAGGGGAGACTGGCCTCTTCGCGAGTTTATCCGCGAAGAGGCCATCTGATTCACAGAAGATTCAGCGGATAACTCACAATCAAGCGGTTCTCATCGAACGCGTTGGTGCTGAAGTCGCGACGCATTGTCGAGTTGCGCCATTTCACCGACAGGTCCTTGAAACTGCCCGACTGCACCACATAGGCCAGCTCTGTTTCCCGCGCCCATTCCTTGCCATCGTCCACGCTGCCCACGGTGACGTTTTCACCCTTGATATAGCGGTTCATCAGGGTCAGGCCGGGTACGCCGACGGTGGCGAAGTTGAAGTCATGGCGAACCTGCCAGGAACGCTCCTTGGCATTGTCGAAGCTTGAATTGTAGCTGTCGTTGGCCAGGGTACCGCCACTGGTGCCATTGACCCGCATCCAGGCATCGTCGCCGCTGACCTTCTGCAGGCCAACGTAAAAGGTGTGGCCTTGGTAGCGCGCCGAAAGCAAGGCGGAGGCGGTGCGGTTGTCCAGCTTGCCGGCCCGTTCGGCACCATCTTCCTTGCCGATGAAGTAGCCCAGGTTGGCGCCCAGCGTCCAGTCGCCCAGCGGCTGGCTGTGCGTCAGGTTGAGGTACTGCTGGCGGTAGATGTCCTTGAGCTGGGCATCCCACAGGCCGATCATGGTGCGCTTGTCGTTGAAGCTGTACTCACCGCCGCCGAAATTGAAACGGTCGGAGGTGAAGGCAGCTTTGCCGTTGAGCGACATGTCTTCCATGCTGGCATCGTTGCGCGGGCTGTTGCCGCGGAACTGGCCGGCATACAGGGTCAGACCGGCGATTTCCCTGGAGGTCAGTTGACCACCGCGGAAGGTTTGCGGCAACGAGCGACCATCGTCTGAACGCAGGATTGGCAGTACCGGCATCCATTCACCGACTTTCAGCTCGGTTTCGGACAGCTTGGCTTTCAGCGCCACACCCAGCCTGCCGAAGTCATCGGCCGGGCGCCCGTCGTCATGCACAGGTAGCAAGTGAGTGTTGGTGGTGCCTCTGCCGCCGTCGAGCTTGACCGAGTAGAGCCCCAGTACGTCCACGCCGAAGCCGACCGTGCCCTGGGTGAAACCGGAACGGGCATCGAGGATGAAACTTTGCGTCCATTCCTCGGCCTTGCCCTGTGGGTGGGCCGGGTCAACGAAGTTGCGGTTGATGTAGAAGTTGCGCAGGTTGAGGGTGGCCTTGGCGTCCTCGATGAAACCACCTTCGTTGGCGGCGAACACGGGGAGGGCGCAGGACATGGCCAACAGGCCGGGCAGCAGCTGGCGTGCGGGTAGCGAAATGCTCATCTGTCGTGGATCTCTTGTTTTTATGGTCGAGCCAGTGCACTGCAGGATCGGGCCTGCAGGTGCGGGTGTTTTTGATGAACTTGGGTAACGTTGCGTGGGGGGATGGTGCGGGGTAGTGCGGGGGTGAGGCAATTCGCCGCAAACGGAACGGGGCGATAATCGAACGGAATGTTCCGGTTGGTTAATAACTCTCCTGGGGCGGCCTCTTCGCGGGTGAACCCGCTCCTACGACGGCTTGCGCCCAACCACCGTATGTGTCCGCCACACGATCCGTGTAGGAGCGGGTTCACCCGCGAATACGGTGGTGGCTGCGACGCTGAATCGCCAGGGGATACTGGCCAGCACAGGCAGTAAAAAAGCAAAGCCCACCTCTAAGGGTGGGCTTTCTACTTTTGTAACAAGGCCGATCAGCCTTTCGGTGTTTCCACCGATGCCTGCTGGTTGGCCTGCCCGGTCTGCTCGTACCAGCCACCGCCAAGCGCCTTGTACAGGTTGACCTCGCTGGTCAGCTGCGACAGGCGGTCTCCGATCAGCGCTTGCTGGGCACTGAACAGGTTGCGTTGGGCATCGAGGAAGGTCAGGTTGCTGTCAATCCCGATGCGGTAACGGCGTTCGGCCAAGCGGTAGTAGTCCTGGTTCGCCTGCACCAGGTCGCGCTGGGCCTGCAACTGCTCTTCGAAGGTCTTGCGTGCCGCCAGGCCATCGGAGACTTCCTGGAAGGCCGTCTGGATGGTTTTTTCGTACTTGGCGACGTTGATGTCCTTCTGGATCTTCGAGTAGTCCAGGCTGGCTTTCAGGCTGCCGGCGTTGAAGATCGGCAGGTTGATCTGCGGCTGGAACAGCCAGGTGCCCTGGCCGCCCGAGAACAGGTGGCCCATGTCGGGGCTCAGGCTGCCGGCGTTGGCGGTCAGGCTGATGCTTGGGAAGAACGCTGCGCGGGCTGCGCCAATGTTGGCGTTGGCGGCCTTGAGCAGGTGCTCGGCTTCCTGGATGTCCGGGCGACGCTGGAGGATATCCGATGGCAGCCCGGCCGGTACTTCGGCCAGTTGGTCGTCATCGAGCGCCAGCGGTTTGGCCAGGTCGGCAGGAATGCCGGTACCCAGCAGCACAGTCAGGCTGTTGACGTCCTGGGCGACCAGGCGCTGGTACTGCGAGTACTTGACCCGGGCGCCTTCCACGGCGGTGCGCGCCTGGCTGACGTCCAGGGCCGAGGCCACGCCGACTTCATTGCTGCGACGGGTGAGGTTGTAGCTTTCCTCGTAGGTCTTCAGCGTTTCTTCGGTCAGCTTGAACAGGGCCTGATCGGCCTGCCAGGTGTAGTAGGCGTTTGCCACGCTGGCTACCAGGGCGATTTGCGTGGAACGACGCGCCTGCTCGCTGGAGAGGTAGGTTTCCAGGGCCTGCTCGGTCAGGCTGCGCACACGGCCGAACAGGTCCAGCTCGTAGGCGCTGACACCCAAAGTGGCCGAGTACTGGCTGGTAATGCCAGATTCGCCTGTTTGCGACATGTTTGCCGGGACACGCTGGCGGCTGCCGCTGCCGGTGGCCGAAACCGCCGGGAACAGGTCGGCGCGCTGAATGCGGTATTGCGCACGGTAGGCGTCGAGGTTCAGCGCCGCGACCCGCAGGTCGCGGTTATTGACCAGCGAGGTCTGGATCAGCTGTTGCAGCGCCGGGTCGTGGAAGAACTGGCGCCAGCCCTGTTCAGCAGCGGCAACATCCGCCGATTGCGTCGGCGAATAGGCAGGGCCTTGCGGCCACTGCGCAGCCACCGGCGCCTCCGGGGTCTGGTAATCAGGGATCAGCGAGCAGCCGCCAAGAATGAAAGCGGTTACCGCCAGGGACAACAAAGACTTGGTCATTGCCCAGCCTCATAACGTGGATTTTCAGGGGTGACGTCTTTTTCCGGCTCTTTGCTGCCGAACAGTGACGACACTGCGACGAAGAACAGTGGTACCCAGAAGATAGCCAGCACGGTCGCACTGATCATGCCGCCGATCACGCCAGTACCGATGGCGTGCTGGCTGCCGGCGCCGGCGCCGCTGGCGATCGTCAACGGTACCACGCCCAGGATGAACGCCAGCGAGGTCATGATGATCGGGCGAAGACGCATGCGGCACGCTTCGATCGCTGAGTCGTACAGGCTACGGCCTTGTTCGTGCAGCTCCTTGGCGAACTCGACGATCAGAATGGCGTTTTTCGCCGCAAGACCGATGGTGGTCAACAGACCAACCAGGAAGTACACGTCGTTGGACAGGCCGCGCAGGCTGGTGGCGATCAGTGCACCGATGATACCCAGCGGTACTACCAGCACCACAGCGATCGGGATCGACCAGCTTTCGTACAGGGCTGCCAGGCACAGGAACACGAACAGTACCGAGAGGGCGAACAGCGCCGGCATCTGCGAGCCGGAGAGTTTTTCCTCGTAGGACATGCCGGTCCAGGAGAAGCCGATACCGCTTGGCAGCTCGCCAGCAATGCGTTCGACCTCGGCCATGGCTTCACCGGTACTGTAGCCAGGCGCCGGTGCACCGAGGATTTCCATCGCTTCGACACCGTTGTAACGCGACAGCTTCGGCGAACCGTAGGTCCATTCGCCTTTGGCGAAGGAGGAGAACGGCACCATCTCGCCTGCGCCGTTGCGCACGTACCATTTTTGCAGGTCTTCCGGGCTCATCCGCGCGCTGGGTTCGCCCTGGATGTACACCTTCTTGACCCGGCCACGGTCGATGAAGTCGTTGACGTAGCTGGCACCCAAGGCAATCGACAGGGTGTTGTTGATGTCGGCAATGGTCACGCCCAAGGCGCTGGCACGTTCGTCATCGATGGTCAGCTGGTACTGCGGTTCATCGTTCAGGCCGTTCGGTCGCACGGCGCTGAGGATCTTGCTCTGCGCGGCTTTGGCCAGGAACTGGTTGCGCGCCTCCATCAACTTCTCGTGGCCGACACCGCCGCGGTCCTGAAGGAACACGTCGAAGCCGGTGGCGTTACCCAGTTCAAGCACCGCTGGCGGGGCGAAGGCGAACACCATTGCATCACGGAAGGTGAAGAAGTGCTGCTGGGCACGCTGTGCCAGGGCGAACACGCTGTTCTCCTTCGAGCGCTCATCCCATGGTTTGAGCATGATGAATGCCATGCCCGAGCTCTGGCCGCGGCCTGCGAAGTTGAAGCCGTTGACGGTGAATACCGACGATACGGTATCGGCTTCGTCCTTGAGCAGGTATTCACGCATCTGATCGACCACGGCCTGCGTGCGTTCGGCACTGGAGCCGGCCGGGGTCTGCACCTGGGCGAAGAGTACGCCCTGGTCTTCTTCCGGGAGGAACGCGGTAGGGATGCGGGCGAACAGCCAGATCATGCCGACCACGATCAGTGCATAGGCAAGCAGGAATGGCACCTTGTTGCGCAGGATGGTGCCGACACTGCGCTCGTAGCCATTGACGCTGCGGTCGAAGTTGCGGTTGAACCAGCCGAAGAACCCGCCTTTGGCGGTGTGGTGCTCGCCCTTCTTCAGCGGCTTGAGCATGGTTGCGCAAAGCGCCGGGGTGAAGATAAGCGCAACCAGCACCGACAGGCCCATGGCCGAGACGATGGTGATGGAGAACTGCCGGTAGATGACACCCGTGGAACCGCCGAAGAACGCCATGGGCAGCAGTACGGCCGAGAGCACCAGGGCGATACCCACCAGGGCGCCCTGGATCTGTTCCATCGAGCGCTTGGTAGCTTCCTTGGGCGGCAGGCCTTCCTCGGACATTACCCGCTCGACGTTCTCCACCACGACGATGGCGTCGTCCACCAGCAAGCCGATGGCCAATACCATGGCGAACATGGTCAGGGTGTTGATGCTGAAGCCCGCGGCGGCAAGGATACCGAAGGTACCCAGCAATACGACCGGTACGGTCATGGTGGTGATGATGGTAGCGCGGAAGTTCTGCAGGAACAGGTACATCACCAGGAACACCAGCACCACGGCTTCGATCAGGGTGTGGATCACACCGCTGATCGATTCGGTGACCACTGGGGTGGTGTCATACGGGAATACCGCCTTGACCCCCGGCGGGAAGAACGGTTCCAGGCTTTTGATGGTCTCGCGCAGTGCCTTGGCGGTGTCCAGGGCGTTGGCGCCGGTTGCCAGTTTTACCGCCAGGCCGGAAGCCGGCTTGCCGTTGAACTGGGCGCTGACTGCGTAGTTTTCACCCCCCAGGCCCACTTGGGCGACGTCACCCAGACGTACCTGTGAACCGTCTTTGTTGACCTTGAGCAGAATGTTCTCGAACTGCTCGGCGGTTTGCAGGCGGGTCTTGCCGATGATGGTGGCGTTCAGCTGGGTGCCCGGCAGGGCTGGCAGGCCGCCGAGCTGGCCGGAAGACACCTGCACGTTCTGTGCGGCCACAGCTGTCTTGACGTCGACCGGGGTCAGCTGGAACTTGTTCAGCTTGGCCGGATCGAGCCAGATACGCATGGCGTACTGCGCACCGAACACCTGGAAGTCACCCACACCCGCAGTGCGCGAGATCGGGTCCTGCATGTTCGAGACGATGTAGTTGGCCAGGTCGTCCTTGGTCATGCTGCCGTCTTCGGAGACCAGGCCGATCACCAGCAGGAAGTTCTTCACTGCTTTGGTGACGCGGATACCTTGTTGCTGCACTTCCTGCGGCAGCAGCGGGGTAGCCAGGTTCAGCTTGTTCTGTACCTGTACCTGCGCGGTGTCGGGGTTGGTGCCCTGTTCGAAGGTGGCGGTAATGGTCATGCTGCCGTCGGAGTTACTTTCCGACGACACATAACGCAGGTTGTCGATACCGTTGAGCTGCTGCTCGATCACCTGCACCACGGTGTCCTGCACGGTTTGCGCCGAGGCGCCCGGGTAGGTTACGGCGATGGCGATGGCCGGCGGCGCGATACTGGGGTACTGGTTGATCGGCAGCTTCAGGATCGACAAGGCCCCGACCAGCATGATCACCAACGCGATCACCCAGGCGAAGATCGGGCGATCGATAAAGAACTTCGACATGGTTTACTCCGCTTTGGCGTCTGCTTTCGCCGCGTTGGCCTGAACAGGGCCGGCCGGCTTCTTGACGTTGGTGGCTTCGCTGACCTTCACCTCGACGCCCGGGCGCACGTACTGCAGCCCTTCGGTGATCAGGCGGTCACCCGGGTTGAGGCCTTCCTCGATCAGCCAGTCGCTACCCAAGGTGCGGCTCGCCTTGAGCTGGCGCAGTTCGACCTTGTTCTCCTGGTTGACCACCAGGGCGGTTGGTGCGCCCTTGAGGTCGCGGGTCACGCCTTGTTGCGGTGCCAGGATGGCGTTGGCGTTGACACCGGCCTTAAGCCGCGCATGCACGAACATGCCTGGCAGCAGGGTGTGATCGGGGTTGGGGAACAGGGCGCGCAGGGTCACAGAGCCTGTGGTCTCGTCGACCGCGACTTCGGAGAATTCCAGGCGGCCTTCCTGTTTGAACAGGCTGCCGTCCTCCAGCACCAACTGAACCGAGGCGGCGTTGTCGCCAGCCTTCTGCAACTGACCGCTTTCCAGGTCGCGGCGCAGCTTGAGCAGCTCGGCGGTGGACTGGGTAACGTCGACATAAATAGGGTCGAGCTGCTGGATGGTGGCCATGGCATCGGTCTGACCATTGCTTACCAGTGCACCTTCGGTGAACGAAGAACGGCCTATACGGCCGCTGATCGGCGCCAGAACCTTGGTGTAGCGCAGGTCGATCTGTGCGCTCTTGAGCGAAGCCTCGGCCTGCAATCGTTTGGCATTGGCGTCGTCATATTCCTGTTTGGAGACGGCCTGCTCGTCAATCAGTTGCTTGTAGCGTTCGGCCAGTGAGCGTGTAGCCAGCAGGTTGGCCTTGGCATTGGCCAGGGTGGCTTCGTATACGGCAGGGTCGATCTGATACAGCTGCTGGCCTTCCTTGACCTCACTGCCTTCCTTGAACAGGCGTTTGAGGATGATGCCGTTGACCTGCGGGCGCACTTCGGCGACGCGGTAGGCACTGGTACGCCCCGGTAATTCCGAGGTGAGGGTGAAGGCTTGCGGCTGGATGGTCACGACGCCGACCTGAGGAGCCTGCGCCGCTGGCGCTGCTTCTTCTTTCTTACAGCCACTGAGCAAGGTTGCCAGGGCGACGGCGGAAACCAGAGCGGTAACGGCTGGCTTGAATTGCATGAGGATCCTCGGGTCGCTGGAGCAGGGAGACGCTCAAGAGTAATGGAAGAGATCTTGATCTGGAAAAAATGCTATCCGGTGGATAAATAGCTTGCTAAGGAATATACTTACATTCATGGTTGTTTGTAAATACTGCTGGGCTGTACTCAGGTACTGCCTCAGCGCTTGATTAGTTCATCCGAGAGGCCCCCAGCAGAGGTTCCCCGGAGCGTTCCCCGCACGCGCTGCGCGTTCGGGCCAGATGAGGTTGTACTGCCATGGTCCGTCGAACCAAAGAAGAAGCCCAGGAAACCCGCGCCCAGATCATCGAGGCGGCGGAAAAGGCCTTCTACAAGCGCGGGGTTGCGCGAACCACCCTGGCCGACATCGCCGAACTGGCGGGTGTGACGCGGGGGGCGATCTACTGGCACTTCAACAACAAGGCCGAGCTGGTGCAGGCGTTGCTCGACAGCCTGCACGAGACCCATGACCATTTGGCGCGCGCGAGCGAAAGCGAGGATGAAGTCGACCCGCTTGGCTGCATGCGCAAGCTGCTGTTGCAGGTGTTCAACGAGCTGGTGCTCGATGCCCGAACCCGCCGTATCAATGAAATCCTGCATCACAAGTGCGAGTTCACCGATGACATGTGTGAAATTCGCCAGCAGCGCCAGGGTGCGGTGCTGGATTGCCACAAGGGCATCACCCTGGCGCTGGCCAATGCCGTGCGCCGGGGCCAGTTGCCTGGCGAGCTGGATGTCGAGCGCGCGGCGGTGGCCATGTTTGCCTATGTCGATGGCCTGATCGGGCGCTGGCTCTTGCTGCCTGACAGTGTCGATCTGTTGGGTGATGTCGAAAAATGGGTCGACACCGGGCTGGATATGCTGCGCTTGAGCCCGGCTCTGCGCAAATAACACTTTGTTAAGGATTGTGAGGGAGTGTTTCCCCTTTGTGTTAAGGGGGGATTAAGGGCGCGGCTGCCTTGCGGCTGTGCGCAGCACAAGGCGGCTCTTGCAGCGACTGCGTAGCCTTCAGCGGCCGCGCAATTGCCGGTCGGGCAAAGCCAATGCCGCAAACAGCCCCAGCACCGCGACAAGTGCACTCCCCATCAGCAACTGCCTGAACGTGTCCAGCAACCGCCCCTGAGTCACCAGGTCCACCTCCGCGGCCTTCAAGCTCCCCAGCAACGGATTACCCGACAGTTCGAAACCACCCTGATGCAGCAGGGCCAGCAACAGGCTGGACATGCACGCCACGCCCATGGCTCCGCCCAGCGAGCGGAACAGGTTGGTGGTGCTGGTGGCCACGCCGATGTCCTTGCTGGCCACCGCGCTTTGTGTGCCCACCAGCGAGGTCGGAAATTGCAGCCCACAGGCAATACCGGTAAGCAGCATGAACAGCGCACCGAGCAACGCTGATTGCGGCGGAGTCAGTGCCATCGCGAAAATGGCCACTGGCATCAGCAGTGCACCGGCCAGGATCTGCGGCTTGTAGCGCCCGGTCCGGCTGGTCATGCGGCCACCTGTGAAGGCACCCAAGGGCAGCCCCATGGCCAGCGGCAGCAGGTGCAGGGCGGCGCTGTCGGCACCTGCGCCGGTGATGCCTTGGTAGCGCAAGGGCATGAGCATGGTCAGGGAAATGGACTGGAAACTGGCGAAGAAGATCACTGCCCAGCACAGCACCGCCACCCGGTTGCTGAACAGGCTGAGCGGCAGCAGCGGCTCTGTGCAGCGGCGTTCGTGGGCGATGAAAAGCGTCAGGCCCAGCAGGGCGCAGCCGAACAGCGCCAGCACGGCCGGGTCGGCCCAGGCGTGGCCCTGGCCCACCAAGGTGATGCCCAGTAGCAGGCTGCCAAGGCCAAGGATCAACAGCACGGCGCCAAGGTAGTCTACCCGTGCCTCGCGACGCTGCAGCGGCATGCCACTGAGGGCTCGGTGTATGAACCACAAGGCGACCAGCCCCAGCGGCAGGTTGATCCAGAACACCCAGCGCCACGACAGGTACTCGGTCAACCAGCCGCCCAGCACTGGCCCGGCCACGCTGGCCGCGGCGTACATGCTGCTGAAGTAGCCCTGGTAGCGGCCGCGTTCGCGTGGGGGTACGAAGTCGCCAATGATTGCCTGGCTCACCGAGACCATGCCGCCTGCGCCAATACCCTGCAGTACCCGGGCCAGCAACAGTTGCTGCATGTCCTGGGCCATTGCACAGGCAATGGAAGCCAGGGTGAACAGGCTGATGCCGGTGAGGATCATCCGGCGCCGGCCGTAAAGGTCGCCCAGTTTGCCGTAGATCGGCACAGCCACGGTCATTGCCACCATGTACCCGGAAATGACCCAGGCCAGCATGCCGACATCGCTGAACTGTGCCGAGATGGCGGGCAGCGAGACGGCGACGATGGTCTGGTCCAGAGCGCCAAGGAAGATGGCCAGCATGAGGGCGGTGAGCACGTTGCGCAGGGAGGTAGGGGGCAGGGCGGCGGTCACGGGAATACCTTGTTTTGTCTACGGCAGCCCCTTCGCGGGCAAGCCTGCTCTCAGAGAAGCCCCCGAATTGTACCCTGAGTTAGGTAGCTTCCTATGTACTATCTGCATCCCCTATGCAAGATCGGCATTGGCGCATTCATCCAGCGAGGCATGGCTGCGTGATATCGTTGGTATGCCACAGAGGCTGAAATTCGGGGCTTGCACCAGCTTGGTGCAACATTTTGCCGCAGGTTTTTCAGTCCGCTGTCTCCCACACCTTTTATTCCTCTGCCTGCATGTCGAGCATGACCGCCCAGATGGCGACGGTTGGAACAGGTCAGGTAGACCCGATTACAGGGGTCGGTAGTTACCGTTCAAATTTCAACTTTTTTTGCGGAGTGATCATGCCCAAGGCTTCCCACCAAGATCTGCGTTTTGCCTTCCGCGAGCTGCTCGCTTCAGGTTCCTGTTTCCACACTGCCTCGGTGTTCGACCCGATGTCGGCACGCATTGCCGCAGACCTGGGCTTCGAAGTCGGTATCCTCGGCGGTTCGGTCGCTTCGTTGCAGGTGCTGGCTGCTCCGGACTTCGCTCTGATCACCCTCAGCGAGTTCGTCGAGCAGGCCACCCGCATTGGTCGGGTTGCGCAACTGCCGGTACTGGCGGACGCCGACCACGGCTATGGCAACGCACTGAACGTGATGCGTACGGTGATCGAACTGGAGCGCGCCGGTGTGGCCGCACTGACCATCGAGGACACCCTGCTGCCCGCCCAGTTCGGGCGCAAGTCCACCGACCTGATTCCGGTCGATGAGGGTGTTGGCAAGATCCGTGCGGCGCTGGAGGCACGGGTCGACTCGTCCCTGTCGATCATTGCCCGAACCAACGCGGGCGTACTCAGCACCGAAGAAATCATCGTGCGTACGCAGAGCTACCAGAAAGCGGGCGCTGATGGCATTTGCATGGTCGGGGTCAAAGACTTCGAGCAGCTCGAGCAGATTGCCGAGCACCTGACGGTGCCGCTGATGCTGGTCACCTATGGCAACCCGAACCTGCGCGATGACGAACGCCTGGCGCGTCTGGGCGTGCGCATCGTAGTCGATGGCCATGCGGCTTACTTTGCCGCAATCAAGGCCACTTACGACTGCCTGCGGCTGCAGCGTGGTCGGCAGAACAAGTCGGAAAACCTCAGTGCCACCGAGCTGTCGCACACCTACACCCAGCCTGAAGACTACATTCGCTGGGCCAAGGAATACATGAGCGTCGAGGAGTGATCGGCAGAGCGCCGTCCATTCAACGGACGGCGCTCAAGTTTGCACTCCACAGTCGGCCATTGAGTCGCCTGCTTCGCGGGCATGCCCGCTCCCACTGGGACCGCGCAGATCCCAAGGCATGTGCATACCTGTGGGCGACCCCGAGAAAGGGCTGTCACAGGCTGGCCTGGCCTTCCAGCCAGTCCAGTAATTCGAGCAACCCCGGCGGCAAGCTTCTGGCCTGGCTCACCAGGTAATACCCCTTGCCCGTCAGCACCTTCAGCGCAAACGGCATGCACAACCGCCCACCGCGCAGGTCATCGCCAATCAGCGACCAGTCACCGATCGCCACCCCTGTGCCCTGCGAAGCCATGGCCATCGCCATGTCCAGTGTCTCGAAATGCTGTTTGGGTCCATGTGTGGCCAGCGTCACTCCAGCCGCCTGCAACCACAACCGCCAGTCGTGTTCATCTCGCGAGGGGTGCAGCAGCATGTGCCTGGCCAGGTCTTCCACCTGCTGCAACGGCACTGGCCCTTCACGCAGTGATGGCGCGCACACTGGGGTCAGTTGCTCATCGAACAGTTTGCGCACATGTAGCCCGTGGTTTGGTGCATTGCCATAGACCACCGCTGCATCGAAGCCCTCGCGACGCAAATCCACCCCGTGCTGCACGGTCGTGGTCAGCTCCACCGGTACGTCCGGGCGCAGTGCCTGCCATTCCATCAGGCGCGGTAGCAGCCAACGCATCACGCAGGTGGGTGCCTTGAGCTGCAAGGTAGTGCTGTGCTCACCCACTTCGCGCACCCCCTGTTCGATCAGCGCGAACACCTGCTGCACCCGCGGCAGCCAGTCCAGGCCTTCACGGGTCAGGCTCAATCCGCGGGCCTCGCGCTTGAACAGGGCATAACCCAGGTGTTCTTCGAGAGCTGCAATCTGGCGGCTGACAGCGCCTTGGGTGATGTGCAACTGCTGCCCTGCGCGGGTGAAGTTGCAGTGCTGGGCGGTGACCAAAAATGTGTGCAGGGCAGGCAGGGGTGGGAGGCGTTTCATTGCAGTAAGCCATGATCACAGGACATGGCTAGTATGTGTTTTTTTACATTGTGGCGATAGCCGTGGCTTGGGTCCAATAAGGGCATACCCCAACAAGATTCATGGTGATCCCTGATGGCAACCTGCGGCGAAGTACTGGTCAAACTCCTTGAAGGCTATGGCGTCGATCATGTCTTCGGCATTCCCGGTGTACATACCGTGGAGCTCTATCGTGGCCTTGCGGGCTCTTCCATTCGCCACATCACCCCACGTCATGAGCAAGGTGCCGGGTTCATGGCTGACGGCTATGCGCGCACCCGCGGCAAACCCGGGGTGTGCTTCATAATCACCGGCCCGGGCATGACCAATATCACCACTGCCATGGGCCAGGCCTATGCCGACTCGATCCCGATGCTGGTGATTTCCAGCGTGCAGTCCCGTGACCAGCTGGGCGGTGGCCGTGGCAAGCTGCACGAGCTACCCAACCAGGCCGCGCTGGTATCGGGTGTGGCGGCGTTTTCCCACACCTTGATGAGTGCAGCCGACTTGCCGCAGGTGCTGGCCCGGGCATTTGCCGTGTTCGACAGTGCCCGGCCACGCCCGGTGCATATCGAAATCCCGCTTGATGTGCTGGTTGAGCCGGCCGACTTCCTGCTGCCGGGCCGCCCCGTACGTGGTAGTCGGGCAGGGGCTGCACCGCAGGCCGTGGCGCAGATGGCTGAGCGACTGGCCAGTGCACGTCGGCCGCTGATTCTGGCCGGTGGCGGGGCGTTGGCTGCGGGCGCTGCGCTGGCGCGCCTGGCCGAACACCTTCAGGCCCCGGTGGCGCTGACCATCAATGCCAAAGGCTTGCTGCCTGCCAGCCACCCATTGCAGATCGGCTCGACCCAGTCGTTACCCGCCACACGGGCGCTGGTTGCCGAGGCCGACGTGGTGCTGGCGATCGGCACCGAACTGGCCGAAACCGATTATGACGTGACCTTCAAGGGTGGTTTCGAGATCCCGGGCAGGCTGTTGCGTATTGACATCGACCCGGACCAGACCGTGCGCAATTATCTGCCGGAGCTGGCGCTGGTAGCCGATGCCGAGCTGGCTGCCGAAGCGCTGCTCGGTGCCCTGCAAGCCCAGCCGCAGCCAGTGCACGAAAGCACTTGGGGCGTGGCCCGCGTGGCCAATCTGCGCAAGGTCCTGGCGGCAGACTGGGACCAGCCCACCCTGAGCCAGACGCGTTTGCTGAGCGCCATACTGGAGCGCCTGCCGAATGCGATTCTGGTGGGCGACTCGACCCAACCTGTGTACACCGGCAACCTGACACTCGACATGGAGCAGCCACGCCGCTGGTTCAACGCCTCGACCGGCTACGGTACCTTGGGTTACGCGTTGCCAGCAGCCATGGGCGCTTGGTTGGGCAGTGCCGAGCAGGCCGTCGAACGCGCCCCGGCGGTGTGCCTGATTGGTGATGGAGGTTTGCAGTTCACCCTGCCGGAACTGGCCAGTGCAGTGGAGGCGCAGGTCCCGCTGATCGTACTGCTGTGGAATAACCAGGGGTACGAGGAAATCAAGAAATACATGGTCAATCGGGCGATCGAGCCGGTCGGGGTGGATATCCATACCCCGGATTTCATCGGCGTGGCGCGGGCGTTGGGCGCGGCAGCAGAGAACGTGGCCGATATCGCCCAATTGCAGGCCGTGCTCGGGCAAGCGGCGGAGCGCAAGGGGCCGACCTTGATTCAGGTGGACCAGAATCAGTGGCAGGCCGCGGTGTTGGGTTGAAGCATTGCGATTGCCTGTATCGGCCTCTCGCGCCTGCAGGCAGCGCGCAATTTTCGCATCTGTGCAAAAACCTGTAGGAGCGGGTTTACCCGCGAAAGCGCCGCTGCAGGCGAATGTTGAGCTTCAGACCGCAGTAGCCCTCAACCGAGCCACATCGCGAATCGGCGGCGCGCCGTAAAGCCGGCTGTATTCACGGCTGAACTGCGACGGGCTTTCATAACCCACCCGATAAGCCGCCACCGCCGCCTCCAGCCCGTCGTTCAACATCAGCCGCCGCGCTTCCTGCAGGCGCAGTTGCTTCTGGTACTGAAGCGGGCTCATCGAGGTCACGGCCTTGAAGCGGTGGTGCAAGGTCGAGGTGCTGAGGTTGACCTCACGGGCCAGGTCCTCGATCCGCAGCGGCTGTTGGTAGTTGTTGTTGAGCCAGGTGATGGCCTGGCACACCCGGTGGGTCTGGCTGTTGGCCAAGGCAATTTCATACAGCCGGTAACCCTGCGGACCACGCAGTAGGCGGTAGAGAATCTCGCGGCGGAACAGCGGCGCCAGCATTGCGATGTCGCGGGGGGTGTCCAGCAGGCGCAGTAGCCGCAGCAGGGCATCGAGTAATGCGGCATCTGTCCTTTCCACATACAAACCACGGCCGGAAGGTCGATTGGGTACCAGCATCGGCCCGCTCTCGGCGATCAGCTGGCTGATCTCGGCTGGGTCCAGGTCCATGCGCAGGCCCAGGCTTGGGTTCTCGGGGCTGGCATCCAGCCTCACGGCACTGAGTGGCAAGGTCACCGAAACGACCATGTAATGCAGTGGGTCGTAGGCGTACTGCTCGTCACCCAGGAACAGGCTTTTGCTGCCCTGGGCAAGGATGCACAGGGCAGGTTGCGCCAGGGTGGGTACAGAACGCACATTTTCGGTGTGACGCACCAGGTACAGGTCATCGATGGCCGATGCTGGGCCATAGGGCTCGCCCGCGTGGCGGTTGATCAGCTCGGCCAGCTCCAGGCGCTGCAGTTCCAGGGTCGGTTCGGTGGACGTGGCGGTGGTCATGATGGCTTTCCTCTGCTGACCGACGCAGCATAGGTTTGGGCAAAGACGGGCGCTAGTCGAAAGCTGCACGCCGATTGCCTGATCCTGCCGCGCTGCAGGATCAGGCAATCGGCGTGCAGTAATGGCCTAACGCGCCGCGCGGGTGAGCGCCTAACCTTGGCAGCCTGGCTTTTCCGTCCGCCTGCTTCAAGGAGATTGTGCAATGACCCTTAAACAACCGGTCACCCACCTTGCTTTCATCCGTGCCAGCAGCGGGCGCTCGGCAGAGCTGGGCGCGCGCCTGCGTGACATGCTTGAGCCTTCGCTGCGTACACCGGGTTGCCTGAGTTTTACCGTGCAGCGTTCGCAGGCTGATGCTGACCTGTGGTTGCTCAGCGGAAGCTGGCAGGACCAGCAGGCGATGAGTGGTTACTTTGCTTCGCCGACACTGGAGGTGTTTGGTGAGCTGGTGCAGGCCCAGGTGGTCAGCAGCCTGGACTTGCATACCTTCGATTGAGTGTTGATGAGGTAAAGTGACGCCTTTGTTCAATCACGCGGACAGCAATATGGCACGTAGGGAATTCACTCATTTCGAAGCGGTATCGGCGATGGTGCCGGTGGAAGGTGGCGGCTACAACGCCGCCATCGCGGTCAAAGCCTTGGGCATGGGCGGCGCGCCGCGCTTTCACAAGGTTCTCGACGGGCAGGTGTTCAAGGGCGCCGTGGCCGCCGACGAAGCGGCCACCGCTGAGCTGCAACGCCTGCAGGGCGTCAGCGAAGAGGGTGAGCTGGTCTGGTGATCAGGCCGGCGGCCGGGCCATCTTGAACAGGTTGCCCAGCTCGAAATAGTCCGCCGGGCCACCCCCCCGCAGGATAGGCTCGGCGGCAGCGGTATCGTAGATGCCGTTGTTCAGCAGGTGCTCGGCAATGTGCACCGCCACCACTTCCCCAAGGATCAGCCAGCTGGGCACCTGTTCCTGGTCGGCCCGCTTGAGCTGGACGATCTGGCTGACCTTGCACTCGAAGGCTACCGGCGTTTCACCCACGCGCGGCACCTTGACGATGCTCGAGGGTGCGGCAGTGAGGCCGCTCAATTCGAATTCGTTTACTTCGGCAGCAACCGGTGCGCAGCTCAGGTTCATTTGCTCGGCCAGAGGGCGGGTGGCCAGGTTCCAGACGAACTCACCGGTCTGCTCGATGTTGTTCAGGCTGTCTTTGCGCCCGACGCTGCAGAAACCGATGATCGGCGGGATGTAGTTGAACGCATTGAAGAAGCTGTAAGGCGCCAGGTTCAGGCGGCCTTCGCGGTCCTGAGAGGAGATCCAGCCGATAGGGCGGGGACCGACGATGGCATTGAACGGGTCGTGCGGCAGGCCGTGGCCTTTGGCGGGTTCGTAGTAATACATCTGTGCTGGGCTTGTTGGCCCTACCTCCTGGTGGACAAGGTGCCTAGTGTGCCAAGCCTGAGCTCGCCTGCAAATGATCAAGCCCGGCCGAAGCCGGGCTGGGTGCTCGCAATCAGGTATCAGCTGATGCGGTGCGCGTTGGTGCGGTTGAAGCCATCTTCGGCAAAGTGCTGGCCGCCGGTGCGGTCGAAACCGTCTTCGGCGAAGCGCTGGCCGTTGGTGCGATCGAAGCCGTCTTCGGCGAAGCGCTGGCCGTTGGTGCGATCGAAGCCGTCTTCGGCGAAGCGTTGGCCGTTGGTGCGATCGAAGCCGTCTTCGGCGAAGCGTTGGCCGTTGGTGCGATCGAAGCCGTCTTCGGCGAAGCGTTGGCCGTTGGTGCGATCGAAGCCGTCTTCGGCGAAGCGCTGGCCGTTGGTGCGATCGAAGCCGTCTTCAGCGTAGCTGGCGGGCTGGGTTTGAGCCGCGGCAAAGGTGTGAGCGTCGGTCCGGTCGAAGCCATCTTCGGCGAAGGCGCCCGCTGCGAAAACCGAGAGGGCCAGGGTAAGGATCAGTTTGTTTTTCATGATGGTTGCTCCAGGGGTTTGTGAGTTGTTTGTTTCTATGGGTTTAATCCTACGCCTAATAAATTGATTAAAAAGCGCAAAAAATAGCGCTTAAAAATCGAATTAATAGATGTGTTTGTGCGTGCTTCGCGTGAGTCAGGCAGTGGTGTCATCCACTAGCCGCGAGCACTCACGTAGTCGTTTTGTCAGCCACTGCAGCTTGACGGGCGCGAATTAATGGGGCGTTAAGAATGAAATTTCTTGTTTCAAAGTTCGATCGACGCTTTTTTCATGTACCACCAACCGTTTTTTCAGATGCTGCTCAGCAACATCGCCGCACCTCAGACTGGAGCGGCACAACAATGAACAAACTCCCGCAAATCACCTTGGCCTTCTGGGTCATGAAGATCTGCGCAACCACTCTTGGCGAAACGGCAGGCGACTTGCTGTCGATGACGTTGAACATCGGCTATGCACTCAGCTCGTTGATGCTGATCAGCGTGTTCCTGCTGACCTTGGTCGGCCAGCTCTACTCGCGCCGCTACCACCCGATGCTGTATTGGCTGGTGATTCTTTCCACCAGTACCGCTGGTACCACCATCTCCGACTTCATGGACCGCACCCTGGGCCTGGGTTATGCCGCGGGTTCGGCCCTCCTGATCGGCATCCTGCTGGTGACCTTCCTGGCCTGGCGCCTCAGCGGCAACCCGCTGGATGTCAACCGCATCAAGAACCGAACGGGCGAGCTGTTCTACTGGGTGGCAATTCTGTTTTCCAACACCCTCGGCACCGCGCTGGGCGACTACCTGGCCGATGACTCGGGGCTGGGCTTTGCCGGCGGCGCGCTGTTGATTGGCAGTGCCATTGCGCTGGTGGTGGTCGCCCGCTACTGGACGCGTATTCCCAGCGTGATGTTGTTCTGGGTCGCGTTCGTGCTCACTCGGCCGTTTGGCGCCACCTTGGGCGACTTCCTCACCAAACCCTATGAAAAGGGTGGCCTGGACTTCGGCACGGTCGGTTCTTCGGCTGTGCTGGGCGGGGTGCTGCTGGTGCTGGTGCTGCTGGCCAACCGGTACCAGCGTCGTGATCCGCGACAGGCACTTGAGATGTCCTGATCCTGCTTTCAGGTACGAGTGATCCGAATGGAATGTTTAGTCGGTTCTCAGCGAGATGAGTGCTGATCGAACAAATGAAAAGGGCGCACCTGAGACGGTGCGCCCTTTTCATTTCGGCAGCTTCACATTCACTCAGTGGTAATCCGCGAGTGCTGCTTGGTGTCCTTCATGGTCGCGTAAACCAGCAGCGAGCAGGCGATACAGGCGGTGACGTACCAGTAAAAGCCGCTCTCCATCCCAGCGCTCTTGAACCACAGGGCCACGTATTCGGCGGTGCCACCGAAGATCGACACGGTCAGGGCATACGGCAGGCCCACGCCCAGGGCGCGAATCTCGGTAGGGAACAGCTCGGCTTTGACCACGGCGTTGATCGAGGTATAGCCGCTTACGATGATCAGCGCTGCCATGATCAGGAAGAACGCCCCCCACCAGCTCTGGATGGTGTGCAGGGTGCTGA
The DNA here is from genome assembly GCF_043103305.1 of Pseudomonas sp. YQ_5. Classification (NCBI taxonomy): domain Bacteria; kingdom Pseudomonadati; phylum Pseudomonadota; class Gammaproteobacteria; order Pseudomonadales; family Pseudomonadaceae; genus Pseudomonas; species Pseudomonas sp. YQ_5. The sequence goes on along the minus strand of NZ_JBICJS010000074.1, from coordinate 13,947 downwards.
GGATTGGGACGGTGAACAGGGTGCCGAGCACACCGAAGGCGATCAGGATCGGACGGCGGCCGATTTTGTCGGACAGACCACCGATCACCGGCTGCAGGCACATGAACAGGAACAGCGTGGCGGCCGAGATGGTGGTCGAGTCACTGATGCTCATACCTACGGAGTTGACCAGGTACTTCTGCATGTAGGTGGTGTAGGTGTAGAAGGCCAGGGTACCGCCCATGGTCAGACCGACGACGGTCATCAGCTCCTTGGGGTGACGCAGCAGCGTGCGCATCAGGCTTTCCTTGGCCTTTTCCTTCTTGGTGAACGAGGCGGTTTCTTCCATGCCGCGACGCAGGTACAGGGCCACCACGGCGCACAGCGCACCGATCACGAACGGCACGCGCCAGCCCCAGGCGTACAATTGCTCGGTGGTCAGGGTCTGTTGCAGGACGATCAGCACCGCCAGGGCGATGAGCTGGCCGGAGATCAGGGTCACGTACTGGAAGCTGGAGAAGAAACCACGGCGCTCCTTGCTGGCCATTTCGCTGAGGTAGGTGGCCGAGGTGCCGTATTCACCACCCACCGACAGGCCTTGCAGCAGGCGTGCGATGACCAGCAGGACTGGCGCGGCGACGCCGATGGTTTCATAACCGGGGGTCAGGGCGATGACCAGCGAGCCCGCGCACATGAGCAGTACCGACGCCATCAGCGCGGCCTTGCGGCCCTTGCGGTCGGCGTACAGGCCCATCAGCCAGCCACCGATCGGGCGCATGAGGAAGCCCACGGCGAAGATCGCGGCGGTATTGAGCAGTTGTGCGGTGGAGTCGCCGGCCGGGAAGAAGGCCTTGGCGAAGTACAGCGAGAATGCGGCGTAGACGTACCAGTCGTACCATTCGACCATGTTGCCGATGGACCCGCTGAAAATCGACTTCAAGCGGCTGGCGGTGGTTTTTTCTGCGGCAGGCGCGGTGGCCGCCCCGGCGGGCAGGGAGGTGGCGTTATCCATCAGGGATACCTTCTCGTTGTTTTTGTGGAGCGCGCCGTGGCGCAGCTTGCCAAGGCAATTGCAGAAGGTGTGCCAAATGGGTGCAGGCTGATTCATTTGAGGGCGTCAAATATCCCAAGCCGGCACAGTAGTGGGTGTTGCGCCGCCCTCTGCAGGAGCGGGCCTGACCGCGAAGGGCTGCAAAGCAGTCTGAAATCTCGACGAGATGAGCGGTTTTTCGCCTACCCGGTCCTGGTCATAAGCGGATTTCCGCTCATGCCTGCCCAATAAAATCCTCGCGCACCAGCCCATGCCGTTGCATCTTCTCGTTAAGCGTGCGCCGCGGCAGTTGCAAAGCCTCCATCACCGACTTGATCTCGCCCCCATGCTGACGCAAGGCCGCACGCAGGCATTGCGCCTCGAATGCTTCCATCTGCTCGCCCAGCGACTGCCCGGCAGGTGCCACCTCGATGTTTGGCGAACCCAGCCCCAGCGCATGCCGCTCCGCCGCATTGGCCAGCTCACGCACGTTGCCAGGCCAGTCATGTGACAGCAGCTGCGCCAGCTGTGCACCCGATAGCGGCGGGGCCGCGCGACCAAGCTTTTCACCGGCAGCACGGGCAAAGTGTTCGAACAGCAGCGGAATGTCCTCTCGCCGCTCGCGCAGCGGTGCCAGGCGCAATTCGGCGACGTTCAGGCGGTAGGCCAGGTCTTCTCGGAAGCGCCCGGCACGCGCCTCCTCGAGCAGGTCGGGCTTGGTCGCAGCAATGATGCGCAGGTCGACGCTGATGCTCTGGTTGGCCCCCAGGCGCTCCAACTTCTGCTCCTGAATCACCCGCAACAGCTTGGCCTGTTGGGCCAGTGGCATGCTCTCGATTTCGTCGAGGAACACGGTGCCACCGTTGGCATACTCCAGCTTGCCGATCCGTTTACCCTGGGCGCCCGTGAAGGCGCCGCTCTCATGGCCGAACAGTTCGGCCTCGAACAACGACTCGGGGATGGCCGCGCAGTTAAGGGCTACAAAGGGCTTGGCGGCACGGGGGCCAAAGTCGTGCAGACAGCGGGCCACCCGCTCCTTGCCACTGCCGGTTTCACCGCGGATCAGCACGTTTACCGGCAGGCTGGCCAGGTCCAGGACTTGCCGGCGCAGCTGTTGCAGGCCCTGGGACATGCCCAGCAGCGTGACTTCCAGGCGTGACTTGAGGTCGGCCTGCTCGTGGAGCCGGCGGTTCTCCAGCACCAGCTGGCGCTTTTCCAGGGCGCGACGCAGGCTGCCCAGCAAGTCTTGCGGCGTGAAGGGTTTTTCCAGGAAGTCATAGGCCCCGCTGCGCATGGCTTCTACCGCCATCGGTACATCACCGTGACCGGTCAGCAAAATCACGGGCAGGTCGGGGTCGTTCGCTTGCAGGCGTTCGAGCAATTGCAGGCCATCCATACCCGGCATGCGTACATCGCTGATGATCACCCCAGGGAAGTGCTGCGGCAGGTGTGCCAGGCACTCTTCGGCGCGAGCGAACAACTGCACGCTGAAGCCGGACAGGCTCAGCCATTGCTCTACAGCAGTGCGGATACTGGCTTCATCATCGACGACGATCACCGAATTCAACATACAGGCTCCAGGTCGCGGGGCAGGGTAAGGCTCAGGCGCGCGCCGCCAGGCAGGTTTTCGGCCCGCAACTGGCCGCCGGCCTCATGGACGATGCCGTAAGAGATGGCCAGGCCCAGCCCTAGCCCTTCCCCCACCGGTTTGGTGGTGAAGAACGGGTCGAAGACCTTGGCCAGGTCGGCTTCGGCAATGCCGCCACCCGAGTCGAGCACACTCAGGCGCCATAGCTCCCCGTCGGGTTCGATGCGGATCTCCAGGCGTTTGTACCGCTTGTCGATCATGGCGTCGAGCGCGTTGTGCAGGAGGTTTATCAGCACCTGCTCCAGGCGGATGGCATCGCCGCGTACCCAGGCCGGGCGTGCCAGGTACAGAGCCACCTCCACTTCCTCGCTGCGAATGCGCGCTTCCAGCAGGTGCAAGGCCTGGTCGACCACGGTTGCCAGGTCGAGGCGTTCGCGTAGGCCCATCGGGCTGTTGCGGGCAAAGGTTTTCAGGTGGCTGGTAAGTGCTGCCATGCGCGTGAGCATCTGTTCCAGCGGCTCCAGCGCTTGCCGCGCTTCGTCATGGCGACCATGGTCAAGCAGCAGGCGCAGGGTTTCCAGTTGCATACGTTGGGTGGTCAGCGGCTGGTTGATTTCATGGGCCATGGCCGCTGACATTTGCCCGAGTGCGGCCAGTTTGGCTGATTGCACCAGGCCTTCCTGGGCAGTGCGCAGCTCGCGGGTGCGCTCCTCGACCTGGCGTTTGAGTTCTTGCCGGCTGCGCTGGCGCAGGCGTGCCAGGCGCAGGCGTTGACTGACGAAAAGGGCGGCGAACACCAGGCTCAGCCAGACGGCGGCGGCGCCAAGCGCTGCATTAAGGCCGTCTGCAGCGACCTGCGGTTTGCGCAGCAGGTGCAAGGTCCAGTTTTCGCCTTCCAGCGGCAGGCTTTCCCACAAGTACTCGGTGCTACCCTCGGGGCCTTGCACGCGGCTAAGGGTGCTGTAGGGGGCAAACCGCGTCAGTACCTGATGCTGTAGCGGCACCAGCGGTTGCTTGTCGTACTGACGGGTTTCGGCCAGCTCGGCTCGGTCGGCGCCACTGAGCGGCTGAAGCTCGCGGTAGCGCCAGCCATCCTGGTTTGCGATGAACGTAATGCCGCGGGCGTCGCTGACCAGCAGGATATCGTTGCCCTGTCGCCATTCGCGTTCCAGCTCGGGGAATTCCAGCTTCACCACCATGGCACCAAGGAATCGGCCGTGCTCGTCGTTCACCGCGCTGGCGAGGAAGTAGCCCGGCACGCCACTGGTCACGCCCACGGCATAGAAGCGGCCACTGCCCTGGCTGCGGGTTTGCTTGAAGTAGGGACGGAAACCGTAGTTGGAGCCGACGTAGCTGCTGGGCAGCCGCCAATTGCTGGCGGCAATGGCCAGGCCGGTGCGGTCGAGCAGTTCGAGGGTGGAGGAATTGGCGGCGCCATTGATACGTTCGAGCTTGTGGTTCAGGGCGTTCTGAACGCCTTCGTCGACCGGGCCGCGCAAGGCTGCGATCAGTTCCGGGTCGAGCGCCAGCACGGCGGGGAGGGCACGGTAGCGGTCGATCAGGGTGTGCAGTGCGTTGGCGTACAGGCCCAGTTGCTGGCTGGCACGCTTGGCGTCGTCTTCCATGGCCTGGCGCTTGGCCTGGTGCATGGCCCAGCCGGCGCTGAGTGCGGTACCCAGCACGATCAGCAGGGTGATCAGCCCCAGACGCAGGGCGCGAAAGGAAAAGGGCATTGGGGGCGGATCCGGTGGTGGGATATCGGGGCCGGCCTCTTCGCGGGTAAACCCGCTCCTACAGGTACTCTGCAGCACCTGTAGGAGCGGGTTTACCCGCGAAGAGGCCGGAACAGGCGGCCTTTTTCAGTCAAAGCAATTCAAAGCTCTGCTGCTGCACCGCCTGGGAGTCCAGACCTACCTGGACATTGAACTCCCCTGGTTCGGCAACCCGCTGCAACTGGCCATTGTAGAACTTCAGGTCGTCCTCGCTGATGCGGAAGGTCAACGTGCGGGTTTCGCCCGGTTCAAGCATCAGCTTCTGGAAGTTTTTCAGCTCTTTCACCGGGCGGCTCATCGACGCCGACACATCCTGCAGGTACAACTGCACCACCGTCTCGCCTGCAACCTTGCCGGTGTTCTTGACCGTTACCTTGGCTTCCAGCGTATCGCCGCGCTTGAGATCCTTGCCCGACAGGTTCAGGCCCGACAGCTCGAAGCTGCTGTAGCTCAAGCCATAGCCGAACGGGTAAAGCGGCCCGTTGGGTTCTTCGAAGTATTGCGAGGTGTAGTTGCCCGGCTTGCCCGGCGTGAACGGCCGGCCGATGCGGGTGTGGTTGTAGTACATCGGGATCTGGCCCACAGACCGTGGGAAGGTAATGGCCAGCTTGCCGGAGGGGTTGTAGTCGCCAAACAGCACGTCGGCGATGGCATTGCCGCCTTCGGTGCCGGCGAACCATGTTTCCAGGATGGCGTCGGCCTGCTCGCGCTCCCAGCTGATCGACAGCGGCCGGCCGTTCATCAACACCAGCACCAGCGGTTTGCCGGTGGCCTTGAGCGCCTTGATCAGCTCGCGCTGGCTGGCCGGGATCTCCAGGGTGGTACGGCTTGACGACTCGTGGGACATGCCGCGGGACTCGCCGACCACGGCGACCACGACGTCGGATTGCTTCGCCGCCTTGACTGCTTCATCGATCAGCACGGCAGGCGGGCGTGGGTCGTCGACGATTTCCGGGGCATCGAAGTTGAGGAAGTTCAGGTAGTCGAGTATCGCCTTGTCACCCGTGACGTTGGAGCCTTTGGCGTAGACCAGCTTGGCCTTGCCGTCCACGGCGCGGCGCAAGCCTTCGCGCACGGTCACCGAGTGGACGGGTTTACCGTCGGCGGCCCAGCTGCCCATCATGTCGATCGGGGCATCGGCCAGCGGGCCGACCACGGCAATGGTGCCGGCCTTTTTCAGCGGCAGGGTCTGGTTGCGGTTTTCCAGCAGCACCAGGCTGCGGCGTGCCACGTCACGCGCAGCTTCGCGGTGCAGGCGGTCGTTGCTGTAGTAGTCTTTCAGGTCGGTTTCAGCCTTGCCGATACGCACGTATGGGTCTTTGAACAGGCCCATGTCGTACTTGGCACCAAGCACCTCACGTACCGCCTGGTCCAGTTCGCGCTGGGTCACCTCGCCGGACTTCAGCAAGCCCGGTAGCTCTTCGCCGTACAGGGTATCGTTCATGCTCATGTCGATGCCGGCCTTGATCGCCAGCTTGGCAGCTTCACGGCCATCACGGGCGACGCCGTGGCGAATCAGTTCCTGGATGGCACCGTGGTCGCTGATGGTCACGCCCTTGAAGCCCCACTCCTTGCGCAGCAGGTCGTTCATCAGCCAGGTGTTGGAGGTGGCCGGTACGCCGTTGATCGAGTTCAGCGCGACCATCACGCCACCGGCACCTGCATCGAGCGCGGCGCGATAGGGTGGCAGGTAGTCGTTGTACATTTTCGGCAGGCTCATATCGACCGTGTTGTAGTCGCGCCCGCCTTCCACGGCGCCATACAAGGCGAAATGCTTGACGATGGCCATGATGCTGTCGGGGTTGGCCGGGCTGCTGCCCTGGAACGAGCGCACCATTACCTGGCCGATTTTCGAGGTCAGGTAGGTGTCTTCGCCGAAACCTTCACTGGTGCGGCCCCAGCGCGGGTCACGGGCGATATCCACCATTGGCGCGAACGTCATGTCCAGGGCGTCGGCCGAGGCTTCGATCGCGGCGGTGCGGCCGACCTTGGCGACGGCCTCCATGTCCCAGGTAGCGGCCATGCCCAGGCCGATCGGGAAGATGGTGCGCTCGCCGTGGACGGTATCGTAGGCGAAGAACATCGGGATCTTCAGGCGGCTGCGCATGGCCGCGTCCTGCATTGGCCGGTTTTCGGGGGCAGTGCGTGAGTTGAAGGTGCCGCCGATGCGGCCGGCGGCGATCTCCTCGCGGATCTTGTCGCGGGGCATTTCCGGGCCGATGCTGATCAGGCGCAACTGGCCGATTTTTTCGGCTTCGGTCATCTGGCTGATCAGATGCTCGATGAATGCCTGCTTGTCCTGCAGGGGCGGGGCGGAGGGGGCGGCGAGGGCCGCCTGACTGGCAAGGCCCATGGCCAGGCCCAGCAAAGACAGTTTCATCATCAATTCCGTTATGGGGCCGCTGCCGTATCCACGGTGATAGGTGCGCGACCGAAGTTTTCAGGCGGCTATTGTTGTACGATTTGCGGGCAATTCTTCCAGCGGCGGATTATGCCTGAATATATCGCCTGCGGATGAAGCCCCGAATGCCGGGATAACAACTATAAGAACGCTCAAGAGACCGACGGCATGACCCCCATCGACGAATACCATCAGCGGCAGATTGCCGAAGCCATTGCCCGTGCCGAACGGCGTACCGATGCCGAACTGGTGACGGTGCTGGCCCGCCGTGCAGACGATTATGCCTATTGGCCGTTGCTCTGGGCCGCCGTGCTGGCGCTGGCCGTACCCGGTCTGTTGCACTGGCTGCTGGCTTGGCCCAGCGTGCGCGGTGTGCTGATGGGCAACGTGCTGTTGTTCGTCGGCCTGTGCCTGCTTCTGCGCAACCCGCGCCTGGCCGATTGGTTGATCCCCCGTGCCTTGCGCCGCTGGCGCGCCTCGCGCCTGGCCCGCCAGCAGTTTCGCGAGCAGAACCTGCAGCGCACAGCAGGCGCCACGGGCGTGCTGATTTTTGTCAGCGAGGCGGAGCGGCATGTGGAAATACTGGTCGATCGGGGTATTGAACACTGCCTGGATGCCGAAGCCCGCGCGGCCATCGGTGCCCGCTTTGCCGAGCAGGTGCGCCAGGGGCGAACGTTCCAGGGCTTTGTCGAGTGCATCGAGGCGTGTGGCGAGCTGCTTAGCCAGCACGTGCCGCCAACCCATGCCCGCAACGAATTGCCCAACCGTTTGGTGATTCTCGACTGAAGGAGCACCAGCGTTTCTGGAGAGCGCTCCCACAGGGTGCTTGGGGCACGTTAGAATAGGCGTTCCGCTACCCAAGGCCCCCTTTTTCATGTCCGCCAGTACTTCTGCCTCTTGCGCGCCGGATGCGCGCGCTCAGTTTCTCGACCTGCTGAACGCCGCCCTGCACGGCGAAACCCTGGTCAAGCTGGTGCTGGCGCGCCATGTCGGTGCCGACCAGACCTTGCAACGGATCATTGCCAAGCCGCTGCAGGTCAAGGGCCAGCCGTGCCTGTCGCTGGTCTACCGCCACCAGACCCGCGACATCACCCGCAACCTGCCGCTGGACCAGGCCCAGGTGCTGGTTGCCGAGTTGCTGCCGGACAGCTTCCGCAATGCTCACCTGTTCGATGCTGACGGCGAAGTGCAGCTGACCTTCAGCAAGAAGGGCAAACCGATGCTCCAGCGCCACGGTGCCCAGGCGCCGCGTGTGGCCGACGCGGGCAGCGGGCATGACCGCGAGAAGAAGCGTTATCTGGAACTGTCGCGGCCATTTCTGCGCGACCTCGGTGTGACCGACGCACAAGGCGCACTGATCCCGTCCATGTCGCGCAAGTGGAAGCAGATCAACAAATTCATCGAGGTCTTCGATCACGCCCTCGCCAATGCACCGGTGTCGGCGGAACAGGCGCTGCGGGTGGCCGACTTCGGTTCGGGCAAGGGCTACCTGACCTTTGCCATGCACGATTACCTGCGCAACAGCCTGGGCCGCGACGCACAGGTGACTGGCGTGGAACTGCGCCAGGACATGGTCGACCTGTGCAACACCGCAGCCGCACGCCTGGACCACCCGGGCCTGGAGTTCCAGTGTGGTGATGTACGCAGCGTGGTGCCTGAGGCCATCGAGGTGATGATCGCCTTGCATGCCTGTGACATCGCCACCGACTACGCCATCCACACCGGCATCCGCTGCAACGCCGCAATCATCATGTGCTCGCCGTGCTGCCACAAACAGATCCGCCCGCAACTGCACAGCCCGGGGTTGCTGCAACCCATGCTGCAGTACGGCCTGCACCTGGGCCAGCAGGCCGAAATGCTCACCGACAGCCTGCGCGCGCTGTATCTGGAAGCCTGTGGCTATGAAACCAAGGTGTTCGAGTTCATCTCGCTGGAGCACACCAACAAGAACAAGATGATTCTTGCGGTGAAGCGGCGCCAGGCGGGGGATAACGGGGCGTTGCTGGAGAAAATTGCCCAGCTCAAGGCGTTCTATGGGGTGCAGGAGCATTGCCTGGAAACATTGTTGCGCGCGGATGGATTGCTTTGATGGTCATCTTTGCGTGAATGTTGGCGCGCCCCCAGGCTCTTGCAGTTTCATGCTTTTTACATGTCATTAAATGCCGCTATCGATATGCCTGATATGATGATCAGGATTGAGATGGACTTCCTCAGGATGCCAGAGGGTGCGATATCTTCGCTAATGAAGTTCGGAAAGAACCGGGTGGCGATGATTCCAAAAATAAGTACAAACACAGGGTGAATACTAACAACGACTGAGACCAAGGCCGCGCCGCCGCCTACTGCCAATGCGGCCATGAAAAATACGTAGCCTCCTACATCGAATAGATTGGTGGCGGCGAAAATGCTAAATTGCCTGGCGTTAAGAACTTTCAGGTCCTGAATTATTAGCCTTCTCCAGGCAGGGTTAAGCAGCAGTAGAAGCCCACCGAATGCATACCCTGAAAAGTTGAAAAGCAGAACGAACTCAAGGTTTTTGCTTTTTAGTATTTCGTCGGAAATGATGGTTGATATAGCGCCAAAAAATGCGGATACAAATACCATCGCAACATGCCTTCTTTCTCCTAGCCCAAGAATTGTTTTTTTTGACAGGCAGAGCGATAAAATACCCCCGGTGATCAAGAAAAATCCTAAAAACTGCTCGTGCGTGGGGAAAGCGTGAAATATTAATATGGATGCCGCCAGAACAAATAGTGGCTCTGACTGATGGATAGGTATCACTACCGAAACATCCATGTCCTCCAGGGAGTAGCTATATGCGAAATACTGAAGGAATATAGCAAGCCCAGAAAGTATATTAAGGCTGGCGAATAAGGGGTCGATTTCAGAGACATCAAGAAAAGTAAGTATGGCTGCGGCAAAAAATATATTACCTATGCTGAGAAGAAAAATAAAGGGTATATAATTTGATGTTATATGCTCAATGGCGAATTTGTCTAGTATGTTGGATAGGCTCCATAGTAATGGTGCCATTAGAGATAAGTATATCCAAGTCATGGGTGACGCTCCAGGGCACCGATGATCGTGCTTTTGCTATGTTGTAATAGTTCATGGGAAAAATCGTCAGTGTTATGATCAAAAAGGAATGTATTGTTGTAGGTGAATGATTGTGAGGTTTCATGTGCCAAAATGTTGTCCAGTATAGTTGGCGCCTCCTTTAATCTTGATGAGTGGCGAAGTTTCAAGATTGTTATTGTGTTTCCATAGTGTGCAGCTTCATCCCTAGCGGCGTTACGTATCCAGGTTGACAGGCATGAAGGTCCCAAGCTATCAAAAAAATCAAAGTCTTGCTTGTAGGCTCTTGTGCTTGTTATTTCATCGAATGCAATAGAGAGCAGAATGGTGAATTCATCAGTCAGAAATTTTTCAATGGCCCCAAAGTCTGGCTCTCTGGCATTCAACTGGCGTTCGATGAGCTCTTCGCTTTGTCCGTAAAGAACGCTGTTTATCTTGCGCAGGCCTCTGTAGTGGTTTTGTTCGTCGAGATGCCAAAGGCATGTAAACTCCAGAAATTCATCGCTTAGATTAAGGTCTTTACGTTTCAGGAGATAGAGAAGAAAGTGCTTCGAATCGAACTCGGAACTCATGTCGTGCCATAAATTTTCTTGGCGACGCTTGATGTCTTTCTTATTTTTGGTAATGGTAGCAGGTGAAAGTTCTTTCAATAGTTCGACTGATGACCAGTCATGGCACTTCAGGCCGATTGCCGTCTTTATATAGCCCATGTTTGTACGTCCTGTACGTGTTCAAGGAATTTCTCAAACTGCCATGAGAGGTAGGTTGAGGGATAAAGGCTATCCTTTGCGTTGTAATCAGGTGACCAGTTTGTGTATGCGCCGACCAGCTCTCCCAAATAGGGTTGTGCAATGCCGAGTATGAACTGGAAATCGATTTCCTCCGCCTCCACAATTCCATGTCTTGGGTTTTCTAAGGCCCATCTGATGCCAGCTATTACACCTGCAACTACTTGTAAGGTGGTGGCAGAACTTTGGGGGTTCAAAGCTTGAGCTGCACAGTTTTTAAGGGCAGAGCCGTACCAATATGCATTCTTCTCATGCCCCATCAAGAGAACGCCGAGATAGTCAGCGCCCTCAAGGATATCATTGCCACTAATGACACGTTTTCGCTGCTGTGGCTGCCATGAATTTCCGATTAGTTCATGAAGTGAGAGAATGGCGTCATTGCAAGGATGATAGGCGTAATTGACGGTTGGCCTATAGGAGACGCCGTTCTCATCATGAACTGTCAAGTAATCCGACAGGGATATGGATTCGTTGTGAGTGATCAAGAATCCCAAGCAAGGGCCGGCAGCAGGTGTCCACGTTTTTATTCGAACCGATGCGCCCGGCTGAGTCAAATATATTGAACTCTTGCAGCCGGACTCATGAAAATGTGCTCCAATTGGTAGTTTTAGCTCATGAGTCCCCCAGCCTAATTCCGAAGGCTGGCATCCTTCAGCGATAAAACCGTCGACTGACCAAGTGTTGATGAACTCCCCGATTGTTTTAGGTGTTTTAGCTATTTGAGTGTCATGTTCAGCGATGTGAATGGTTTTGATGTGCAGGTCGCATGCTAGCTGCGCCCATTCTTGGCGTGTGGTTGGTACGTGGTCGTTCGCGCCGTACAGATCATGCCGAAGGTGAAGTAGTGCTTGTTTGACAAAGTGGGATGCCAACCCAGGGTTTGCCCCATGTGCGATAACGGCTGTGGGGCCACCTTTGCACGCTCGTTTAAGGGCGAGCATACTTTCTCGTAGATGGTAGTTGGTCCTGTACTTGAGGTCTATGGTGGTGTTTGTATAGTATCCTGCCCACGGCTCGATACAGGTGTCTAAATATTTTGCTCCCCGCTCTTGGCAATAGGCGACCAAGTCTAGGCTTGAGACGTCGACGGATAGATTTATCAAGAATGTATTGTCATTCGGGTCTATCAGGATGTCTTTGTAGTTTTCGATCGTCAGGCGCGTGCAAACAAAAGTTTTGGGGGAAACGGTGGGGTGACTGTTGTCGTCTTTTGGGAGTGGGTCAATGACAGTAAGTGAAGATATCTGGTCGCCAAACTCATCGAAGAGTATGGGGAGAAGTGCGGTTGCAGTCGCTCCGTACCCTATAATTATAAATTTCATCGGGTAACTTCCTGTTATTTTATCTGTTGATGAATCAGGTCAAGGCCCGGCGCGATGGTGCGCGGTACATATAAGACGCACTTGATAGAATCATCAGACGTATGAGCGGTCAAGATTTTTTGCAGGTGCAGTTGCATTTTAAAGTAAGTACTACGGAGCGATCCTAATGGCTTGTAGGATATTTCTGGTCTTGCTCGGAGTTTGGAAGTTGGTATTCTGATTGCATCCCTCTGCGTCCTGGCAATTTTGCGCGCCAGTTAAGGCGTGTGGTCGATAACGGCTTGGGCAGCAAAGCGGTGAAAGTTGCGCCAAATGCTGGGAAGGAGAAGTAGCGATGGAATATGGGTTAACGCTCAAGTATCAGTTGAGCGAAAAAGTAGGCACCGATGCGATATTGGAACATCTGGCCGAAGGCGGGTGTAGTTTGCGCTGGTCGGTTTAGGACAGCCAATTCGATTGGCGCTAGTATTTATCCGCGAATCTACCTCTGCGAAAGAAGCGATCAAGAGCGCGCTGAAAGGCGTTTGCAGTGTTGTGACCAGCGCTCGTCTCATCGAAGCGACATCTGGTCTCTTAGGCTCTGTACGAAAGTCTTGGGGCGCAGGTCAGGCAAGGCGAAAACAACCGAGGAAGCGGAGTGTACTGGAGTACATGAGCATTCCAAGGCTGTTTTCAACGCAGGATGAACAAGTATAAAGGCTTTTCGTACAGAGCCTAAGGCAACTACTGGCTTGCTCAGGGCACCTTGGAGCTGGCTCGCAGAGCGTTGCTGTAAATGTCTCAAGTGCGTATGAGCGAGTGTTTGGTGCTTGTGACTCAACCTATTGAGCTTCTGCTCAAGCCCCTCGTTCAAGGCTGGACGGCACTTCGACAGCCAATGCTACCTGCCCCAGCGGATGGGTGCTGGCATCGAAGAAATGCAGCGTCGTCCCCGGCAAATCCCCGAAACGATCTGCAAAATGCTGCTTCTGATTAATCACCGACGCCTCGCCCAGCGGCCGAATGGCAATGGACAACTGTTGCGGACGTGCTTGGCGCACAGCGTCGAGCAGGTGCCGGTCACTGCTGTCCAGGTGCTGCCCGAACAGGCATAGCCCCTGGCTTTCCTCTGCCAGTTGCCCCAGGCACCAGCTCAGATAGTCCGAGTTGCGGATGGCGCGCAGTTTCTCGTCGCTGCGGTCTTCGTTGACGAACAGCGGTACTTCACCCGGGATGTTCACGGCAAACCCATCGAGCAGTTCGGCACTTTCAGCGCTGCGCTGGCGGGTGGTGCCGTCGGGCAGCTTGAGCAAGTGCAGGCCGCCATGCAGGTGCATCACCCGGGTACCTTCGCTGCCGGTGCGTCGCACGTCGAAATAGCCCTGTTCGTCGAACAGCTCGGCGAAGCCATTCGGGGCGTGCTGCACGGCCCATGGCAGCAGCAGGTCGTAGTTGCTGGTGTAGACGCTTCGATAGCTGCGCAGCGCCTGATTGAGGGTTGCCAAGGTGGCCGGCGGCAGCAGTTGCCAGGGCAGATGCACCGTACGCACGGCGTGGATCAACGCTTCCTTGATCGAGTAGTAGCGGTTCAGCGGTGCGGTGGAGTTGATGGCCAGGGCGGCATTGGTACGCACCGTGGTGTTGAGGGCGCTGAGCACCGGCTCGAACAGTTCCGTGGCCAAGGACTTGAACAGTGCCTGGTCGCTGACCGCCAGGCCTTTCTTGCGGCCTGCGCGTTGCGCTTGCTCGAACAGCGAGAAGTAGCCGAACGGCTTCCATACTGCGCGGCTGGCGCCATTGCCCAGCAGCAGGGCGTCGCAGGGGTGGCGGGCGGCGAGTTCTGGCCAGGGGGTAAGGGTGGCATCGAGTGCGGGCATGCTGGATCCGTTGGGTGGTGCGGGAACGGGGGCGACTTTAGCATGTCGTGCGAGGTGTGCGAGGGTTGGTGTCAAGGCGATGGTCTTGTGTTGTCTGTGCTGGCCCTTTCGCGGGTAAACCCGCTCCTACAGGTCC
>NZ_JBICJS010000073.1:0-38609 GCF_043103305.1 Pseudomonas sp. YQ_5 | reverse complement strand
CATGCAGGTAGGGGTTTTGTCTTTGTGGGCAAAAAAGCCAGGGCTTGTTTGAATCACTGTGGGCATGCCGTGAAGCAGGCAGCTCGGTGGAGGACACCGGCTTCGCCGGTGATCGCGGGTAAACCCGCTCCTACAGAGAATGGTGCAACGGCAGGCAGGGGCGTATACCCTCCAGGCCAACGTCGCCTCCCACAATTCGAGCCAGAACACTAGAATAGCCCCACGCACCTATTCAGAAGCGCTATATGTCCAATTCTGTCGAACCTGAAACCCTGGCACAGTTGCCGTTGGACGAGCTTGTCGCCTGCCATGAATGCGACCTGCTGCTACGCAAGCCCGTGCTGCAGCATGATGAAAAAGCCCAATGCCCGCGCTGCGGCTACGAGCTCTATGCCCACCGGCACAATGTGGTCAATCGCAGCCTGGCCTTGGTGCTGGCGGCCCTTTTGCTGTTCGTGCCGGCCAGTTTCCTGCCGATCATGCAGTTGCACCTGCTTGGTCAGACTTCAGACGATACGGTCTGGAGTGGCGTGCTAGGCCTGTACAACTCGGGAATGCGCGGTGTTGCCGTGGTGGTCTTGCTCTGTAGCATGGTCATTCCACTGGCGAAACTGCTCTGTCAGCTGGTCGTCCTGTTGAGCATCCGCCTGAACTTCGGGCGTGACTACGGCCTGGTCTTCTACCGTATCTATCACCACCTACGTGACTGGGGCATGCTCGAGGTCTATTTCATGGGGGTGCTGGTGGCCATCGTAAAGCTGGTGGATCTGGCCGAGCTGACCGTGGGCCTTGGGCTGTTCTGTTTCATCAGTCTGTTATTGATCCAGGTATGGCTCGAGGTGGTGATGTCGCCCCACCAGATCTGGAGTGCGTTATCGGGGGAGGACCTGCATGCGGGCGATTGACGCAGGCATTCTTGTCTGCAATGAGTGTCACGAGCTGAACAGGCAAGAGGCTGACAGTACTTCACAAACCTGCACACGCTGCGGCGCTATCGTGCATGCACGCCGGCCGAACAGTATCGTGCGTACCTGGGCGTTGCTGATTGCGGCGTCGATCCTCTACATCCCGGCCAACATACTGCCGATCATGACCGTGAGTACCCTCGGTCAGGGCAGCCCGGACACCATCATGTCCGGGGTCATCACCCTGCTCAAACACGGCATGGTGCCCATTGCGGCTGTGGTGTTCATTGCCAGTATCCTGGTCCCCACGTTCAAGCTGGTGGGCATCGGCTTGCTGTTGTATTCCGTTCAACGGCGGCAACCGCTTTCAGCCCGGCAGCGGATACTGATGTACCGCTTCATCGAATTCATTGGGCGCTGGTCCATGCTGGATATCTTCGTCATTGCCATCCTGGTGGCAGTGGTGAATTTTGGCCGAATAGCCAGTGTCGAAGCCAACCTGGGCGCTGTCGCCTTCGCAACTGTGGTGATCCTGACAATGCTTGCCGCTTTAACTTTCGATCCCCGACTGATTTGGGATAACACGGAGTCGGATGACGACCATGAGTGACCTGCCAACGGCTAAAACCCGCCCAGCCTCGAACTGGTCGGCCATCTGGATCCTGCCTTTGATTGCGCTGATGATCGGTGGCTGGCTCGCGTGGCAGGCCTACCGCGACGCTGGCGTGGAAATTGAAGTCCGCTTCGAGTCGGGAGAGGGTATCGTCGCCAACAAGACCGAGGTCATCTACAAGGGCATGCCGGTTGGCAAGGTGAAAAGCCTGGTGCTCGACGCCAAGGGCGACACGCAGGGGGTGATCGCTACCATCGAGATGAACAAGGCCGCCGAGCCCCATCTGAACAAAGGCACGCGTTTCTGGCTGGTGAAGCCGAGCGTCAGCCTGGCCGGAATATCCGGCCTTGAAACACTGGTTTCGGGCAACTACATCGCTGTTAGTCCGGGGGAGGGGGAGCGTACCAAACGCTTTGTGGCATTGAAGGTGGCACCACCGCTCTCGGACTCTGAGCCAGGCCTGCACCTGACCCTCAAGGCCGACAG
This sequence comes from Pseudomonas sp. YQ_5, assembly GCF_043103305.1. NCBI lineage: Bacteria > Pseudomonadati > Pseudomonadota > Gammaproteobacteria > Pseudomonadales > Pseudomonadaceae > Pseudomonas > Pseudomonas sp. YQ_5. The sequence goes on along the minus strand of NZ_JBICJS010000073.1, from coordinate 36,605 downwards.
GCTGGGCTCGCTCAACCGTGACAGCCCGGTGTTCTACAAGCAGATTCAGGTTGGCCGGGTGAAAAGCTACCGCCTGTCCGAGGACCAGAGCACCGTAGAGGTAAAAGTCTTCATCGAGCCGGCTTACGCTAGCCTGGTGCGCAAGCACACACGTTTCTGGAACGCCAGCGGTGTCAGCATCGATGCTTCGCTTTCGGGTGTGAAGGTGCGCAGTGAGTCGTTGTCGAGCATTGTGGCGGGTGGTATCGCTTTCGCCACGCCGGAGTACCGCAAGGACAGCCCGCCCACCGATCCGAGCCTGCCGTTCCGCCTGTACGAGGACTTCGATGCCGCCCAGGCGGGTATCCGGGTAAAAGTGAAGCTGAGCGATTATGAAGGCCTGCAGGCGGGTCGCACGCCGGTCATGTACAAGGGCATCCAGGTGGGCTCGCTGAAAGCCCTGAAGATGGAAGACAACCTGGCCAGCGCTTCGGCCGAGCTGACACTCGACCCACTGACCGAGGACTACCTGGTAGACGGGACCCAGTTCTGGGTAGTCAAGCCGTCGATTTCCCTGGCGGGAATCACTGGCCTGGAAGCGCTGGTCAAAGGTAACTACATCGCCATTCGTCCCGGTGAGAAGGGCGCACGGCCAGAGCGTGAGTTCGAGGCGCGTGCCAAGGCGCCGCCACTCGACCTCAAGGCGCCGGGCCTGCACATGGTGTTGTTCGCCGACACCTTGGGTTCGCTGGAAGTCGGCAGCCCGGTGATGTACCGCCAGGTGAAGGTGGGCAGCGTGCAGAGCTATCAGTTCGCTCGTAACAGCAATCGAATCCTGATCGGTGTGCATATCGAGAAGGAGTACGAGAAACTGGTCAATGGTTCGTCCCGCTTCTGGAATGTCAGTGGGATCACCCTGACCGGCGGCCTGTCGGGTATCAAGATCAAGAGTGAATCGCTGCAAACACTGATGGCCGGCGGTATTGCCTTCGATACGCCACGACCCGATGTACCGCTGAAGCGGCACATTCCACGCTTCCGTCTGCATGACAGCCAGGAAGCGGTAAACCGTGCGGGTACGTTGATCACCATCCGTGTAGCGCGTGCCGATGGCTTGAAACCGGGCACGGCCATCCGCTTCCGCGGCCTGGATGTAGGCAGTATCGAGAGCGTTGACCTCACCGATGACCTGCAGGCGGTACTGCTGCGGGCGCGTATTACCGAAGCGGCGGATCGTATTGCACGTGCCGGTACGCAGTTCTGGGTGGTCAAACCGGCGCTGGGCCTGGTGCGCACTGAAAACCTCGATACCCTGATTGGTGGGCAGTACGTGGAGGTGCAGCCAGCAGCCAAGGACCGTGGGCCACAGCGCGACTTCATCGCTTTGGCCGATGCCCCACAGGTCGCAGGGCCTGAGGTCGGCCTGCCATTGACGCTCAGTGCGCCACGCCGCGGCTCGATCAAGCCGGGTGTGCCGGTTACCTATCGTGAGGTCAAGGTGGGCAAGGTGACAGGCTTCGAGCTGGGCCAGAACGCTGATCGCGTGCTGATTCATATCCTCATCGAGCCGCGCTATGCCGCCTTGGTGCGCAGCGGTAGCCGCTTCTGGAACAGCAGTGGTTTCGGTTTCGACTGGGGGCTGTTAAAGGGCGCTACAGTGCGTACCGAGTCGGTGGAAACCCTGATTGATGGCGGTATCGCCTTCGCAACGCCAGATGGCGAGCAGATGGGTAACCCGGCACGGCCGCGGCAGACCTTTGCCTTGTTCGACAAGGCCGAGGATGAATGGCTGCAATGGGCGCCGAAGATTCAGATAGCCAAGTGATGCAAGGGTAGGGCCGCCTGGCGCGGCCCCTGCTTTGTGGCGCTGCCCAAAGCATATCGGTCATCATGTGCAGGTTGCAGCAACGCGCATCGGTGACGGTGTATAAATCGCAGGCAACAAAAAACCGACCCTAGGGTCGGTTTTTCGACTAGCGCGTCGCTTAGGCAGCTGCAGCTTCTTTCAGCGCCTTGATGTGGCCATTCAGACGGCCTTTGTGACGAGCAGCCTTGTTCTTGTGGATGATACCCTTGTCGGCCATACGGTCGATTACAGGTACAGCCAGAACGTAAGCGGCTTGCGCTTTTTCGGCGTCTTTTGCGTCGATGGCTTTAACTACATTCTTGATGTAGGTGCGGACCATGGAACGCAGGCTGGCGTTGTGGCTGCGACGCTTCTCAGCCTGTTTTGCACGTTTCTTGGCGGAAGGTGTGTTGGCCACCGTCGAGCTCCTCGAAAGACTTTAGGTAAATAGCAAACAAAATAGGCCGCGAATCATGCCGATCAGTCGAGCGGATGTCAAGGCCACCTGCAAGGTTCCGCCGAGCGGTGCGCCAACAAGCGGGAAAGATTCCTTTCTGCTGCGCGACCTGTACACTCGGGAATTTTTGGCTCCCCTGCGAAGGCGCGGGAGTATCGCACATTCGGACGCTGTCTGGCAGCGTCCTCTGTCATTGGCGTGAATCTTTTCGATGAACCTGCTCAAATCCCTGGCTGCAGTAAGCTCGATCACCATGATTTCGCGGGTGCTTGGCTTTGTTCGCGACACCATCCTGGCCCGTATTTTTGGTGCTGGTGTCGCTACCGACGCCTTCTTCATCGCGTTCAAGCTGCCCAACCTGTTACGGCGCATTTTTGCCGAAGGTGCATTCTCCCAGGCCTTCGTGCCGATTCTGGCCGAGTACAAGACCCAGCAAGGCGAGGAGGCGACACGCACTTTCATCGCCTATATCAGTGGCCTTCTGACCCTGGTGCTGGCCCTGGTGACCGCCATCGGCATCCTCGCTGCACCCTGGGTGGTGTGGGCGACGGCCCCAGGTTTTGTCGACAGCACCGAAAAATACGAGCTGACCACCGCCCTGTTGCGGGTGACGTTTCCTTATATATTCCTGATCTCGCTGTCTTCCCTGGCCGGCGCGATCCTCAATACCTGGAACCGCTTTTCGGTGCCGGCCTTCACGCCCACCCTGCTGAACGTGGCGATGATCGCCTTCGCCGTGTTGCTGACACCGTATTTCAACCCGCCAATCATGGCGTTGGCCTGGGGCGTGCTGGCGGGTGGCCTGGCGCAGTTGCTGTACCAGCTGCCAGCGCTGAAGAAGATCGGCATGCTCGTGCTGCCGCGTCTGAACCTCAAGGACGCGGGTGTGTGGCGGGTACTGAAACAGATGCTGCCGGCGATCCTGGGGGTGTCGGTGAGCCAGATCTCGCTGATCATCAACACCATTTTTGCTTCCTTCCTGGTCGCCGGCTCGGTGTCGTGGATGTACTACGCCGACCGCCTTATGGAGCTGCCTTCGGGCGTGCTGGGCGTGGCCCTGGGCACCATCCTGCTGCCGACCCTGGCCAAGACCTACGCCAACAAGGACCGCGAGGAGTACTCGCGGATTCTCGACTGGGGCCTGCGCCTGTGCTTCCTGCTGGTGCTGCCATGCACCCTGGCTTTGGCCATTCTTGCCGAGCCGCTGACCGTCGCGCTGTTCCAATATGGCAAGTTCAGCGCGTTTGATGCGGCCATGACCCAGCGGGCGCTGATCGCCTATTCCGTGGGCTTGCTGGCAATCATTCTGGTCAAGGTGCTGGCACCGGGCTTCTACGCGCAGCAGAATATCCGCACGCCGGTGAAGATTGCAGTCTTCACCCTGGTCTGCACCCAGCTGTTCAACCTTGCCCTGGTCGGCCCGCTTGCACATGCCGGCCTGGCATTGGCGATCAGCCTCGGTGCCTGCCTGAATGCCGGCCTGCTGTTCTGGAAACTGCGCAGTCAGCGGTTGTTTGAGCCTCAGCCTGGCTGGGCAGTGTTCCTGCTCAAGCTTGTGTTGGCGGTGGCGCTGATGTCGGCAGTACTGCTGGCGGGCATGCACTATATGCCGGCCTGGGAACAGGGCATCATGCTTGAGCGCTTCCTGCGGCTTGGGGCGCTGATCCTGGCGGGCGTCGTGACGTATTTTGGCTGCCTGTACCTGTGCGGCTTCCGGCCCCGGCATTTCGCTCGCAAAGCCTTGCACTGAGGCTTTTGGCGGGTCAGGCGTCGGTTTTTCGCATTCCACGCCGCCCTTGGGCGCTGCTGCCTGTCACCAGCGCCCGGGTGTGGTTATAATCGGCCACTTTATGAGCAAGAAGCGCGTTATGCAGCTGGTTCGAGGTCTTCACAACCTGCGCCCCGAGCACCGGGGCTGTGTCGCCACCATTGGCAACTTCGACGGGGTTCACCGTGGCCACCAGGCAATCCTGGCGCGCCTGCGCGAGCGTGGTCAGGCCTTGGGCCTGCCGACCTGCGTGGTGATCTTCGAACCGCAACCACGCGAGTACTTCGCACCTGATACCGCGCCGGCGCGCCTGGCTCGGCTGCGTGACAAGATTGAGCTGTTGGCGACCGAAGGCATCGACCGGGTGCTGTGCCTGGCCTTCAATCAGCGACTGAGCAAGCTCAGTGCCGATGCCTTCGTCAAGGCCATCCTGGTCGACGGCCTGGGCGTGCGTCACCTTGAAGTGGGCGATGACTTCCGCTTTGGCTGCGACCGCGCTGGCGACTTTGCTTTCCTGGTCGAGGCCGGCAACGCGTACGGCTTCACCGTCGAGGCCGCCAACACGGTAATCCAGGACGGCCTGCGGGTCAGCAGCACCGAAGTGCGCAAGGCCTTGTCCGAGGGCAACTTCAAGCTGGCCGAACACCTGCTGGGCCGCCCGTACCGCATTACAGGCCGCGTGCTGCACGGCCAGAAGCTTGCCCGCCAGCTCGGCACACCTACCGCCAACATCCAGCTCAAGCGCCGCCGCGTGCCGCTGTCCGGGGTATACCTGGCCAGCATCGTGATCGACGGCAAGGCTTGGCCGGGTGTCGGCAATATCGGCGTGCGCCCCACCGTTGCCGGTGATGGGCGCCCGCACCTGGAGATTCATCTTCTGGACTTTGCCGGCGACCTTTACGGCCGGCGCCTGACGGTGGAGTTCCACCACAAGCTGCGTGAAGAGCAGCGATTCGCCTCCCTGGAGGCGCTGAAGTCGGCGATCGATGCGGATATCGCCGCCGCACGTGCACATTGGCACGCTCAACCGCTAACGAAGAGCCTGAAATGACCGACTACAAAGCCACGCTTAACCTTCCGGACACCGCCTTCCCCATGAAGGCCGGCCTGCCTCAGCGCGAACCGCAGATCCTGCAGCGCTGGGACAGCATTGGCCTGTACCAGAAGCTGCGCGAAATTGGCAAGGATCGTCCCAAGTTCGTCCTGCACGACGGCCCGCCCTATGCCAACGGCAAGATTCACATCGGTCATGCGCTGAACAAGATCCTCAAGGACATGATCGTCCGCTCCAAGACCCTGGCCGGCTTCGATGCGCCGTACGTGCCAGGCTGGGACTGCCACGGCCTGCCGATCGAGCACAAGGTGGAGGTTACCCACGGCAAGCACCTTTCCGCCGACCGTACCCGCGAGCTGTGCCGCGAGTACGCTGCCGAGCAGATTGAAGGGCAGAAGACCGAGTTCATCCGCCTGGGCGTGCTGGGTGACTGGGACAACCCATACAAGACCATGAACTTCGCCAACGAGGCCGGTGAAATCCGCGCCCTGGCCGAGATGGTCAAGCAAGGCTTCGTGTTCAAGGGCCTGAAGCCGGTGAACTGGTGCTTTGATTGCGGTTCGGCGCTGGCTGAAGCGGAAGTCGAGTACGCCGACAAGAAGTCGCAGACCATCGACGTGGCCTTCCCGGTTGCCGATGAGGCCAAGCTGGCCGCCGCCTTCGGCCTGGCCTCTCTGGCCAAGCCGGCCGCCATCGTGATCTGGACCACCACCCCGTGGACCATCCCGGCCAACCAGGCCCTGAACATCCACCCGGAATTCAAGTACGCCTTGGTCGACACCGGCGAGCGCCTGCTGGTGCTGGCTGAAGAGCTGGTCGAGGCGTGCCTGAAGCGTTACAACCTGGAAGGCTCGGTCCTTGCCACCGCCCAAGGTTCTGCGCTGGAACTGATCAACTTCCGCCATCCGTTCTACGATCGCATGTCGCCAATCTACCTGGCCGACTACGTCGAACTGGGCGCCGGTACCGGCGTGGTGCACTCCTCGCCAGCCTACGGTGAGGACGACTTCGTCACCTGCAAGCGCTACGGCATGGTCAACGACGACATCCTCACCCCGGTGCAGAGCAACGGCGTGTATGTCGAGTCGCTGCCATTCTTCGGCGGCCAGTTCATCTGGAAGGCCAACCCGGCCATCGTCGAGAAGCTGAGCGAAGTCGGTGCGCTGATGCACACCGAAACCATCAGCCACAGCTACATGCACTGCTGGCGCCACAAGACCCCGCTGATCTACCGCGCCACCGCGCAGTGGTTCGTGGGCATGGACAAGCAGCCGACCACCGGCGAGCCGCTGCGTGAGCGTGCGCTGAAAGCCATTGAAGACACCAAGTTCGTTCCGGCCTGGGGCCAGGCGCGCCTGCACGCGATGATCGCCAACCGCCCGGACTGGTGCATCTCGCGTCAGCGCAACTGGGGTGTGCCGATCCCGTTCTTCCTGCACAAGCAGACCGGCGAGCTGCATCCGCGCACTGTCGAGCTGATGGAAGAAGTGGCCAAGCGTGTCGAGCAGCAGGGCATCGAGGCCTGGTTCAAGCTGGACGCCGCCGAACTGCTGGGCGCTGAAGCCGAGCAGTACGACAAGATCGCCGACACCCTCGACGTGTGGTTCGACTCGGGCACCACCCACTGGCACGTGTTGCGTGGCTCGCACGACATTGGCCACGCCACCGGCCCGCGCGCTGACCTGTACCTTGAAGGTTCCGACCAACACCGCGGCTGGTTCCACTCGTCCTTGCTGACCGGTTGCGCCATCGACAACCACGCGCCGTACCGCGAGCTGCTGACCCACGGCTTCACCGTGGACGAGAACGGCCGCAAGATGTCCAAGTCGCTGGGCAACACCATCGAGCCGGAGAAGGTCAACAACACCCTGGGTGCCGATATCCTGCGCCTGTGGGTTTCGGCCACCGACTATTCCGGTGAAATGGCGGTTTCCGAGCAGATCCTGCAGCGCAGTGCCGACGCCTACCGGCGTATCCGCAATACCGCCCGCTTCCTGCTGTCCAACCTGTCCGGTTTCGACCCGGCCCGCGACCTGCTGGCCTCGGAAGACATGCTGGCGCTGGACCGCTGGGCCGTTGACCGTACGCTGCTGCTGCAACGCGAGCTGGAAGAGCACTACAGCGAGTACCGTTTCTGGAACGTCTACTCCAAAGTGCACAACTTCTGCGTACAGGAACTGGGCGGCTTCTACCTCGACATCATCAAGGACCGCCAGTACACCACCGGCGCCAACAGTGTCGCCCGCCGTTCCTGCCAGACTGCGCTGTATCACATCAGCGAAGCGCTGGTGCGCTGGATCGCGCCGATCCTGGCATTCACCGCCGACGAAATCTGGCAGTACCTGCCGGGCGAGCGCAACGAGTCGGTGATGCTCAACGGCTGGTACGAAGGCCTGAGCGAGCTGCCGGAAGGTACCGAGCTGGGCCGCGCTTACTGGGACCGTGTGATGGCGGTGAAGGCATCGGTGAACAAAGAGCTGGAAAACCAGCGTACCGCCAAGGTCATTGGTGGCAACCTGCAGGCTGAAGTTACCCTGTATGCCGACGAAGGCCTGAGTGCCGACCTGGGCAAGCTGGGCGACGAGCTGCGCTTCGTGCTGATCACCTCGGCCGCCAGCGTGGTGCCGTTTGCACAGGCGCCTGCCGAAGCCGTAGCCACTGAGGTCGAAGGCCTCAAGCTGAAAGTGGTCAAGTCCGGCCACGCCAAGTGCGGCCGTTGCTGGCACTTCCGCGCCGACGTTGGCAGCCATCCGGAACACCCGGAAATCTGCGGCCGTTGCGTCGACAACCTGACCGGCTCGGGTGAGGTACGCCACTATGCCTAACCCTGCAGCGGGGCGCTTCGGGCGCCTTGCATGGCTGTGGCTGAGCTTGCTGGTCCTGGTCGTCGACCAGGCCACCAAGCTGTACTTCAACAACACCCTGACCATGTACCAGCAGATCGTGGTCATTCCTGACTACTTCAGCTGGACCCTGGCCTACAACACCGGTGCCGCGTTCAGCTTCCTGGCTGATGGTGCAGGTTGGCAGCGCTGGTTGTTCGCCTTGATCGCCGTAGTGGTCAGCGCGGTGCTGGTGGTGTGGCTCAAGCGCCTGGGGCGCAACGAGACCTGGCTGGCCGTGGCGCTGGCGCTGGTGCTGGGTGGGGCGATTGGCAACCTGTACGACCGTATCGTGCTGGGCCATGTGGTCGACTTCATCCTGGTGCACTGGCAGAACCGCCATTACTTCCCGGCCTTCAACGTGGCCGACAGCGCCATCACCGTTGGTGCGGTGATGCTGGCGCTGGATATGTTCAAGAGCAAGAAGTCCGAGGATCCGGTCCATGACTGACACCCGTATCGGCCAGAACACCGAAGTCACCCTGCACTTCGCGCTGCACCTGGAAAACGGCGACACCGTCGACAGCACATTCGATAAAACCCCAGCCACCTTCAAAGTGGGTGATGGCAACCTGCTGCCGGGCTTTGAAAACGCCCTGTTCGGCTTCAAGGCCGGCGACAAGCGAACCGTGGCAGTGGCCCCGGAGAACGCCTTCGGCCAGCCTAACCCGCAGAACGTGCAGGTCATGCCGAGGTCCAACTTCGAAGGCATGGAGTTGTCCGAAGGGCTGCTGATCATCTTCAACGATGCCGCCAACACCGAGCTGCCGGGGGTGGTCAAAGCGTTCGATGACGACCAGGTCACCATCGACTTCAATCACCCACTGGCTGGCAAGACCCTGACCTTCGAGGTGGAGATCCTCGAGGTGAAGGCCCTGTAAGCCTGGAGCCGAGCATGCAAATCAAACTCGCCAACCCTCGCGGCTTTTGCGCCGGGGTCGACCGGGCGATCGAGATCGTCAACCGCGCGCTGGAAGTCTTCGGCCCGCCGATCTATGTGCGCCACGAAGTGGTGCACAACAAGTTCGTGGTGGAAGACTTGCGTAACCGCGGCGCCATCTTTGTCGAAGAGCTGGACCAGGTGCCGGACGATGTCATCGTCATCTTCAGTGCCCACGGTGTTTCCCAGGCCGTGCGCCAGGAAGCGGCTGGCCGTGGCCTGAAAGTGTTCGATGCCACCTGCCCGCTGGTGACCAAGGTTCACATCGAAGTGGCCAAGTACAGCCGCGATGGTCGTGAGTGCATTCTCATCGGCCACGAAGGGCACCCGGAAGTCGAAGGCACCATGGGCCAGTACGATGCCTGCAACGGCGGCGCCATCTACCTTGTCGAAGACGAGGAAGATGTTGCCAACCTGCAGGTGCGCGACCCGGACCACCTGGCTTTCGTCACCCAGACAACACTGTCGATGGACGACACCAGCCGCGTCATCGATGCGCTGCGTGCACGCTTCCCGAACATCGGCGGCCCGCGCAAGGACGACATCTGCTACGCCACCCAGAACCGCCAGGATGCCGTCAAGCAACTGGCTGGCGAGAGCGACGTGGTGCTGGTGGTCGGCAGCCCGAACAGTTCCAATTCCAACCGTTTGCGCGAGCTGGCTGAGCGCATGGGCACCCCGGCCTACCTGATCGACGGTGCCGAGGACCTGCAACGCGGCTGGTTTGAGCAAACCGCGCGGATCGGCATCACCGCCGGTGCTTCGGCACCCGAAGTGCTGGTGCGCGGCGTGATCGAACAGCTCAAGGCCTGGGGCGCCACTGGCGCTGAAGAGCTGGACGGGCGTGAAGAGAACATCACCTTTTCAATGCCCAAAGAGCTGCGTGTTCGCTCGCTGATCTAAGGGCTGCATCGCCGCCAATGCAGGGGGCTGCTTTGCAGCCCTTTCGCGACACAAGACCGCTCCTGCACTGACCGCTCTAGCAGCGGCCAGTGCTCAGGTCCCCTGTAACCAACCTGACTCTGCCGCTTGATGCCAGCGCCACTTGATATCGGCTGCGAGCAGAGGAGCGTTCGCACATTTCCAGTGTTGCACCCAGCCAGCTGTTGCCCGACGTCATTGGCACGCCCAGCGCACTGAATTTGAACTGCTCACCACGATTGCTGACTATTTTCAGGGGCCTTGCCAGCCGCTGCTCACGCAGCACCTGCCGGTTATGCTCCAGCACTACCCGCCAACCATTCCCCCAATTACCGTCCAGCGCCAGCACCAGCACCGGCTGGCCCTGCAACAGCGCATGGCTGCGTGCACTACGCAACGCTTGGGCCAGATCACGCGCTGCTGCTGCCCTGTGAAGGTCATCGCTCATTCTGGCGTAGGCCGGTATGCCGAACTGCGTCAGCAACACCGCCACGGCCAAGGCCGACAACATTTGTATCAGTGTTACGCCGCGTTGCTTCACCGTGCATTCCTCCCTGGACGTGCTTGGCTATAGCTTCCTGGCGGTTGGACAAGAGGTCCAGTCGCCCAAGTTGAAAGCAATGACGGGAAAAGTCGCAGGAGGTGCAGGGATGCACGCAAGGCAAGGGGGCATGACGCTTCTGGAAGTGTTGTTGGCGGTTGTGGTCGTGGCCGTGGGTATGTTCGCCGCAGCGGGGCTGCAACTGCAGGCCTTGCAGGCTGTGGACAGCGCGCGTCGCACTGGGCAGGCAGCAATGGCGGCGCACAGCGAGCATGAACGGGGGCGTCGATGAGGCGCGGCCAACGTGGTTTCGGTTTGGTTGAGCTGATGTTGGCGCTGACTATCGGACTGATGCTGTTGGCGGCCGCCAGTCAGCTCTTTGCATCGGCTCACCAGGCCTGGCGCCTGCAAAGTACTGCGCTGCGCATGCAGGATGAGGCGCGGCAGGCGTTGCTGCGCATGGCCCAGGATATTCGCATGGCCGGCATGTTTGGCTGTTTGCGCCTGAAACCTTCCGATTTCGATGACCCGGCATTACATCAGGTCTTCGCTCGCCCCTTGGTGATCGAAGCGTCCACCCTTAGCCTGATCGTGGCGGAGTTGCCTGGGCAAGCTGGCGTACCTGACTGGTTTCTGCACACCGATTGCCTGACCAAAGCGTCTGTCGATGCAGCGCGCAAGGCTGGGGACCCACTGGTGTACCCGGTCAGCAGGTATGTCTACCAGCTCCAGGGCGATACGTTGAGGTTCAAGCGCGGAAACAGCAAATTTCAACCGTTGGTTGGGAATGTGCAGGCGATGCGTGTGGAGCGCGTGCAGATGGTGGGGGGTGAACGGGTGGATATCAGCCTGACGCTTTACGAACCCACGCTCAAGGTTCAGCAGCGCCATGAGTTGAGCGTCGCAATTCGCAACCCGGTCCCCGCTTCATGACTCGCCAGCGTGGCGTGGTTCTTCTACTGGCCTTGGTCCTGAGCGTCCTGCTGGGCCTGCTTGCCACATCTGCCCTGCGTGACGCGCTGGTGGAAACACGGATGACCGGCTACCTGAGCGATGGCCTGCTGGCGCTGGAAGAGGCTGAGGCCACTTTGCTGGCTGGGGTACGCGAACTTGAACGGGCGCCCCCTGACGCTTGTAACGCGTGTCTGCCACCGCCCAGGCCGCACGATCTGGTTGGGCAGTGGCAAGGTACCCAGACCGGCTTTTTCCAGCTGCAGAACCTGGGTGTCAGCACACGTGCCGCGCACATGCCCGAAGGGCAGCCGGTTAGCCTGTTCCGGATTACCGCCGTCAGCAAGCAAAGCCGCTCACGGCATGTGCTGGAAGCGGTCTACGCCGTAGCCGGCAATCAAACCCAACGCATCACCTGGCGACAAAGATTGCGAGGAGACTGACATGCAGCAAGGCTTGAGCCTGATCGAGTTGTTGATTGTGCTGGCCGTGACCGGCATTCTGGCAGCCATTGCCTACCCCAGTTACAGCGACCAGCTTCGGCGAGCCGCGCGCAGCGAAGTGGTTGGCCTGCTGCATGATGCCGCCCTGCGCCTGGAGCGCCACCGTGTGCGCACTGGCCAATACGCCGAGGGCGACCTGGTCTTGCCCGAAGGTACCCGCTACTACAGCCTTCAGGCCCAGCGCGACAGTGACACCTTCACGCTGCGCGCCCGGCGGCTACCGCATGGGCTGATGGCACAGGATGGCTGTGGCGATTTCCAGCTCGACCAGGCTGGCGTGCAGCGCAATCCGGGTGCCGTTGAGCACGGCGCGCACTGCTGGGGAAGCTGAAGGTTGAATGATGCCCGGTGCATCGCGGTTTTACTTCAGGTGTTGGATCGACAGATGAGCAAGCAAGTAGTGGTGGTCGGCGGCGGGGTGATCGGCCTGCTGACGGCATTCAACCTGGCAGCCAAGGTCGGCCAGGTGGTGGTGTGCGATCAGGGCGAGGTTGGCCGAGAGTCGTCCTGGGCTGGCGGAGGCATTGTCTCGCCGTTGTACCCGTGGCGCTACAGCCCTGCAGTGACCGCTCTGGCGCACTGGTCGCAGGACTTTTATCCACAGCTGGGCGAGCGCCTGTTCGCCAGCACCGGTGTCGACCCCGAAGTTCACACCACCGGGCTGTACTGGCTCGACCTGGACGACGAGGCCGAAGCGTTGGCCTGGGCCGCGCGTGAGCAGCGGCCGCTGAGTGCCGTGGATATTTCGGCGGCCTACGATGCGGTGCCGGTGCTGGGCCCGGGCTTCAAGCACGCCATCTACATGTCTGGCGTGGCCAATGTGCGCAACCCGCGCTTGGTCAAGTCGCTGAAGGCGGCGTTACTGGCGCTGCCGAACGTGACCTTGCGCGAACATTGCCAGATCACCGGCTTCGAGCAAGAAAAGGGGCGCGTGACCGGTGTGCAGACTGCCGATGGCGTACTGGCGGCGGATGAGGTTGTGCTCAGCGCAGGCGCCTGGAGTGGCGACCTGTTGCGTACCCTTGGCCTTGAGCTGCCGGTTGAGCCCGTGAAGGGCCAGATGATCCTGTTCAAGTGTGCTGAAGATTTCCTGCCGAGCATGGTGCTGGCCAAGGGGCGCTATGCGATTCCGCGACGTGACGGGCACATTCTGGTGGGGAGCACGCTGGAACACGCCGGGTATGACAAGACCCCGACCGGGGATGCGCTGGAAAGCCTGAAGGCATCGGCAGTGGAGTTGTTGCCTGAACTTGAAGGCGCCACAGTGGTGGCGCACTGGGCGGGACTACGGCCGGGGTCGCCAGAAGGCATCCCTTACATTGGGCCTGTGCCAGGGCATGAAGGGTTGTGGCTGAACTGCGGGCATTATCGCAATGGGCTGGTGCTGGCGCCGGCTTCGTGCCAGCTGTTTACCGATTTGCTGACTGGTGCCGAGCCGATCATCGACCCGGCGCCCTATGCGCCAGAAGGGCGTTTGGGCTGAGAGCATCTTCCCGCTCCCACGGTGGGAGCGGGTTCTGTGTGCATCCGCGGGTTTTGCGCTCAACCCTTGTGGCCAGGGCCCTGCTGCAGGTGAGCCTGGCTGCAGTACCACTCATTACCCTGCTGCAGCGCCCGGTCGTTGGGCAGGTGCACGCCGCAATGGGCGCAGCGCACCATCTTCAGCGGCGCATCCAGCTTCGCCTCGGGGTGCGACTGCTGGCTGACTTTGAACTTGCGCCACAGCCAGAACGCGGCGGCGATCAGGGCGATCCAGAAAAGTAGGCGAACCATGGTGTCCAGCTTGTCGATTGAAGAAGCCGACAGTCTAGGACGCGGCCAATAAAAAAGGGAGGCCCAAGGCCTCCCTTTCATTCACCGCCGAAGGTCAGTCGAACAGACCAAAGGTCATGTAGCTGAACCAGGAACGGTCTTTCTCGGCTTCTTTCGGGCCTTCCGGCACGATCGGGTCGCCGTTCTCGTCTTTAGGCAGCAGCTCCCGCGGCATCTCGTCGCGCGCGTCCTGGAACTGCTTGACCACGTCCTGATTGGCGCGGGTTTCGCCTGGCGGCAGCGGGGTATCGGTTTCGATCAGGCCCAAGGTCGCCTTGGACAGCCAGCCGCGGCCGTCAGACTCGGTCTGCTTGGGCTGGAACTCGCCATCGACCAGGCTCGGGTGGTCCGGGTAGTTGAGCTTGAGGGTTTCCAGGCTCGTGGCGGCCAGTTCGTCCAGGTGCAGCTTCTGGTACGACTCGACCATCACGGCCAGGCCGTCACCGACGGACGGGGTTTCCTGGAAGTTTTCGACCACGTAGCGGCCACGGTTGGCAGCAGCTACATAAGCCTGGCGGCCCAGATAGTAGTCGGCCACGTGAATTTCGTACGAAGCCAGCAGGTTGCGCAGGTAGATCATGCGCTGCTTGGCGTCTGGTGCGTAGCGGCTGTTGGGGAAACGGCTGGTCAGCTGGGCGAACTCGTTATACGAGTCGCGGGCGGCGCCCGGGTCACGCTTGGTCATGTCCAGCGGCAGGAAGCGCGCCAGCAGGCCGCGGTCCTGGTCGAACGAGGTCAGGCCTTTGAGGTAGTAGGCGTAATCGACGTTCGGGTGCTGCGGGTGCAGGCGGATAAAGCGCTCGGCGGCCGACTTGGCGGCCTCGGGCTCGGAGTTTTTGTAGTTGGCGTAGATCAGCTCGAGCTGCGCCTGATCGGCATAGCGGCCGAACGGGTAGCGCGACTCCAGGGCCTTGAGCTTGTTCACGGCGCTGGTGTAGCTGGAATTGTCCAGATCAGCCTGGGCCTGCTGGTACAGTTCGGCCTCGCTGAGGTTCTCGTCAATGACCTCTTTATTAGAGGAACAGGCCGCGGTAAGCCCGAGGATGGCGATCAGCAGCAGGTGTTTCACTTGCATGGCGGCTTGCGTCCCTTTGACGGCCGCTGTCTTGGGCGGTGCCGTCCTGTTATGATGAGCGCCCCGGCCAACCCCGGGACAAAAGAAGCCGTATTTAACCACAAGCTCGCAGCCGAAACCAAAGGCTGTGCGCCCGCCGAATCGAGCATGTCCGAGATCATTCAACTTAGCGCAGAGGTACCGTCCGAACTGGGCGGCCAACGCCTCGACCAGGTCGCCGCCCAATTGTTCGCCGAGTACTCGCGTTCGCGGCTAACTTCGTGGATCAAAGAGGGCCGCCTGACGGTCGATGGTGCAGTCGTGCGCCCTCGAGACCTTGTTCATGGTGGTTCTCTGCTTGCCCTGGAGGCCGAGCAAGAGGCCCAGGGTGAGTGGATCGCAGAAGATATCGAACTGGATATCGTCTACGAAGACGACCACATCCTGGTGATCAACAAGCCTGCCGGGCTGGTTGTGCACCCGGCGGCCGGGCATGCCAGCGGCACCCTGCTCAACGCGCTGCTGCACCATGTGCCAGACATCGTCAACGTGCCGCGCGCCGGTATCGTGCACCGCCTGGACAAGGACACCACCGGCCTGATGGTGGTGGCCAAGACCCTGCAGGCGCAGACCAAGCTGGTCGAGCAGATGCAGGCCCGCAAGGTCAGCCGCATCTACGAGTGCATCGTGATCGGCGTGGTGACTGCCGGTGGCAAGATCGACGCGCCCATCGGCCGCCACGGCGGCATGCGCCAGCGCATGGCTGTAACCGACGGCGGCAAGCCGGCGGTCAGCCACTACCGTGTACTCAAGCGCTTCCGCTCGCACACCCATGTGCGGGTCAAGCTGGAAACCGGCCGTACCCACCAGATTCGCGTGCACATGGCCCATGTGGGTTTCCCGCTGGTTGGCGACCAGACGTACGGCGGGCGCTTCCGTATTCCGCCCGCTGCCAGCCCGACCATGGTCGAGGCGGTCAAGACCTTCCCGCGCCAGGCGCTGCATGCGCGTTTCCTCGCCTTGGCCCACCCGATTACCGGTGAAGTCATGAAGTGGGAATCGCCACTGCCGGATGACTTCGTCTGGTTGCTGTCGCTGTTGAACCAGGACCGCGAGAGTTTCATCGGATGAGTGACCTGACGCAGGCGTTGCTATTCCCCGACTGGCCGGCCCCGGCCTCGGTGCGCGCCTGTGTCACCACCCGTCAGGGCGGCGTCAGCCTGCCGCCCTATGAAACCTTCAACCTCGGCGACCATGTTGGGGATGACCCTGCCGCGGTCGCCGAGAACCGCCGCCGCCTGAGCGAACAGTTCGCCATCCAACCGGCCTGGCTCAAGCAGGTACATGGCCTGGTGGTGGCGGATGCCGACCCGGCTGTGGTCGCCGAGGCCGATGCCAGCTGGACCCGCCAGCCTGGCATTGCCTGCACCGTGATGACCGCCGATTGCCTGCCTGCGCTGTTCTGCGACCGCGCCGGCACCCGCGTGGCGGCGGCGCATGCTGGTTGGCGCGGGCTGGCGGGTGGCGTGCTGGAAGCCACGCTGGACCGGCTGGCGCTGCCGCCAGAAGAGGTGCTGGTGTGGTTGGGGCCTGCCATCGGCCCGCAAGCGTTCGAAGTGGGGCTGGAAGTGCGTGATGCCTTTACCGCCGTGCACCCGCAAGCAGCTCGGGCATTCGTTGATGGCGAACGGCCAGGCAAGCTGTTGGCGGATATCTATGAGCTGGCGCGTATTCGCCTGGCTGCCCGTGGAGTGACTGCTGTTTATGGCGGTGGCTTGTGCACGGTCAGTGATGCACGTTTCTTCTCCTATCGCCGTACCCCGCAGGGTGGGCGCTTCGCATCGTTGGTCTGGCTGGACCCGCGCTAGCCTGTACCGGCCTCTTCGCGGGCACGCCCGCTCCCACAGAGGTTCCGCAAACGTTGAAACTGGTGGTGTACCTGTGGGGGCGAGCATGCCAGCGAATGGCCCCCCATTAATCCAACAGGTTGACTTCGGTCAACCCCGCTAAGCTTGAATCTTCCAGAATCAGCCTTATCTATAAAGTCATCTCAGGCAGGTTTCTTTATAAACAGGCGCTGTCCATCGCTCCGACCTGCCCTTTAAAGGAAGGTACACCATGCGAATAGACCGTTTAACCAGCAAGCTGCAACTTGCAATATCCGATGCCCAGTCTTTGGCCGTTGGCATGGACCACCCTGCCATCGAGCCCGTGCACCTGTTACAGGCGCTGCTCGAACAGCAGGGCGGTTCCATCAAGCCGCTGCTGATGCAGGTAGGCTTCGACATCAATGGCCTGCGCCAGGGGCTGGTGAAAGAGCTCGACCAACTACCAAAAATACAGAACCCTACCGGCGACGTGAACATGTCGCAGGACTTGGCGCGCCTGCTTAACCAGGCAGACCGTCTGGCACAGCAGAAGGGTGACCAGTTCATTTCCAGCGAGCTGGTGCTGTTGGCCGCCATGGACGAAAACAGCAAGCTCGGCAAGCTGCTGCTGAGCCAGGGCGTGAGCAAGAAAGCGCTGGAAAATGCCATCAACAACCTGCGTGGCGGCGCGGCAGTGAATGACGCCAACGCTGAGGAATCGCGCCAGGCGCTGGACAAATACACCGTCGACCTGACCAAGCGTGCCGAAGAGGGCAAGCTGGACCCGGTCATTGGCCGTGACGATGAAATCCGCCGTACCGTACAGGTGCTGCAACGCCGTACCAAGAACAACCCGGTGCTGATCGGTGAGCCTGGCGTGGGTAAAACCGCCATTGCCGAAGGCCTGGCCCAGCGCATCATCAATGGTGAAGTGCCTGACGGCCTCAAAGGCAAGCGCCTGCTGGCGCTGGACATGGGCGCGCTGATTGCCGGTGCCAAGTACCGCGGTGAGTTCGAAGAGCGCTTGAAAAGCCTGCTGAACGAGCTTTCCAAGCAAGAAGGCCAGATCATCCTGTTCATCGACGAACTGCACACCATGGTCGGCGCCGGCAAGGGCGAGGGCGCCATGGACGCCGGCAACATGCTCAAACCGGCCCTGGCCCGCGGCGAGCTGCATTGCGTTGGCGCCACCACGCTGAACGAGTACCGCCAGTTCATCGAGAAAGACGCCGCCCTGGAGCGCCGATTCCAGAAGGTGCTGGTCGAGGAGCCGAGCGAGGAAGACACCATCGCCATCCTGCGTGGCCTGAAAGAGCGCTATGAAGTACACCACAAGGTGGCCATTACCGACGGTGCAATCATCGCTGCGGCCAAGCTCAGCCACCGCTACATCACCGACCGCCAACTGCCGGACAAGGCCATTGACCTGATCGACGAAGCGGCCAGCCGCATCCGCATGGAGATTGACTCCAAACCGGAAGTGCTCGACCGCCTTGATCGCCGCCTGATCCAGCTGAAGGTGGAGTCGCAGGCGCTGAAGAAAGAGGAAGACGAAGCGGCGAAAAAGCGCCTGGAGAAGCTGACCGAGGAAATCGAGCGGCTTGAGCGTGAGTATTCCGACCTGGAAGAAATCTGGGCTTCGGAGAAAGCTGAAGTGCAGGGCTCGGCGCAGATCCAGCAAAAGATCGAGCAGTCTCGCCAGGAACTGGAAGCCGCCCGTCGCAAAGGCGACCTGAACCGCATGGCCGAACTGCAGTACGGGGTGATCCCGGACCTGGAGCGCAGCCTGCAGATGGTCGACCAGCACGGCAAGTCCGACAACCAGTTGCTGCGCAACAAGGTCACCGAGGAAGAAATTGCCGAAGTGGTGTCGAAGTGGACCGGCATTCCTGTGGCCAAGATGCTCGAAGGCGAGCGTGAGAAGCTGCTGAAAATGGAAGAGCTGCTGCACCAGCGCGTGATTGGCCAGGGCGAGGCGGTAACCGCCGTAGCCAACGCCGTGCGCCGCTCGCGTGCGGGGCTGTCCGACCCGAACCGGCCAAGTGGTTCGTTCCTGTTCCTCGGCCCGACCGGTGTGGGCAAGACCGAACTGTGCAAGGCGCTGGCCGAGTTCCTGTTCGACACCGAAGAGGCGATGGTGCGCATCGACATGTCCGAATTCATGGAGAAGCACTCCGTAGCGCGCCTGATCGGTGCACCGCCAGGCTATGTCGGGTATGAAGAGGGCGGTTACCTGACCGAGGCCGTGCGGCGCAAGCCTTACTCGGTGGTGCTGCTGGACGAGGTGGAAAAAGCCCACCCGGATGTGTTCAACGTGCTGTTGCAGGTGCTGGAAGACGGCCGCCTGACCGACAGCCACGGGCGCACCGTGGACTTCCGCAACACCGTGATCGTGATGACCTCCAACCTGGGCTCTGCGCAGATTCAGGAACTGGTGGGTGACCGCGAGGCACAGCGTGCGGCAGTGATGGATGCGGTGGGGGCGCACTTCCGTCCGGAGTTCATCAACCGCATCGACGAAGTGGTGGTGTTCGAGCCTTTGGGTCGCGAGCAGATTGCCGGTATTACCGAAATCCAGCTCGGCCGCCTGCGCAGCCGCCTGCTGGAGCGCGAACTGTCGCTGAGCCTGAGCCCAGAGGCGTTGGACAAGCTGATTGCCGTGGGTTACGACCCGGTGTACGGCGCGCGGCCGCTGAAGCGGGCGATCCAGCGCTGGATCGAGAACCCGCTGGCGCAGCTGATTCTGGCCGGCAAGTTCCTGCCCGGTACGGCGATCACCGCCAAGGTGGAAGGCGACGAAATCGTCTTCGGCTGATTGTGTTGCACCATGAGCCCCGCGTTTGCGGGGCTTTTTTTGCCTGTTACAAATGCCGGCCCAGCCCAGCTATTTCGGGCCTTTGCGCCAATCCGGGGTAACCGCCTGAAATTTTTGAAATTTTTGCTTGCATCAAATTTAGAGTGCCCCTAATATACGCCGCGTTGTCAGGCACTAAGCGAATCACCAGCAACATCAGTGATCGCAAAACAACTTACAAATCAGTAAGTTGAATGAAAAAAAGTGGTTGACAAGCAAAACGAAGAATGTAGAATAGCCGGCCTCAGCAGCGACAACGCAAAAGCGAAGAAGCTAAAGAGTCCGAAGCGAACACAGTCTTCGGAGTTGTACCGAAGTTCAGTTCCGCGATAGCTCAGTCGGTAGAGCAAATGACTGTTAATCATTGGGTCCCTGGTTCGAGTCCAGGTCGCGGAGCCAATCTCGGGGTGTAGCGCAGTCCGGTAGCGCGCCTGCTTTGGGAGCAGGATGTCAGGAGTTCGAATCCCCTCACCCCGACCATTTCCGGGTCGTTAGCTCAGTTGGTAGAGCAGTTGGCTTTTAACCAATTGGTCGTAGGTTCGAATCCTACACGACCCACCATGTAGAAAAGGGCATCTCCAAAGAGATGCCCTTTTTTTTGAAACACTCGGGGTGTAGCGCAGTCCGGTAGCGCGCCTGCTTTGGGAGCAGGATGTCAGGAGTTCGAATCCCCTCACCCCGACCATTTTTGGGTCGTTAGCTCAGTTGGTAGAGCAGTTGGCTTTTAACCAATTGGTCGTAGGTTCGAATCCTACACGACCCACCATGAACAAAGGGCATCTCGCATGAGATGCCCTTTTTCTTTTTCCCCGAAAAATGCGCCCTTCGGTGCAAATCCCACCCTTTTGCCACACCGCCCCTTTGTAGGAGCGGGTTCACCCGCGAATGCGGCAGTGCAGCCACCATCGCATTCACAGGTAAACCCGCGCCATACAGGGCATGCGGGCGCCTGTTAGTGCAGCTTCAGGCGCGGCTCGGTACCCCGGCCAATCTTGCTGCCCAGCATCATCAACGCCGTGCGGAAGAACCCGTACAGCGCCATCTGGTGCATGCGGTACAGCGACACGTAGAACATCCGCGCCAGCCAGCCTTCCAGCTTCACACTGCCCATCAGGTTACCCATCAGGTTGCCCACCGCGGAGAAGCGCGACAGCGACACCAGCGAGCCATAGTCCTTGTACTCGTAAGTCGGCAGGGTCTTGTTCTCCAGACGCGCCTTCAGGCTTTGCGCCAGCATCGAAGCCTGCTGGTGCGCCGCCTGTGCGCGCGGCGGCACGTTACGGTCGCTGCCAGGTTGCGGGCAGGCGGCGCAGTCACCGAAGGCGAAGATGTTGTCGTCGCGGGTGGTTTGCAGGGTAGGGCGCACGACCAACTGGTTGATGCGGTTGGTTTCCAGGCCATCGATGTCCTTGAGGAAACCTGGCGCGCGGATACCGGCTGCCCACACTTTCAGGCTGGCCTGGATCACTTCACCGTCCTTGGTTTTCAGGCCGTCCTCGGTCACTTCACTGACCGCGGCGTTGGTCATCACCTTCACCCCGAGTTTTTCCAGGGTCTTGTGAACCGGTATGCTGATGCGCTCCGGCAGCGCCGGCAGAACACGCGGGCCCGCCTCGATAAGGGTGATGTGCATGTCCTTGGGCTGGATGCGGTCCAGGCCATAGGCCGCCAGCTCGTGGGCAGCGTGGTGCAGCTCGGCCGCCAGCTCTACACCGGTGGCACCGGCGCCGACAATGGCTACGCTGATTTTTTCGCTGGCCACGTCGCCGGCGTGGGCACGCAGGTAGTGGTTCAGCAGTTGCTGGTGGAAACGCTCGGCCTGCTTACGGGTATCCAGGAACAGGCAGTGCTGCGCTGCGCCCAGGGTGCCGAAGTCGTTGGTGTTGGAGCCCACGGCGATCACCAGGGTGTCGTAGCCCAGGGTGCGCGCAGGCAGCAGCTCGCGGCCCTCTTCGTCGAGGGTGGCAGCCAGTTGAATCTGCTTGCCTTCACGGTCCAGGCCGCTCATGCGCCCCAGCTGGAAATTGAAGTGGTTCCACTTGGCCTGAGCCACGTAGTTCAGTTCGTCTTCCGAGGAGTTCAGCGAGCCGGCGGCCACTTCGTGCAGCAGTGGCTTCCAGATGTGCGTGAGGTTGGTGTCGACCAGGGTGATTTCGGCCTGCTTGCGCTTGCCCAGGCTTTTACCCAGGCGGGTCGCCAGTTCCAGGCCGCCAGCGCCGCCGCCGACAATCACGATGCGATGAGTCATGGGAATATCTCATAAGGTTTACGGAATTCGTGGCCCTGGGGGCCGGCCGCAAACTGCACGAGGGGAGGGCGAGCGCTAAGCAGCTCATAGCACCAGTCCACTCAGCAGGCGGCTGATGAGACCCAACCCGATGGTCACGGCCAGCACCAGCACAAGGAGCAGCCACGGCCGGAAGGGCCTGCGCTCGACTTGGTGCTGGGGGGCTCGCAGATACTCATCGACACGACGCTGATCTTCCGGGTTCAGGCGGCTGGTCATGGTGGGCCTCGTCAGGTAGACGTTTGTGACTGTGCAAACGCTACAGCGTTCGCGCAGGCGCTTGAAACAAATGATAATGCTTTCTATCCCTGGCGCCGAGTGTACGCCATCGCAAACAGTCGCTGCACTGGATCAAAGACTGATGCCTACGTCGAAGACGATGCTGCGGCCCAGGTTGCCGCGCAGGAAATCCGGCGCATCGGGGTGGGCAAACAGTACCCGGGCAAAGGTTGGCCCGACCAGCGACAGCGAGCGCCAGCCCTGGCGCAGGTATTCGGTAGGCGGCGGGAAGTGGGTGTTGAGGTCGAGCACTTCGCGCTTGAGGCTGGAGAACGCGATGATGTCCAGCTCGTTCAGCTCCAGCCCGCGTTCCCGGTAATTGTGCGCCTTCTTGCGCAAGGTGGGCGCCAGGCGCCCCAGCAGTTCGGTGGCACTGATGCGCCGTGGGCGTGCTTCGCGGCGTACCAGCTGCGCCAGGGAAAACGCACTGCGTCGCCGCTGCAGCTCCTCGCGCCATTCATCGTTCAGCCGGCGGCCCTCGTCGAGCACAAAAAACACCTCGAAGGCGGCGTCGCGGAACAGCACGTCTGGCGGCTCCTGCCCCGCCGGGGTGAAGTCCTCGCTGCGGTAGGGAATGTTCAGCCCCTGCAACAGGCGCTGGCACACCCATCGCTCCCGCTCCCACTTACGGGCGTTGGAGAGAAAGGCATTGGCTTGTTCGGCCTGGATGGTAAGCAGGCGCAGGTAGTCTGAGTCATCCATGCAGACAAGCTTAGCCGCTAATCGATGACGGTAAGATGCTGTTTAAGCGTGAGAATCAGCCCAGCATTGACCACTGCTGCACCAGCCCGACCAGATGCACCACGCCAAAGCCCAGGCAGATCAGCGAACTGACCACGATAAAACGCTGCGAACGCCCGGTGCCCGCCAGCAATACTGGCCCCAGCAGACCGCGTAGCAAATACACCAGGGTGATCAGGCAAATGACTGGCAGCAGCAAGGGCAGCCGCCCGATCGCCCCGGCAGCCGACAGCGCATAGGCCGACCAGGCCAGCAACACGCAGGCGATGGCGGCGGTGATCAGCGCCGGGTAGCAGCGGCCCTTCTCGGCGGCCCCCGCCATGCGCTCACCGGCCCCGAACAAACGGTACCAACGCGGCCCCACGGAGATGATGGCCAGGTGAATTACGCCGATGATGGCGTTGAGTGCCGCTGCCAGTAGCAGGGCGGGGTTGGTTCCTTCCAGCATGACCAATGCTTCCTGCATCGAATGGAAGCGTCAGCCTACCGCAGCCGAAGGAATGGGAGAATGGGTGTAGACTCGGTTTTATCCACATGGCCGCAAAGGGTATTGTTCAGGTGATCAGCGCGCAGGTGTTATCCGGCACCACCCTTACCCTTGGCTGGCTGGGTTATGTGCCGTTGCTGATCTGGGCGGTCAGCCGGGTTCGCTGGGTTGAACTGTTTACCGACCGGCGCCGCCAGCATTTGCTGTTTGGCACGGTGTTCTGCCTGTTTGCGCTGTGGCTGGTGCGGCGCGACTTTGATACCGGGGTGTCGTACCACTTTATTGGCATGACGGCGGTCACCCTGTTGCTGGACTGGCCGCTGGCGGTGCTGGGTGGGTTCATGGCCCAGCTCGGCTTGCTGGCGCTGGGGCGTCAGGACCTGGCGGCGCTGGGGGTGAATGGTTTGTTGCTGGTTGGCTTGCCGGTGCTGATTACCGAGGTGTGCGCGCTATTGGTGGAGCGTGCCCAGCCCCGCAACCTGTTCGTTTACATCTTTTGTTCGGGTTTTTTTCCGGCAGCGCTGACTGTGCTGATTTGCGTCCCCGCAGCGCTAGGCGTGTTGTGGCTGGACGGGCGTTTTGCCCTGCCGGAGTGGCTCAGCGACTTTGTTGGCTACCTGTGGCTGATGATGTTCCCCGAGGCGTTCATCAACGGCATGGTGATCAGTGCGCTGGTGGTGTTTTGCCCCGAGTGGCTTGAAACCTTCAACCGGACGCGGTACCTGCAGGCGCCCTGGAAGGAAGATGAGCGGTGAATGTGTGGTGGCTGTGCCGGCCTCTTGGGGGGTAATGCACAGCACTTAGAGGTTGCACTCTCACTGTGGGAGCGGGCATGCCCGCGAACACGGGCGAAGCCCGTGCCATCCACTGCGGCGCCTGCTTCCACAGGTACCGCGTGGGTTGTGGGCCCGCGTTGTATTTGTGGATCAGCTCAATGCCGCGGCTCCAGGTCCCCCGAATACAGCTCATCTTCGGACTCTTCCGACCCCGCAATCTTGTGCTCCTCAGCCGCCCAGGCGCCCAGGTCGATCAGCTTGCAACGGTCCGAACAAAACGGTCGGAACGCGTTTTTTTCGCTCCATTCCACAGGCGCGCCGCAAGTTGGGCAATCGACGGTCAATGGCTGGCTCATGGCTGGCCTCCTTTCAAAGTCAGGTAAAAGTGGTGCAGGCGGTCAATCTGCTCATGCAGCGCGGCCAGGCCGCCGTCGTTGACCACCACATCATCGGCATGGCGCAGGCGATCCTCACGGGCCAACTGCGCCTGCAAAATGGCCTGCACGTGTTCGGCACTGGTATTGTCCCGCGCCAGGGTGCGGGCTATTTGCAGGTCCTGCGGCGCATCGATCACCAGCACACGTTGGGTCTTATGGTGTTGGCCCGATTCGATCAGCAGTGGGGACACATATACCGCATAAGGCGACTGCGCCTTGGCCAGATAGCTGAAAATCTCCTGACCGATCAGCGGGTGCAGCAGTTGCTCCAGCCATTTGCGTTGCGCCGGGTCGGCGAAAATCAGCTGGCGCAGGGCGGCGCGATCGAGCTGGCCGTCGCCCTGCAGCACGCCCGGGCCGAAGCGCTCGACGATGCTGGCCAGGGCCGGGCGACCAGGTTCGACAACCCAGCGCGCCGCCTGGTCGGCATCGACCAGGTGCACGCCAAGCTCGACAAAGCGCTCGGCAGCGGCACTTTTGCCGCTACCAATGCCGCCAGTCAGGCCGAGAATCCAGGGGGTAAAGGCCGCAGTGGTCATCAGTATCCAAGCAGTTGCATGTATGAGGCGTATATTTCATCACCCCAGAGCACGGCAATCCACCCCGCAATTGCCAGATAAGGGCCAAACGGGATTGCCGTGCCCATGGCATCCCGGCGAAAACGCAGCAGGCACAGGCCAAACAGCGCCCCCACCACCGACGACAACAGCAGCGTCAACGGCAGCACCTGCCAACCCCCCCACGCCCCGATCAGCGCCATCAGCTTGAAATCGCCATAGCCCATGCCTTCCTTGCCGGTGACCAGCCTGAACACCCAGTACACCGTCCACAGGCTGAGGTACCCGGCCACTGCGCCCCACAGTGCGTCGGCCAGGGCCACATGGATACCAAAGGCATTGACGATCAGCCCTAGCCACATGGTCGGCAACACCAGCACATCCGGCAGCAACTGGTGGTCCGCATCGATCAGGCTCAGCGCCAGCAGGCACCAGGTCAGCGGCAGAGCCAGCAACGCCTCTAGCGAAGCGCCAAAGCGCCAGGCCACTACCAGCGACAGCAGCGCGCTGGCCACTTCCACTACCGGGTAACGCAGGCTGATGCGGTTTTTGCAGGACGAACAGCGCCCGCCCAAGGCCAGGTAGCTGATGACTGGAATGTTCTCCCACGCACGAATCCGGTGTGCGCAGTGTGGGCACCGGGAGGCGGGCAGGCACAGGTCGAAACGCGCGTGCTGCGTGGTCGGCAGCCCCAATACCTCTTGCGCCTCACGCTGCCATTGGCGCTCCAGCATGATCGGCAGGCGATACACCAGCACGTTGATAAAGCTGCCCACCAGCAGGCCGAGCACCGTGGCAAGGGTGAGGAAATACGCTGGCTGTTCAGCCAGCAAAGCCCATAAAGTCATGTTCAGATCAAACTACCCAACTGGAAGATCGGCAGGTACATCGCCACCACCAGGCCACCCACCAGCAAGCCCAGGATCAGCACGATGGCCGGCTCCAGCAGGCTGGTCAACTGGTCCAGCGCCTGGCTGACCTGTTCCTCGTAATGGCTGGCGGCTTTTTCCAGCATCTGGTCCAGCGTGCCGCTGGATTCACCGATGGCCGTCAACTGCACCAGCAAGGGGGGAAACAACGGTTCACCGGCCATCGCCTGGTTCAGCCCTTGCCCATTGGCCATGCCTTGGCGTAGCCGCAACACCGCCTGCTCGTGCAGGTCGCCACCCGTTACCCGCGCCACCGTCCCCAGCGCATCCAGCAACGGCACCCCGGCGCCGTAGGACGTTGCCAGGCTACGCGCAAACCGCGCCAGCGCGGCCTGCCCCAGCAACTTGCCAAACACGGGCAAGCCCAGCACCCGCCAAGATATCCACAGGCGCGCTGGCGCGTGCTGCCGGTAAAGCTGGCGCACGGCAACACCCATCACCAAGCCCATCACCAGCAGCAGCGGCGCAAACCGGCTCAGCCCTGTGGACAAGTTGATCACCCATTGGGTAAATGCCGGCAACGCCGCACCCATGCCCGAGAACATGCTCTCGAATTTAGGAATCACCTCCAGCAACAAGATTGCCGACACCCCCAGCCCGGTCAGCAACAGCAGCAGCGGGTAGATCATCGCCTTGCGCACCTTCTTGTGCAGCACCCGACGCTGTTCCAGCATGCCGGCCAGCTGCTCCAGCTGCCGGTCGAGCGTACCGGACTGCTCGCCCACCCGTACCAGGTTGCAATACAGCGCATCGAACCATGCCGGGTGACGCTGCAACGCATCCGCCAACCCCAGGCCCGAGGCCACATCCTGTTTCAATCTTTCCAGCAGCGCCGCCTGCGCCGCATCGCAACCACTGCGGCCCATCACCTCGAACGCCTGCAGCAGCGGCACCCCGGCCTTGAGCAACGTCGCCAACTGCCGGCTGAACCCCGCCGGGTCAGCCTTTTCGCGCCGCTTTGGCAAGCTGAACGCCAGCCCGCTGGCCGGCCGCAAACTCGCCACCGTAATGCCCTGGCGAATCAGCCCGGCGCGCACATAAGCCGGGCTGCGCCCGGGTGTTTGGCCGCTGACCGGCGCGCCATTGGCGTCGGTGCCGTGCCAGCGGTAGAGAAGTGAAGATGAAGTCATGCAAAGGTCCTTGTTCAGCCCCGGCGACAAGCCTGGAAACAGCTTGCCGCGTCCATGCAAGGGCACGCGTCCGTGATGCTCACTAGAGTAGTTCAGCGAAGATGACGCCCGTGCGGGCAGGGGTGACAAAAGGTGTCTGTTCAGGCCTACTGCGCCGCTGCCGGTTGGGGCGCAACTGACCTCAATGTGTAAGCGAATCAAAAAGGAACTACGTTCATGAAAGGGCAACGCGGTATCACCCTGATCGAACTGATGATCGTCGTCGCGATCATCGGCATTCTGGCGACCATCGCCTTACCGATGTACACCAACCACCAGGCACGCTCCAAGGCCGCGGCCGGGTTGCTGGAGATCAGCGCCCTGAAGACGGCGATGGATCTGCGGCTGAATGATGGCAAGGATGTAGCGGATGTAGCCGCCCTGGGTGGCCAGCCGGCGACGGCGCATTGTGCGATCACGGCGAGCGGCAAGGCCGCAGATGGCAGCGGCAGCATTGTCTGCACCCTGGTGGACGCGCCGGCCAACGTGCTGGGCAAAGCACTGACCCTGACGCGTTCGGCCAGCGGCTGGGCGTGCACGACCGACATCGAGGAAGACCTGGCGCCCAAAGGGTGCAAGGGGGCTTGAGGGCAGGGCAATAAACCAGCGGAAACAGGGGTTTGCGTTGCGGGTGTGAGCAGTGGTACGTTGCGCTACACGCCGGTGTAGCTCAGTCGGTAGAGCAGCGCACTCGTAACGCGAAGGTCGCAGGTTCGATTCCTGTCTCCGGCACCAGTTCAGGTTCCAGTGAAGGCTACCAAAATTTCTGTAACCCCCGTAAAACCCGCCTTTTGGCGGGTTTTTTCGTTATGGCGTTCCGTCGGATTCCGACAGCTGCCAGCCGATTTAGGGGTAACGTTTGGGATAAAGTCGATTCGATAAAGGGGTTTACCCTTATGGCTCGTACTACTGCTCCCCTGACCGACACCGCATGCCGTTCGGCAAAGCCTATTGACCGCCCCTACAAGCTTTTCGACGGTGACGGTCTTTACCTCCTCGTTTACCCCAATGGCCGCAAAGGCTGGCGCTTCCGGTATGTGAAGCCGGATGGGCGCGAGGGGCTGACCTCGTTTGGCAACTACCCCGTCATCGGTCTCGCAGATGCTCGGCAGAAGCGTCTGGAGACTAAGCGGATGCTGGCTGAAGGCATTGATCCGATTGCGTCCAAGCAGCAGGCTAAGGCCGAAGCGGTTGTCAGAGGCCACACATTCGAACGCGTTGCCTTGGACTGGCATAAGGAAATGTCCGTGAAGTGGGCGCCTGGCCATTCGAGGACCGTGCTCAGTCGTTTGAAGACTCACGTATTCCCGCTGCTCGGCGCACGCGCCATCGTTGATCTGGATACCTGCGACCTCATGCGGTCGCTGGAAGAGATCAAGAAACGCGGCACGATCGATGTGGCCTTGAGGGTGCAGAACTACCTGCAAAGCATCATGCGTGACGCGAAGCGGCTACGGCTGATCACGGTGAACCCTGCATATGACCTTGAGGGCTTCATCAGCGCGCCACGGGTTACGCACCGGCCTGCACTCCCGCTGTCACGCCTGCCTGAGTTGATGGACCGCATCGAGAACTACAAGGGACGCACGCTCACTCGGCTGACCGTCATGCTCTCGCTGCACGTGTTTGTCCGGTCCAGCGAATTGCGCTTCGCACGCTGGAGTGAATTCGACCTGAAGCGCGGAATATGGGAGATACCTGACACGCGGCCTGCGTTGGACGGCGTCCGGTATTCGACCAGAGGCACGAAGATGGCGGGCGACATCCATCTGGTACCTCTGTCACCGCACGCGGTGGCGTTGCTCGAACAGATTCATGCGATTACGGGGTACTTCGATTTGGTGTTCACCAGCGACGCTCGCTCGTGGAAGCCTATGTCCGAAAACACGGTCAACAGCGCTCTGCGGAACATGGGCTACGACACCAAGACTGAAATCTGCGGGCATGGCTTCCGGTCCATGGCGTGCAGTGCTTTGGTCGAATCCGGACTTTGGTCAGAGACGGCTATTGAGCGGCAGATGAGCCACAGGGAGCGCAACAACGTTCGGGCGGCGTATATCCACAAGGCCGAGTTCCTGGAGGAACGGCGAATGATCATGAGTTGGTGGAGTCGTTACCTTGACGCGAACCGGCAGGAACACATTTCGCCGCATGAGTTCGCGAATCAGATCGGGGCAAACGTTTCCAGCCTGAGAGCAAAGCGTGGCGCTGTCGAGTGAGCGCACGGCTTTGAAATTTCGGTGATCCGCTTTCCATACGGGTCCATCCAAACAGGGCTGCAAAGCCGCCCTGTTTGGATGGACCTCACCTAAAAAATTAAAAGCACCCAATCTGCCACTGGAAACCACGGGATTCCGTACACGCCCAATGCCATTTTCAACCACAAAATCCTGCGGGCGAGTCGCTTGACCCTCTCGGATTGCGGGCGTAGAAAAGACAGTGCAAAGGCTGTCGTTGACAGCACCCCAGGTGACCCGAGCCTTCAAGGTCACGCCGCTCTCGCGGTGGTTCTCCCCAAGGGCGATTCGCATCCGGCAGCTCGCCCGGTCACCTTCCCGGTGATGGATGCCTACTTCAGATCATGGCCCTCGTGCGCCAGGTAACACCTCCTACTTCGCTGCCCTGCAGCAACCAATCCGCTTGGCCAAGCTTGCGCCAACATGCGCCCGTCTCTTTCTCCTGGAAAGAGACGGGCGCTTCTACCACTGCTGCAGCCCTCATCGCACTTGGCTTTGCGGCAACTCCACTCGTGACAATCAGCGTGACAAACGCCGATGTCACCAGCAACAGCGCTGTGGATGATGGTGCCGCAGACCAAGGAATGGACTGCACCTGACTGACAGTCAGGCATGCCCCGGTCATCGCAGTGCTGCGTTCACCCGGCTCACGATCCCGCGGCACTGGTCTCGTCAACCAATGCAGCCTCTACCCGCCCACCGGTAACGGTGCTCAGGAGGCCAGATCATGAGATGCCCTTGCTCCCGGACGTAAGGAGCCGCCAGTCCCGCGTAGAGGACATTCCCCACAGGTCGCAGGGGCCTTGATCCCTGATAACACTCAGCATTCTTGGCGGGATGACGTGGGGCGAGGATCGGAGAACGGTAGATGAGGTGACTGATATGGCATTGGTGGGTAGACGCAATGGTCGTAATTTCGGCTACGGCAGGCAATTGAGTTACGCAGGACCTCAGGCGCTGAAAGACATGTTCGGCGGCGGTCATTACGGCACGGTCAAGGCACACTGTGATCGGTGGCAGGCATTCGTGAAGTGGTGCCGCTCCGAACAGGGACCCGGTATCAATGACTCGCGACAAATCGATCGAAAGGTGCTGGCCGCCTAAGCGGCGTATCTGCGCGGTGCGGTTGAGCGCGGTGACCTCGCCATCAGCACCGCACAAAACCGGCTATCCAGCATTAACAGGACTATGGCAGCGCTTCGCGGTGATCAGTACGTGAAATTGCCCAGCCCGAGCAAGGCGTTGGGTATGCAGCGCAGCGGGGTTCGTCACTCGGTGCCGCAGGGACAAGATCGCGAACAGGTTAAACAGATCGTCGATGCGCTTTGCCGGCATCATGAGCTACGAGCCGCTGCGATTGTTCTGTTGGCGCGAGCCACCGGTATGCGCTTGCGTGAGGCCATCTTGGCTGACCTGCCACGGTTAAGCCGTGAGGCTAACAACCTAGGCAAGATCAATATTCAGGATGGCACCAAAGGCGGCCGCGCCGGTGCCTCGGCGCCACGTTGGATAACAGTGGACGATCATATTCGTGGTGCACTTGAGTTTGCACGGCAGATTTCGCCTGCGGGTAGCCGCAACCTGATTGCGCCACATGAAAGCTACCTGAATGTTCTGCAAGAAATCATCCGCCCTGCACGGGACATCCTGCAGGCACACAACCTCAAAGGCTTTCATGAGCTACGAGCGGCGTACGCGTGTGAGCGCTATGAGCAAGTCACCCAACACCGCGCGCCTATCAACGGTGGCCTACGTCGCGAGATAGATAAGACCCTTGATCGTGAGTATCGTAGACAAATCAGCTACGAGCTGGGGCACGGACGGATCGACGTGGTCGCTGCCTACATAGCTGGCCGGGCATGAGTAAGTTCTGACCGGCTCGCACGCAACCCGGCAACGCCATGTGCGACAGGCAAAAATCATTCAGGCCAAAATAGCAGAGCGCTGGCAGCTAGAAACACCTAGGGCCTGGCGGAGAAAACATGTGGCTTGGTTTGTTGAGCATCGCCTGGCGATGCAATGCAAGGCAACTCGGTATTACTACCTGCTGACCGTACAGCTGCTAGTTCGTCGTCTAGGCAAAGCATGGGTCTTCAAGTGCCAAACGAAGGTCTGATTGAAAGTAGCGACCGACCGCTTTCGACCCAAGGCTGCCCGTTGTGGAGGGCAGCTAACGGCCAGAAGCGTACCTTTAGTTACTCATCCCCAAAGCTAGCCGCGTGCAGGCATACTGCGGTTGATGAGCTACTAGCCCAAACCCGATGGATGGCCGATGCTTCACGTACAGGATCCGCTCGGGGGGTGGTATTTTAGCCCGTATCTCAGGGTACAAAATTTACGGTTGGGCATTCACATGTAAATCAACATGCTTTTGATTTTTTAACCGCAGGGGCTGCCTGCATAGATCGTTATGCGACGAAAGCCAAAAAAACATTGAAGGGTGTTGATAAGTGGAAGTAAGAACTCCAGCCATCACAGGCGATATAATATTAATGTGTCGTCCCGCGAAAAACTCTAACTTAATTGCTCAGTCTATATTTAGACAGGCGAGAGCAAGGCATAGTCATGTCTCGATTGTTTTGTCTGAGTTTAGCTTTATGGATGCAATGCGGGATTCAGGCGTTCAAGTTCAGTCGCTAGCGTCTTACTTGAATGAGAATAGAGATTTTCAGGTATATCGAAATAATCAGTTGTTAGTGGGGGGTAAGCTAGGCCAGCTAAGAGAAAATTTACAGTTTTACAGTCGGCAAAAATATAGTTTAAGAGGAATTTTGTTCCCAACCTGGAGACATTCATTCTGCTCTGAGTTGGCAGCTAAAGCCTATGATGGCACTGGCGTGAAATTAACCACAAAAAATCGAAACCCAAGGCATGTTTTGCCAGTAGATATCTACAAGCATATTAGTACAAGTCCTGATTGGGTTGAGGTAACTCAGGAGTACAAAGATGCCTTCTTTGATAGTGACCATTTGTCACTTTTAGATGATGCATCAAAAATTGATAGATTTAACGTCGACCTTACTCAGCAAATGGGCTTTAGCCAGCAGGCATTCTCAGATCTAGCATATCGGGCCACACAGCATAGCGACGAGCCTTTAGTAATTGAACCAAACATGCGTTATTGGAGCAACCCTCTGGCC
Source organism: Pseudomonas sp. YQ_5 (assembly GCF_043103305.1). NCBI lineage: Bacteria > Pseudomonadati > Pseudomonadota > Gammaproteobacteria > Pseudomonadales > Pseudomonadaceae > Pseudomonas > Pseudomonas sp. YQ_5. The sequence continues at coordinate 4,136 of NZ_JBICJS010000073.1, read as the reverse complement.
GGCAAGGTAAGTATTATTTGGCGAGTCGGTTTTACATTAAAGTATTGGGCTCGTATGATCGCAGAGTTGGCGGTTCTTCTTTGGGTGAGATTATTTAAGCGATGACTTCATTGGCTATTTGGCGGTCCTGGCATTTTGCTTGCGACATATACCTACTCATACAAAGGATGTTTGTTTTATCTTGCTGAGATTCATTAGTCTCAACAGTAAAGCGTTATGAATTAATAGAAATATGCTAGCCAAGCTCCGGCCGAATGTTGCCTTTCGCCACCGATACCTATGGGTCGGTTGCTGCCATTCGCGAGAGGCAGCTTCGGGTCGAAAGCTGCCTTCCTTAACAGGCAGTGAAGGCCATCCACTGGCTGGTCAAATTAATTTGTATTGGTCATTCAAGGATTAACTCAGAAGTAAAGATATTTCCAATTTTTAAGGTCGCGCTCTTCTCGTCATCATGAATGACGTTTGTTCCCATCATGCCAATCCAATTGTTACTGGATGGCTCAACCAGCGTCTCGATGGTCGGTTGCTCTCGGAGTGAATCGAGTGCATCCATATTGATACCTTGTCTTACGGTGACTTTTGAAATTGCAGTCTCGTGATCATATATCGGTCTCGGTAACTGGAAAGTTACCTCGCGACCACGATAGCGGCCACCGAAAAGTTGGTGTCTGGAGGTGCTCTCACGTAATTCTTCTCTTGCGCGGCGGTCTCTATTTGCAAGGAAATCGACGCGTTCCCTATCTGCTTTTTTTCTCGAAGGAGGCATGGCTTGCGGTTTGCCGAACGGTGCAGCTATCGCCTCTGCCGCAGTTTCAAAGCCTGTTGACCGAAGCAGTTTTGCCATAACGCCACGGGTTGCAGCGTCTTTGGCATAACCCAGTTCGCTCTCGGAAATTGTCACAGGATCTTCGGGTTCCGGATCAATGATGCCCAAGTGACTTGGATTCCCACCCTCAATGCCGATGCTTAGGCCTGAGACCAATCGTTGGCCCGTGTATCCGGGCGGAAACAGGATCGAAAGTTTTTGGGATATGCCCGAAGCCATTTGGCGATCCCTGAAAGCCTCGCCAGATTGAGTTCCTTTACACTCCAAAATGTGCCACTTACCATCATGGCCTCGAGCCACAAAATCAGGCGTCTTGTTTGGTCCACGCTTCGCAGTACGATGTTGGTGCACGCCATGAGTCGCGCCATACCGCTGCAAAAAATAACGCCCATCGACAATCTCAACCAAAGATAAATTTTTCATTAGCCAGACTATCGGCACCCCCATTCCGAAGTCATCACTCAGAATAGTTTTCTGGTGCGCATCAAGATCTGCATAGCTTCTCGTCAAACGCAGGTCAGCATCATGAGGAGTGATCGCTGCCAAATACCTAACCCAAGCCCAGAACTCTGCAAGCGAAACGCCTGTGACAGAAGTCGGTGTTGTCAAGTAGCCAATTATTAATAACATCGAATTGATGTTCAGATTAAAACTGTCGGTGCCTGCCGTGAAGGCACGCGGAAAGCTTGGGATCTTGCCGACACCAGGCCAACTGGATTTATCGACATGAACGCTGATCGTACGGTGCATCGTAGGTAATCATCCTTGAAAATTAGGCACCAATATTAGCCGTGGCCGACGAGAACTGTCGAGCAGCACTCGCATGCTCTCAATCGAAGAATACAACGCTACCGGACAGTCGGACCTAAAATCATGTTCTCACGCTCCCGGCAGGAGATCACAGATCATTTAGAGCTGAGCATCCATCGAGTCTCCGCAATCGCCCAGAAGCGGACCTTCACGGCTGGAGAAAACAACTCGAAGTCGACCTAGACACAGTGATGAAGACTTCGTACGCTCCGTGCACGCGTTCTTTTTGGCCGTGGCTTGGTTCTTGCCCCATATCTGTAGACATACCAAATCTCAATGGAGTGAATATGCGGCAATCCCTTGGATATAACGGAGCCCAGAAAGATCCTAATGGCACATGGGCCTGTGGTGGCGCCTATACGGGTGCCCAACGAGATACCGACGGCTCTTGGGTATGCGGCGGGGCATACACCGGAGCCCAGCAAAATCCTAATGGAACATGGGTCTGTGGCGGTGCCTATACCGGGGCACAAAAGAACCCCGATGGTACTTGGGTATGCGGCGGGGCATACACTGGAGCCCAGCAAAATCCTAATGGAGCGTGGGTCTGTGGCGGCGCCTATTCAGGAGCTAAAAAAATCCGAATGGCACATGGTTATGTAGTTAGCCGCCTAGCAATGCACTTCACTTCTAATCGTGGCTGCGGTCAAGGCCACGCATGTCGCTGAATCGACGATCAATCCTTGGTCGTGCCTATCAGCGAGTCGATCAACATGGCCGAAACGGTATCGCCATTTTCAGCACCAGTTGGCGCAGCGATTTAACGGTGCATAAGTGATCGGAGGGCCAAAATTTGGATGTGACGTCAGCTGGACGCGAAAGATTGTTCGACATCACAATGATATCCTTGACCTGTAGGTAGACGAAGTTTACAGTGTTCTATTTAATCTAAGTTTGCAGTGGTTTTCTTTTGAGCGGTCATTGCAACTTATGAAAACAAGGAAGGCGAGTGGCATATTTCGAATCGTGTGAAATCCCATCGGATCGGCTTGAAAAATATAGTAATCTCTATCATTGGACCAGTGTAGAAAGTGCTGTCAAGATTCTAATGACCCAGTCAATTTATGGCTGCGATATGGGTAGGCATGCCAATTTTTCAATCAATGAGCGTGATGACATAGCACGAGTAAAAGAAGTCATGTTGGAGTTCAATTTTAGAGGGCAGCATGTGTCAATTTTTGGTGATACATTCGATTCAAAGTCCGCTCCTACCGGATTTCACAACACCGCCTTTCATCTTTTCATTGAAGGTAAACCATCGGATTGGAGTACAGTGGAGGGCAGGTCCAATCTCAGGTACTGGCAGTCGAATATCTATCCAGGAACACGCGGGCTAGAGTTTGCAGGTGTCCGCCAGTTTCAGGGGGTTTACAAGGACGTGCTGGCACCTGAAGCCTGCACTAAACCGAATTTTTGGGCATCTTCTTCAAAAAAATCTGAATACGAACGTACACTACAGTTAGCACTGAGAAAGCAGAATCTAATTAAATTGGCGTCTAGTTTTAAAGGTGCGGCAATCTCAGTACCATAACAGCCCAACCACACTGAGCACGTCGGTTTTTTTGTGTGGGCTTGGCGATTACAGGTTGACGATGCTCCGGAGTGCTTCGCGGATGATAGAAGAGCGGCGTTTGATGGAACGGCTATAATCAACAAGGTAAGACGTGTTTTTGAGGAGCTTTAAATTTACTGGTAACTCAGAGCTTCATTGGCGAGAAGGAAGTTAAAGATGAAGATGGACCTGTTGAATGATTTTTCGACGCTGTTTTCTTACTGCTGGTATCGCGACTTTCCTCTAGATAATAGTTACCGGGATATGGGGTCGACTTCTGACTGGAATATCCATACTGGTCTGACCGTTCGTCGGGTCTCCGATATGATGGGTTACTACGCTCATTTTGAATCCGGTGGACGAACTGACGCGGTGATTCGCGATTCGCAAAAAGCACCAGTACTCTTTGCCGAGTGGGAGTGGAACAGCCCTTTCGAGAATGAAATCAATGAGCCGAAAAAACTCTCTGACGCGGTACTCAAGGCACGCCCCCGGTTCTGTTTCCTGTTCAGCTATGCGCCGGTCGGCACCCTCCAGAACCAGCTCAATTACATTCAAGACGCCTGGGAGGCGGATGTGCCGTTGCTGGTCACGCTGATTGAGTACGAAGGCAGCAGCAATCGTTTCTTCAAAACCATGATCACGTACCGTCTGGATAGCGGCGTCTGGAGTCAGGTGAGAGAGCAGCAAGCCCTGTCGTGGGATGTGGCTGGGACACGCTGGGCCTAGGGGGCGAGTGTCTATCTATCTCCAGCAGTTACGGCTTATCAGGCGCCCGGAGATGGGTGCCTATTGCACCGACATACGTATGAATCTGCCTGCCAACGGGCCAATGCTCTCACACCCAAGGTAGGGGTCGGTGAACACACTGTCGTGCGGGTAACTGCATCGCATGCATAGTCGGCATCAGCAGTGCTCTTGCAGCCAATCGTCAGCCTTACCGGAAGC
>NZ_JBICJS010000072.1:0-335 GCF_043103305.1 Pseudomonas sp. YQ_5 | reverse complement strand
CGGCGTATTCGATCACCCCGTCGGCGTGGTAGCGCGCCAGGTCACCGGTTCGGTACAGGCGCCCGCCAGGGGCACCGAACGGGTCCGGCACGAAGCGCGTGGCGCTCAGGTCGCTGCGCTTGAGGTAGCCGCGCGCCAGGCCGGCGCGGCCCACGTACAGCTCGCCGATGCAGCCTTTGGCTACCGGGTTCAGGTCGCCGTCGAGCACATACCAGGACAGGTCGGGGATCGGCACGCCCATCGGGCTGCTGGCCGCCTTGCCCAGGTCGGCCCGCGACAGCGGCCGGTAGCTGACATGCACGGTGGTTTCGGTGATGCCGTACATGTTCACCAGC
>NZ_JBICJS010000071.1:0-59143 GCF_043103305.1 Pseudomonas sp. YQ_5 | reverse complement strand
GGGCCAGTCATTCCTGTGGGATCTGCGCGCGTACGCCTTGGCGCATGGCTCGATATCGCGTCGTACAAACAAAGCGGTCGCGCGCGCCTGCAACAGGCGTTACTGGCCAAAAACAAACGGAGCGAGCACAGCTCGCGATGCGCCGCGCGGGCGGCGCTCGATCGCGCAGGCGCCCTAAAAACCAAGACTTGCCCCCGCCAGCCCCACCAACAACTCAAACCCTTTCAAAAGGCCCCATGTACCCGCACCACCACTCCCAGAAACGCGCAGCCTTCTTCACACAAAACCGTCGGATAGCGCGTATTCAGTGGCCTGAGCATCTTGTCTCCACCCTCTTCGACCAACTGCCGCAATACCGCCGGGCGCCCCGGCTGCCGTGCAATGACCAACCTGCCGGGCTGTGCCTCCAGCCCGGTATCCACCAGCACGCGCATGCCCTCGGGCACGCTCTTGCCACTGGCCGCGTTCATCGAGTCGTTTTCCACCACCAGCCAGAACGCATTGCCGGCAGGCATATAGTCCGTCTGCTCATGGGACGTGCTCGTTTCAGGCAATGGCCCCTGCAGGTCAGCCCAACTCAGCACCGGGAAGCGGAAGCTGGCATAGAGCAGCGCCTCGGCTGAAACCGGCTGCTCGGCCGTATAGAGCCCTTGCGCTTCACGCACGATGTCGCGCTCGACCACCATGACCTGGGCTTCCAGAAACACCAGCCCAAGCTTCTCCAGCTTTTCATTGATGGTTTCCAGCGTCGGCCGACGCGTGCCACGCAGCCAATGCCCCACGCCCCCCTGCGTCATGCCCAGGCGCTCGGCCAGTTGGAGCTGACTGAGGTTATGTTCGCGCTTGTAGCGCTTGAGAAATGCGTTCCAGTTTTCCATGAGCGGCAACAATACGGACTGTATTAACCGCTGCAATACACAATCTGAATTATTTATTTGGCACTACATAGTACAGCTTGACCTATTCTGTGATTCCAGTGTGCTTGAAGGGAAATCAGCAGGTATTGCCATGAAACCATCGAAAAACGACGAAACAGATCTCGACAGCGAAGCCGCACGCCGCGCGCTCGACTACTACCTCAACCCCAACCCGCCACGGCCTACCCTGGACAACAGGATCTGGACCCTGCACGAGGGCGTAACCGGCGACCAGGCCCAGGAACACGCCATCGCCCTGCTGCGCTGCGCTGCGGCCACCGCCCAGGAAACCGCTACACACCAGCACGGCAGTCAGCGCGAACTGACCTTCGCGTTGATGCACATGATGGACATGGCTCGCGCACTGCTGGAGCACAAACGCACCGAGTGACCGGGTTTAAAGAGAAGAAAGAAGGGAGAGAACGTGATAGCCAGGTAACGGCAAATGCCCCGATTGCCGGGACAAGGGAGCGCATCGGTAAAAATTTTTTACCGAATTAGCGAAAATTCATTTGACTGCCAAATGATAACGATTATTATTGCACTCAGCTGATCGCGAGATCTGCTGGATAACCTGAAAGCTTAGGTCGCTCTCAGATTATCTCCTCATCAGGCTAATCACGGTTTTTGACCCGGCTTTTTGCCGGGTCTTTTTTTTGGCTCTTCAGGCTAATGAAGATCGTGATGGCGCGCATGATAGCAAAGGTGTTTCAGGGCGTGAACGCTCGTTACAAAACTTTGCGGAATCAGCACTTGAGAATCAATCTCGTTTAATCTACGCTGACCACGCATCACGGAAGATGCCCCCTCCTCCCCTTTATAGAGCAAGGAGCTGTCCATGACCCGTCTGCTGCTGCCCCTTGAGCACCCCACTCCTGCTACCGAGCATGATGCCGACGATGCCCTGCTGCATGCACTGAAGCGGCTACCACGGCGCGTACAGCAAGTATTCCTGCTTAACCGCCTCGATCAGCTGGACTTCGCCAGCATTGCTGTGCGCCTTGACCTGCCACTGGCGAGTATCGAGCGCAACATGGGCCAGGCGCTGCAAGCCGGCCGCTCGCGCCGGGATGTGCTGGCGAGCGTGGCCGGGCAATGGTATGTGCGCCTGCAGAGCCCACAGGTGACGGTGTGCGAGCGTATCGACTTCCGCCGCTGGCTGGATGCCGATACGGCAAACTTGCAGGCGTTTCACGATACGGAACTGCGGTGGCGCAGCCTGCTGGCGCCGGCACGCCAATTGGGCCATGACGGCTGGTATCGGCAAGGCCGGGCGGCGCTGTCGCTGGGCGGCTGCTCGGTTGCGGTCGGGCTGGGTGTGGCGGCGTTGGTACTGGTTGGGTTCTGGGCTTGATCAGCGCTTCAGCATGCCTGTACGTCCCTGCCCCTGAGCATGCACCGTGCGCATGCCCGACTTCAGTTGCTCGATAGCCTGGGTACAGACATGCCGTGCCTGGGCTCGCTCTTCGTTTTGCACCGCCTCCTGCCTACATGACAGGCACATCCGCCTGTTCGGCCAACGCCACCCTGACTGGCTGTTGCAACAACCCTCGGGGCAACCGAAAACCTTTGAACGGTTGTTGAGTAATTGGGTTGAAGGCCTTTTCCGCGTTCAGCCGGTAGCGCATCACACCATCACCTGTTTTGAAGCTCAGGTCCACGCTGGTTGCCGTACGCCCATTGAGCGCACCGCGGCTCAGCAGGCGAAACATCGACCAAGGCCCTCGATACTCCAGGCTGCTGCTATTGCCGTTCTGCCTGAGCAGGGTCAGGTTGCTGCGCACGTGTTGCCCCAAGGTATTGGGCCAGACAATACCGGTGATCTGGCTTGGGCCGTGGGTGTAGGAAATCAGCTGGCCATCCAGATCCAGCAGGCTGGTGCGTTGATTTGCACTAAGCCCCAACGGCTCGATACTGAACTGCACGCTGAGGTTACCGCGCTGATCAAAGAACGTTTCGCGGATGCGATCGGCCCGTTCCAGCTGCTCGATCACATCGGTACGGATCAGGGATCGCCCCTGCAAACCATCCTGCAAGGCTTCCAGATTGTCCTTGAGGAAAAGCTTCAGATATTGATCCTGGAACTGCTGCAGTCGCCCCTTCGGCCCGAAGAACGCCTCAAAGTCTTCCAGCGAAGCGTCGGGTGCCCTGACTACGAAAGGGTAGCGCTCTGCCAGGCGCTGCTGGAAGAAGCTGTAGACTTCAGCATCCCATCGCCGCTCCAGCTCGCGCAGCGCTTCAACGTTCAGCACCTGCGCCGTTTGATCTGCCACCTTTCTAACGTGATGATTGATTGGCTCCGGCAAGCCAGTGGCAACGCGTTGCAAGGTGCCGATGGGGTCGTGCCCGGTCATTGAAAAGCGTTGATGCACTGCGTGCAGCGCAGCCTTGCCTCGGTCTGGGCTACCCTGTACCGCCTTGGCATAGTCGTGGACGGCGACTATGGCTGCGTGGGTTTCATCGTAGTAGCTCGGTTTTTCGCCTGCAGCGTGCAACATGGCGCTCAAGCCTGCAAACGCCCGCTGGATGACCAGCGCCTGTTGTTGCTCAGGCTTGCTGTTAACCGAAACAGGCGAAGGGGCCTCATCCGCCACGCCAACATTAACCGGTGATAACAGCGAACTGTTGTCGCGAACCGTCTCCAGCAATCGGTGCAACGGCGCCGCTGGCCCGGCCAACTGTTCAAGGATCGTGACGCCATGATCCAGGTCTCGAAAATCCGCCACGGAGAATGCGTTCAAGGCGCGGCGCCAGCTGTCGATGTAGTCGGCGCTGTACAGGTTGCGCAGGCGCTCGTTCAGCGCAGCCTGGTCGGCATCGGAGTAATCCAGTTGAGCACGTTCCCCCAGTACCCACTGGTCGATCATGGCCATTTCCGTAAAGCGCTGACTACGCGGTTCAAAGTACTCCTTGAAGCCTTTGGCGGTGAGCATTGGCGCCAGCAAAACACCATTGTCGCCCTGGCTCGAGCCGGAAGACAGCTGGTAAACGACATCGAACGCAGGCCCCACCTGATGACGCAGGTCCAGACCGGTATGCAACTGTTCCTGGGCCTGCTGCTTCAGGCCCGCATACACGCGTTGTGGCAACGGCACCTTACGCAATGTCTGCTGCACGTGGCTGACACGCTGGCGATACTGCGGCAGGTCGGTATCCGCGTAGGCCAGCGCATACTTCAGGTGCCGCATGAGGTCTCGTTGCAGCTGCCCCTGGCCGGGGAAGGCCTGTTGCCATTGTTGCGCCATCCAGTCCTCGACCCATTCCGCTCGACGGTTCCGGCGATCCTCAAGCATCCGGTAAACCCGGAGCGCGGTCATTTGCTGCTCGCTGCCGGGGGGCGCCGCATCCATGGCCTCGATCACGCCGCTGGCCAACGCAGGCAAGAAGCGCCTGGACAACAAGCTGAGGTACGCCTCATCCACGGTCGGCCCGATGGTACGGCCCTGGTACAGCCCCAGATCAGCAACACCCGGCCACGCAGCGCGGTAGTCGCCAAACACTGCTACCGCATCGCGGATCTGGTCCAGCGGCTCCAGCAAGTTGCGCCCGGTCGGGTCCAGACGCTGATCCACTTCGTGATGGCTGTACTCCCGGCTCTTGGCCAGCACGCTGGCGGCCTTGACGCCATTGATGTCGAAGTAACGATGCCAGCTGGCGATGGCGACGCAGAAGGCCAGAACGCCTACAGAAGAACCCACCCACAGCAGTTGGCGCTTGCGCCGAGCCACCCTGACGTTATCGCCGGCAAGGCCGGCCTCTTTGTAGATGACCCGTCCAAAGGCCTGTTGAATGAAGTAGGCCAACGCCTTGCCCTGCGCCTTGCCCTCAACCAAGGGGAGGCTGGTCTTGTAAGGCTGCGCCGCCTCACGGACAAAGGCGTTGCGCACGTCACCGTGCTGGACGACTGACGACCAATACACACCGCGCACCAGCGCCGGGGTGGTGAAACGGTCACTTGCCAAGGTCTCGCGCAGAAAGCCCAACAGTACTGGGCGCAACCCGAGCAACTGCCTATGCAGTGAGTAGAGACGTGAACGCAACGCAGGGCTACCCGGCACGTCCAGCTGATCGATCACCTGCTCGAACAGCTGCTCCAGCAACCGATCGTAATGTTCGCCATACTCGCCTAGCCAAGCGTCGAAGGTATCGACCGCATCCAGCTTGAACGTGAATCCAAACAGGCTGTTGCGCTTGGCGGCCGAAAGCTTGCTGTAGAATTGGTCGAAGCCGTCCAGCAGATCGAATTTGCTCAACACGACATAAAGCGGCAAGCGCGAGCCCAACTGGCTGCTCACCTCGTAAAGACGTGTGCGCAGCAGGTGGGCAAGGGCCGTGCGTTGCTCGACGGTACCGTGCAGTAGCGCAGGCAGGTCGACAACCAGCACCAGGCCGTTGAGGGCTCTCTGGCTTCGATTGCGCTGCAGCCAATCCAGCAGATGCTGCCACAAGTTGGCTTGGGTTCCAGGCGGTACCGAGGACTCAGCGTCACTGGAGCCACTGCTCAGCGAATCTACGGGACCGTTCTGGCTGATAAAGGTACCGGGCGGGTCGATGATCACCGCATCATTGCTGATCCACCATCCCACGGGGTAGGCGAGCGCCTGCGCAGGCCGGCCTCGTGCCTGGGCCTTGTCGATGCGGGTCAACGAGAAACTTTGATCGGTGCAGTCAATAAAGCTGCTCTTGCCGGCCTGCCTGGCGCCCAGCACGAGGTACCACGGCAATCGGTACAGCGCGCGACGCCCACCGGCATTGTCCAGGTAGCGTGCGAGCGCTTGGCTCAACCCCTTCTCTTGTGCGTGAACGAACGGTAGCGCCGGGTCCGCCTCGGCGTCCATTGCCTGCTGACGTTCTGCTTGCAAGCGGCGAAAGCGCGTTCTCAACACGACCAGCCAGCACAACAGCGCCATCAACAAGAGCACCAGGCTGGCCACACTACGATGCACCACACTGGCCAACGGCTGCTGATCGCGCCACGTCCATTGCGGGCCGAGCCACCAGATGGCAACCAGCATCAGCACAGCGCCAAGCCCAAGTAGCAGCGGCATTGCCAGACCGATACGGGTCATCAGCGGCCAGCCCCAACGTTTGAGGTACTTCCAGAGTTGATTCATCGAGGCTCCTGCTCCTTGTTCCGATCGGCCAGCACGTGGGAGGAAGCGTATTGTTGAAGCCGCCGGAATACCTCGGGCTCCCAGTCGCTGGCGGTGGTTTGCTGCATCGTTCGCGCGACCCCGGCGCACAGGTCCTGGGCTAACCAGGACACGCCTCGTGCGGCCAACAGGTCAGCTGCGATGACGGTGGTATGACAGCGCTCGCGAGGGGCTCGAAAATCTGCCTGCATCCCCTGCAGCCTTAGCAACACCGGTTCTACGCCGCCGCTTTCCAGCTGGCTGACCAGTTCTTCGCGAAGGCTGGCGAACTCTTGGGAGGCTGCCGCTTGCTCGGACTGCCCGTCTGCCCCTTTGAGCCAGGCCAGGCATTGGTCGTCGACAAACACCTGACCGTCGCTGAAGCACAGCTGCTGCAGCGCAGGCATGCGCAGCACGAAACGAGCGGTCGCCGCACGGATGGCCTCAGCCACTTCGCCCATCGCCAGCCGCGACGCGGCGGTTGCGGCAAGAAAGCTGCCGCGAATCCAGAAGGGAGAAGCCGTCACACTTTTTTCAACTCGCTGGAGCAACGCCGCGTCGATTACGGTGCCGGCGATGGCATCCTCGTAGTCACTGGCAATATCCCGTGGTACTGCCATCAACTCTGTACGGCTGCCCTGCCGGGTTTGCGGTGCGGCCTGAATGTGGGCCCACAGGCCGAAGCGACGCAGTTGATAGCCGGTAGGGTCGTACGGGTCCTGCTGGTTGATCAGCTCGGCCATGCTCAACATGGCTCGGCGCGTCTCGCGCTCGTTACCGATCGACATGCGGGGTTTTGGCGTGGCGATGACATCAGCCTGCGGCGCAGGTTGCGGGCTCTCCACCGGCGCCTTGGGCGCATCGCGCTCGCCAATACCATTGGCAAGCGCCGTGTGTTTGTGCAACAGGCGCTCCAGCTCACCCAGAACAGCCGGGTCAAGCTGGGCAGCTTGCTGCTGACACATCAAACGGGCCAATGCACGCTTCGCCGCTGCGGCGTGAGCCGCGGTGTACGTGAAACGATCAAGGCGCGGCAGCGCATCGATCAAGCGATTGAACAACAGGCCAACGATCTTGCGCTTGGTCAGGAAGCCTTTCGGGCCAGGCGTTGGATGAGCGGTTTCCCAATAGTTGTCGATCATTCCGCCCAGCAACGCCAAGGTGAACCCCCAGCGCTCCCAACAGCCACTGCGCAGCCACGCAACGCTCAAGTGCGCGACGATCCGCAGATGCTTGCACTGTCGCTCCAGGTACTGAGCAGAGGCCTCCTCGATATAGTTCCAGTCGATAGACGCTTCCTGCAGCCCACCCAGCTTGACCATCTCCTGGTCAATGGCCTGGTAGGTTTCGTCTTCCACATCGAACAGTCCCGCCGGCACCTGGGTATCGATGGGTGCGAGCAACCGTGTGACTTCTTGCGCCTCGACCTCAGCTACCAGCGACATGTCTTGCGAGCCTCGTCGATAAGCGGGTCCAACCCCTGAGCGTCAAAAACGAGTCCATCAACGGCAGGGTTGTCGCTCTCTACGTGAATGCGATGGGCCCCGATCAATTGCCTGATCTGCTCGATACCCGGCAAGCCTCTGCCGGCGTCGAGCACTTGGCCGTTTTCCATCACTTGCCACGGTGTGGGTACAGTAGCGCCCCGCTCCCCTAGCAACCGTACCTGCACTCGGCTGGCATCGACGGGTTGGGCGGTGACCAGTTGCAACCTCGAGATGTTCTGCACGCAGCTGATGATCAGGTAGGGGTGCGGTGCAACTGAAGCAATCGCAGGGGCAGAGATCATGAGCCCGCCTTCTTCAGAGCGGAGGCGAAACCTCAAGTCCTCGGGCGCCCGCCCCGTCTCATGGATCAATACGCGACGCACCGTGGGTGCCTCCAGCTCCTGCGCTGACCACTGTCGGTGCGGCGTGAATCCCGGCGTACCCGCCGCCTGATCGAAACACGCCAGGCGCTCGATATTGGACACGATCCGTGAGCAGTCCTGTGATGCGCGGGTTAAGGCAGGCATTAACAAAAACAGTAATGAAAGTCCGACGCCACCTGCATAACGAATAATCATCTCACCTTAACTCTCCCGCTCAATAGCACACATACACGAGCATTAACCCGGCCACCCCAACAACAAAAAAAGGCTAGTACACAAACTCACCATTATTCAAGAAATTATTTTGTTACATATTAGAACTCGACGCTCGGCGATTATCAAGCGCATGGTTTTTAAGCAACTCACAACTCAAACTCCAGGCATCATGTTTACCCCATGTTTAACACACAAGCCTTACTTGTAGGAAACGTCCTACATATAAAACCCACACTGGGAAATATATATAACCATGACTAAATCCTCAGGCTCCGTTGCACCCAAAGAACGCATCAACATCAAATATGTGCCCGCCACCGGTGACGAGCAGGCCGAGGTAGAGCTGCCGCACAAGATGATGGTGCTGGGCGACTTCGGCCTCGATGACAGCCGCTCCCTCGAAGACCGTCAGGTCATGCGCATCGATAAACACACCTTCAACAACGTGTTGAATGACGCCGATGTGAGCCTGGCCATGTCGGTGCCCTCCGCGCTTGACGCTACTCCGGATGCAGAGCTGGCAGTCAACCTGCAATTCAAGTCCATCCAGGACTTCGGCCCAGATCGCATCGCACGCCAGGTGCCCGAGCTGAACAAGCTGCTGCAGTTGCGTGAAGCGCTGGTTGCCCTGAAAGGCCCGCTGGGCAACGTGCCCACCTTCCGCAAACAGCTGCAGCAGCTTCTGAACGACGCGCATGCCCGCAAGCAACTCGCGCAAGAACTCGACCTGGTGCTTGAAGCGCCAAAAGCAGACTGAGACAACGGAGCGTCCCCATGCCAAAGCCAAGCACAACTGTCACTGTTGAAACACAGGCCGAAACACTGAGCAATGCCACCTTGCTCGACCAGATCATGGCAGAGACCAAGTTGGTTCCCACACAAGAGGGTTACCAAGTGGCCAGGCAGGGTGTATCCGCCTTCATTGCCGAAATTCTAAAAAACAATGACCCAGATCAATTGATCAACAAACACCGCGTCGACCAGATGATTGCCGAGCTGGATCGGGTCCTCAGCAAGCAGATGGATGCCATTCTGCATGAACCCGCGTTCCAGCAACTTGAATCCTCGTGGCGCAGCCTCAAACTTCTGGTCGACCGCACGGACTTTCGCGAGAATATCAAGCTCGAAGTCTTGCACGTCAGCAAGGAAGACTTGCTCGATGATTTCGAGAACGCCGCCGACATTACCTGCAGTGGTATTTACAAACACGTCTATACCGCCGGTTACGGCCAGTTCGGTGGCGAGCCGGTCGCGGCAATGATTGGCAACTACAACTTCGGCCCCTCTTCGCCTGATATCAAACTGTTGAGCTACATGGCGTCGGTCGGTGCCATGTCGCATGCGCCCTTCATTGCGGCACCCTCCCCAGAGTTTTTCAACCTGAGCAGCTTCGAAGAGCTACCCAATCTGAAGGAAATCAAAGACATCTTCGCCGGCCCAAGGCATGCCAAGTGGCGCGCGTTCCGCGAGAGCGAAGATGCCCGCCACACCGCGCTGACCGGGCCGCGCTTCATGCTGCGCTCCGCCTACCATCACCAGGACCAGCCGATCAGCAGCTTCAATTACGATGAGAACATCAACGGCCGGCACGACAATTACCTGTGGGGCAGCTCAGCCTTCCTGTTAGCCAGCTGCATCAACGACAGCTTTGCCCGCTACCGCTGGTGCCCCAACATCATCGGCCCGCAATCGGGTGGTGCCGTCGAAGACCTGCCGGTGCATCTGTACGAATCGCTGGGGCAGCTGCAGGCCAAGATCCCTACCGAGGTACTGATTTCCGACCGCAAGGAATTCGAGCTGGCCGAAGAGGGCTTTATCGCCCTGACCATGCGCAAGGACAGCGACAACGCCGCGTTCTTCTCAGCCAACTCGGTGCAGAAGCCGAAAAACTTCCCCAAGACACCCGAAGGCCTGCAGGCACAGACCAACTACAAGCTCGGCACCCAACTGCCCTACCTGTTCATCGTCAATCGCCTGGCCCACTACATCAAGGTGTTGCAGCGCGAGCAGATCGGCAGCTGGAAGGAGCGACGCGACCTTGAGTCCGAACTCAACAAATGGATCAAGCAATACGTCGCCGACCAGGAAAACCCTTCGGCCGATGTGCGCAGCCGTCGGCCGCTGCGTGCTGCCAGGGTCGAGGTCTCGGACGTGGCGGGTGATCCGGGCTGGTACCAGGTCTCGCTCGCCGTGCGCCCGCACTTCAAGTACATGGGCGCGAACTTCGAAATTTCCCTGGTAGGCCGGCTCGACACGCAATGAGTGGTTTCTTCGATCGCTTGATGGCGGACCCGTCCGCCATCCGGGAGCCGTCTCGCCAGGAAAACGCTTCGCACAAGTTCGCGGCCATAAAGCGCCACCTCGAAACGTTGCTGAACGCTCGCCAAGGCTGCTCCCAGAGCAGCCCCGAGCTGGGCCTGCGCGACTTCAATGGGCATGACGTCAGCAGCGGCGACCTGCTGCAGCAAGTGAGCGCCGATATCCGCCGTACCCTCCAGCGCTTTGAACCGCGCATCCACGTGCGCGCGCTCAAAGCGGTACCCGATTGTCACGCCCCGTTGGAACTGCATTTCAGGCTCGACTGCCAGGTGCAGGTCAACAACCAGGCAGAGCAGTTGCAGCTGGAGCTGCTGGTAAACGGACACAACCGCTACACCCGAGTGAGGTGACCCATGTCACTGAAGGACAGATTCAGCGAAGAACTGCGTTACCTGCACGAGTTGGGAAACGACTTCGCCAAGGACAACCCCCAGCTTGCCCGGCTGCTAGGCAAGGCGGGCAGCGACCCCGATGTCGAGCGGTTGATGGAAGCCTTTGCGTTTCTAACGGCCAAACTTCGGCTGAAGCTGGAAGATGACCTGCCAGAACTCACCCACCCCATGCTGCAGATACTGTGGCCCAACTACCTGCGCCCGTTGCCCAGCGCCACGATTATCCGATTCTCGCCACGCAAACAATCGCTCAGCCAGTCACAGCACATTCCCAAAGGTGCAAGGTTGTTCTCGAAACCCGTCGACGGCGTGCCCTGCGAGTTTCGTACCTGCACGGGAGTGAGCCTTCATCCATTTGAAATCAGCGCCGTCAGCGCAACCCAGACACTCGACAGTTCTGTGGTTCGCATCGGCCTGCAAACCTTGGTCGAACGGCCACTGAATACGTTGGGCTGCACGCGCCTGGATTTCCACCTGAGCGGCGACAACCGCACCGCTCTGACGCTTTATCTATGGATCTCTCAATACCTCAAACACGTCAGCGTGATCATGAACGGCGAGGTGCGCCGGCTACCGGCCAACAGCATCGGGTTCCCAGGTTTCAGCCCTGAGGAGGCCTTGCTGCCCTACCCGCAAAACGTGTTCGATGGCTACCGGATTCTGCAGGAATACTTCGTGTTCCCGAAGCGCTTCCACTTCTTCAGCATTACCGGCCTGGAAAAGCTATGGCCGGCACAAGCCTGCCAGCAGGTGGGCATCGAGTTGCATTTCACGCGTCAACTGCCAGAACCCCTGCGCGTTGGCTCAGAAGATTTCAGCTTGTTCTGCACCCCGGCGGTCAACCTGTTCAAGCACAGTGCCGAGCCCATCGACCTGGCCAGCGAGGCTGCCCAGGTAGAGCTGAAGCCCAGAAGCGAGGCGCAGTCCGCTTACGAAATCTTCAGTGTCGACGAAGTCATCAGCACCCGAACGACCACTGACGGAAGTACCGGGGAGCACCTGCGGACTTTTCGCCCTTTCGAATCGTTCGCCCACGAAATCGAGCATGCCCAAGGCCGCACGGCGCTCTACTACCGCTACCAACTCGAAGAGTCCCTGCGCGGCGATGGCGTGACCCACCGCATCGCCTTCGTGCGCGCCGATGCCAACAACTATATAGGCGAGCTTGAAACTGCATCCATCGACCTGACCTGCACCAACAGGGACTTGCCGCTGGCGCTGGCCGTGGATGACATCAACGTCCTCACCGAAGTCACGCCGCCCCTGGCGACCTATACCAACATCTGCGCCCCCACCCGCCCCTACCGGCCCGTGCTGGATGGCCAGTTGCAGTGGGCGTTGATCTCCAACATGTCGCTCAACTACCTGTCGCTGCTGTCGGTCGAGCCGCTCAAGGCGGTTATTCGCACCTACGACTTCGCGGCGTTGCACGACATCCAGCAAGCGCGCACTACCCACAAACGCCTCGACGGTATTCGCGAGATCTACACACAGCCCATGGACTGGCTGATCAAGGGGCAACCCATTCGCGGCCTGCACACCCGGCTGAAACTGGACCAGACCGCCTTCCTCTGCGAAGGCGACCTCTACCTGTTCGGCTGCGTGCTCGCGCACTTCTTCGCCCTGTACGCCAGCATCAATTCCTTCCATCAACTGGAAGTGATCAACACCACCAACAACGAGCACTACACATGGCCCATCCAGACCGGCAAGCAACCGCTGATCTAGCCGACAAGCTGCTCGCCAACGCGCACCAGTACAACTTCTTCCAGTTGCTGGAGCGGTTGCATGGCCTGCACGGCGACGACCTGGAACCGCGTTGGGCGGATGAGGCCACCCGGCTGCGCGTACGGCTGGCCTGCGACCCGCGCCTGACCTTTCCCGTCGCTGATGTGTACAAGGCCGAGCGAATGCCCGGGGAGGATGAGCGCTATCGCGTGTGCACCACGTTCATGGGGCTGCACGGTACCGACTCGCCCTTGCCCACCTATTACCTTGAACAGGTGGCCTATGAACATGCCCAAGGTGTAGGCGTGCGGCCGGCCTTCTTCGACTTCTTCAACCACTACCTGCTCAGCCTGCTGTACCGAATCTGGCGCAAGTACCGCTATTACATCCGTTTTCAACCCGGTGCGCGCGACGGGTTCTCCCAGTACATGTTTGCCCTGCTCGGGCTGAACGACAAACAGCTGCGCGGCGACACGACACTGCCCTGGAGCCGCCTGCTCAGCTTTGCCGGGGTTATCGCCAGCCGCAGCCGCGCACCGGGTACCGTCGCCGGCATCATCGCCCACTGCTTCGATCTGACGCACGTGCAGATCCGCGAATTCGAGACGCGCTCGGTCACCACCAACAGCAAACAGCTTGTAAGCCTCATGGATCGCACTCGTATCACTACGACGCCCATGGCCGCTTGCGTGAAAGCATCAATGCCCGGGGTGAACACACCCACTTCCGCTACGACGCACGTGGTTATCTGGTCGAAAGCGAACGCCCGGACGGCCGCATTGACCGCTATGAGGTCGATGTTGCCGGTCAGCTGACGCGCTATATCGACCCTGCACAGAAAACCCTGCAATTTCGCTACGACCCCAGCGGCCGTTTGGTCGAACGCACGGACGCCATGGGCTACAGCGTGAAGTTCCGCTACGACGCCTATGGTCGACTACTGCAACTCACCAACGAGAATGACGAGTCATACCGCTTCGGCTGGGACGAACTGGACCGGCTGGTGGCACAAAAAGACCTGGATGGCAGTGGCCGCCTCTATGCCTACAACGTGCTGGATGAGGTCGTTCGTCTTACCCATGTGCCCTCGCCTGACGAGCAGCCGCCGCTGTCTGACAACGCCCCGCCGACACGGACGACTGCCATCCGCCACGACTTCGAGCGGGACGCCATCGGCCGGCTTGTCAGCAAGCGCACCGAAGATGGCACCACCGACTACCGCTACGACGCGGCCGACAATCTGCTGTCCATCACCTTCACTGACAACAAAGGAGAAAAACAGCAACTCGACTACACCTACGACGCCAACGGGCAACTGCTCAGCGAAACCAACAGCGCTGGCTTGCTGCAGTACCGCTACGACGAACTGGGCAACCTGCAGACGCTAGTCCTGCCCGACCAACGCGAACTCAACCACCTGTACTACGGCAGCGGGCACCTGCACCAGATCAACCTGAACGGCCGGGTGATCAGCGATTTCGAGCGCGATGCGGTGCACGACGAGGTCCTGCGCACCCAGGGCAAACTGGTCACCCGCACACGCTACGACACCAGCGGTCGCCTGGCCGGCAAGGCTATTCACTACCGCGACGCCCCGGTTGAAGTGCTGCCGCTGCTGGACAAGGCCTATCGTTACGATGCCAGCGACAACCTGATTGCCGAGGTACTCACCCAAACACAGCGCCGAGGGATGTCCAACGCCGCCAATGACGAAAACGCGCATCTTGAACAAATCATCGGCCGCTTTCATGACCTACCCCACACGGGCAAGACTTATTCGGGACACAACCGTTACGGCTACGACCTCAAAAGCATCAATGCCCGGGGTAAACACACCCACTTCCGCTACGACGCACGTGGTTATCTGGTCGAAAGCGAACGCCCGGACGGTCGCATTGATCGTTATGAAATTGATGTCGCTGGTCAACTGACGCGCTATATCGACCCTGCCCAGAAAACCCTGCAATTTCGCTACGACCCCAGTGACCGTTTGGTCGAAACCGGGGCAAATAGCCGAGATATAAAATTCAGGCATAAAAAAAGAGGCCTTGAAGGCCTCTTCTTTTTGATCCTAGCGACGCACTGAGGATCGAATTTGGAGCGGGAAACGAGACTCGAACTCGCGACCCCGACCTTGGCAAGGTCGTGCTCTACCAACTGAGCTATTCCCGCGTCGTGATGGGTGCCATTCTAGCGATTTCTAAAACAGCGTCAACCCCTTGATTCAAAAAACTTTTATTTTTTTTCCGAACCTTCGCGCAGGTGCGGCCAGGCGGCCAACAGGTAGTGCACCATCGACCACAGCGTCAGCCCCGCAGCCACCAGCAGCAGCCCGTAGCCCAGGATCACCCAGAACGTTACCGCTGGCGGGTTGCCCAGCAGGATCACCAGCGCCAGCATCTGCGCCGCAGTCTTCCACTTACCGAGGTTGGACACCGCCACATGTGCTCGCGCCCCTAGCTCAGCCATCCACTCGCGCAGCGCAGACACCACGATCTCGCGACCGATGATGACCGCCGCCGGCAGGGTCAGCCAGAAGTTGGCGTGGGTCTGCACCAGCAGCACCAGGGCCACTGCCACCATCAGCTTGTCAGCCACCGGGTCGAGGAAGGCGCCGAACGGCGTGCTCTGCTGCAGTCGACGCGCCAGGTAGCCGTCCAGCCAATCGGTGGCGGCGGCAACCGCGAATACGCTGCTGGCAGCCATGTAGCTCCACTCATAGGGCATATAGAAGAGCAGAATGAAGCACGGAATGAGCAGGACGCGTAGAACGGTGAGCAGGTTTGGAATATTCATCGGTACGACTGGCCGCAAGTTGAGCCCGGCATTCTACTCGCTATGCAGGCTGGCATAAATTGATTCGGCAAGCTTTTTACTGATGCCGGGGGCTTTGGCGATTTCATCGATACTGGCGCGGTTGAGCTCCTGCAAGCCGCCGAAATGTTTCAGCAGATCGCGGCGGCGCTTGGGCCCTACCCCAGCCACATCTTCAAGGCTGGAGACTCGACGGGCCTTGCCACGGCGGGCACGGTGGCCGGTGATAGCGAAGCGGTGGGCTTCGTCGCGGATCTGCTGGATCAGGTGCAAGGCCGATGAATCGCCCTTGAGGGTGAATTCGTGATGCACATCGTTCAGGTACAGGGTTTCGAAACCCGCCTTGCGTGTGACGCCCTTGGCCACACCGAGCAGGGTCAGGTCGGTGAAGCCCAGCTCCTGCATCACATCGCGGGCCATGTTCAGCTGGCCCTTGCCACCGTCCACCAGCAGCACGTCGGGCAACTTGCCCTCACCGTCCTTGATGCGCCCATAGCGGCGGGTCAGGGCCTGATGCATGGCCGCATAATCGTCACCTGCGGTGACGCCTTCGATGTTGAAGCGGCGGTAGTCGGACTTGATCGGCCCTTCAGGGCCGAACACCACGCAACTGGCCACGGTAGCTTCACCACTGGAGTGGCTGATGTCGTAGCATTCCAGGCGTTGCGGCACTTCGTCCAGGCCCAGCACTTCGGCCAGGGCCTCGAAGCGCGCAGCCATGTGCTGGCGGTTGGCCAGGCGGGCATTCAGCGCCTGCTCGGCATTGGTCACTGCCAGTTGTTGCCAGCGGGCGCGGGTACCACGCACCCGGTGGCTGATGGTCAGTTCGCGGCCACGCAGCGTGTGCAGTGCTTCGGTGATGGCATTGAAGTCTTCGTGAACAACGTTGACGATCAACTCACCGGGCAGCTCGCGCTCTGCGTTGCCCAAGTAGTACTGGGACAGGAATGCGGCCATGACCTCGGCCACCTCCTCCTCGATGCCCACCTGCGGGAAGAAGTTCTTGCTGCCCAGTACTCGCCCGCCGCGCACGCTGATCAGGTGCACACAGGCACCACCCGGGTTGACGAAGGCGGCGATGACGTCGACATCACCGCTGCCGCCCTCGATGTACTGCTGGTCCTGCACGCGGCGCAACAAGGCGATCTGGTCGCGCAGCTCGGCAGCTTTTTCGAAATCGAGGGCCATGGCGGCCTTCTCCATCTCGGCGTTCAACTCATTGCCCAGTTGCTGGCTACGCCCTTCCAGAAACATCACCGAATGGCGCACGTCCTCTGCGTATTCCTCGGCAGTCACCAGGTCGGTGCAGGGCCCTTTGCAACGTTTTATCTGGTATTGCAGGCAGGGTCGGGTGCGGTTGGCGTAGTAGCTATCTTCGCACTGACGCACTGAAAAAGCCTTTTGCAGCAGGCTGAGGCTTTCGCGAATGGCCCCGGCGCTGGGGTACGGGCCAAAATAACGGCCCTTGGCCTTTTTCGCCCCCCGGTGAATGCCCAGCCGCGGAAACTCGCCATCGGACAGAAACACGTAGGGGTAGGACTTATCGTCGCGCAGCAGGATGTTGTACGGCGGCCGCCATTCCTTGATCAGGTTCTGCTCCAGCAGCAACGCCTCGGTTTCGTTGGCGGTGATGGTGGTTTCAACCTGGGCGATGCGCGCAACCAGCGCGGCGGTCTTGGGCGCAAGGCCAGTCTTGCGGAAATAGCTGGCCAGGCGCTTCTTCAGGTTCTTGGCCTTGCCCACGTAAAGCAGCCGGGCTTCGCCGTCGAACATCCGGTAAACGCCCGGGCGACCGCTGCAGGTCGCCAGGAATGCGCTGGCATCAAAGACTTGGGACATGAGGTTTTACAGGCTTGCGTCAACCATACCGTGGCGAACGGCCAGCAAGGTCAATTCGACGTCGCTGGTGACCGAGAGTTTTTCAAAGATCCGATAACGGTAAGTATTGACGGTCTTGGGCGAGAGGCACAACTTGTCGGAGATGATCTGCACTTTCTGGCAGCCGACGATCATCAGGGCAATCTGGATTTCCCGTTCGGACAACGCGTCGAACGGAGAGCCCTGCGGCTGGAACGGTTTCAGCGCCAGCTGCTGGGCGATCTGCGGGCTGATATAGCGCTGGCCGGCAAAGGCCAGACGAATGGCCTGGACCATTTCGTCAAGGCCCGCACCCTTGGTCAGGTAACCGGCAGCGCCGGCCTGCAACAAGCGTGTGGGGAACGGGTCTTCCTCGCACACAGTCACCGCCACTACCTTGATGTCAGGGTGGCTGCGCAGCAGTTTTCGGGTAGCCTCCAAGCCGCCGATGCCGGGCATTTTTACATCCATCAGCACAACGTCCGGCTTCAGCTCCCGGGCCAGTTTCAGTGCCGACTCGCCCGAGTCTCCCTCACCCACCACCTGCAGGCCGTCGATGTCGGCCAACATCCGTGTAATACCGGTTCGTACCAGATCGTGATCATCGACCACTAAGACCCTAATCAAGCACACACCTCGTCAGCAGGGCGATTGGATCCCGCCACCTTAACAAAATTTTTCACGGTGGGCCTAACGCATTGCATCCTTCAGAAACGACTGACGTTCGACGGTGAGAGGCCTCACGATTTGCCGGGGCTTGGCGTCGTTGGCCAACCGCCCCAAAAGGTGCAAGAGCGCCGCCTGATCGTCCAACGGTAATTCCCGAAAAGCCCCCAGCAAACCGGACTCATCCGCGCTCAAACCTTCGAGCGCTGTCGGGGTGCGCAGGCCGCTGAGTACGTACTGCGCATCCACCCCCCTGGCCGCCAATGCCGCCAGGTAATCGACCCGCGGTGTGCGTTCACCGCTTTCGTACTTGCCCTGAGCGTTGGGCTCGACCCCACCGATATCGCCAAATACACGCTGGGTCATACCTAGCCGCTCACGCTCTTCCCGCAGCCGCGGACCGATTCCGTTCATAGAGGCTTCTCCTTTTCCCTAATATCCTCAACACGGTCTACCCGCCTGCAGGCAGCCGTAAACGTTTGGATCCACTATGCCCATGCGCTGCGGTCGCGACAAGCCATCATTTAGCTACTATGTTGATATCTCGCTGCATCCTTACAAAGCATTCGTCTTCACCCATCTCGACGAAGCCGTGACGCTGGTACAGCAGGCGGGCCGGGTTGCTGCGGAACACCATCAGCCGCAACAAGGGAAGGCGCCGCTGACTGGCCCATAGCGCCAGTTCTTCCAGCACCCAGCTACCGACGCCTCGCCCACGGTGTTCAGGCAACAGGTGCAACTCGCGGATGAACAGTGCCTGGCGGTCCTGGCTGAGGCTGCAAAAACCCAACAGGGTGTCGTCTTCGATCACCAGCCACTGCTCGCGCCAGCCCCAGGCTGCGTCGAAGGCTTCTTCGATCCACAGCAGGTCGTATTCACGGTAGTAGGGCAACATGGCGCGGCGCGTAAGGTCGCGGGCGAAGGTGCAGTGGATGTCTTGGGCGGGAATCAACTGTAAGGGCATCGCATCGCGCTCATTGGGCATAACAAACTGGCGAACTGCCAGGGCCACACCGGTCCAGTTCGCTTTCCAACCAGACGGCCAGCACCCGGGCATTGTTGTGCTCGCTGTCCTTGCCGGCATACAGCAATGTCAGCGTCCCCTTCCTGGCCATGTCCAGCAGCGGATACCAGTGCTCGGGGTGGGCCGCCAGCGCTTGCTGATAAAGCTGGGTAAAACCGGCAAAATCCACGTCCCCCTGGTGGAAACCCTTACGCAATTCATTCGAAGGTGCCACTTCGCGCAACCACTGCCCATGGAGGTCTTCCTTGCGTTTGTTGCGCGGCCACAGGCGGTCGACCAGTACACGCTGGCCATCTTCATCTCCAACCGCATCATAGACACGCTTGCAGCGAATCATGGGCGTCTCCTGCCATTACCGTCTGTCTTGAGCCTAGATAATTCATTGACCGAGGTCACGGCCGGGTTACGAATTGTTTCTATGCTCAAGGCCTTCGGCATTATCGCCCAACGCCAACCGGAGCCCCCATGGCAACCCCGTCAGTGGCCAGCAGCCCACTACTGGCCCAACACGACGCCCGCCCGCAGCTCTCCCACAAGCCTGGGCGTGCCACCTTAACGTTGTTCTTCAGCCTGCTGCTGGCTGGTATCGCCTACACCGCCTGGAGCCTCAAGCAGGATGTGACCGCAAGCGGTACGGTCATCACCACGGCCACACCGTTCCTTCTGCTGGGCCTGGCGCTGCTGATTGCCCTGGGCTTCGAGTTCGTCAACGGCTTCCACGACACCGCCAACGCGGTAGCCACAGTGATATACACCCATTCGTTGCCAGCGCCGGTCGCGGTGGTGTGGTCTGGGCTGTGCAACTTCCTGGGCGTGCTTTTCTCCAGTGGCGCGGTGGCGTTCGGCATCATCGCCCTGCTACCGGTAGAGCTGATTCTGCAGGTCGGCTCTTCGGCCGGCTTTGCCATGGTTTTCGCCCTGCTGCTGGCGGCGATCATCTGGAACCTTGGCACCTGGTGGCTGGGCCTGCCGGCATCGTCCTCGCACACCCTGATTGGCTCGATCATCGGCGTGGGCGTGGCCAATGCGCTGATGCATGGGCGAGACGGCACCAGCGGCGTGGATTGGGCCCAGGCCAGCAAGGTGGGTTATGCCCTGCTGTTCTCACCGCTGATCGGTTTTGCTTGCGCAGCCCTGTTGCTGCTGGCCCTGCGCGCGCTGGTCAAACGCAAGGCCCTGTACCAGGCACCGGAAGGCCAGACACCGCCACCGTGGTGGATCCGCAGCCTACTGATTCTGACCTGCACCGGGGTATCGTTTGCCCACGGCTCCAACGACGGCCAGAAAGGCATGGGGCTGATCATGCTGATTCTGGTCGGCACCCTGCCAATGGCTTACGCGCTGAACAAGACCATGCCCAACGAGCAGGCTCTGCAGTTCTCCGCTGTCGCCGAGGTAACGCGCCAGGCACTGGTACGCAGCGCCCCGCAAGCGGCCCCGGCTGACCCGCGCCAAGTACTGACCCTGTTCATTGCCGAACCCAAGGCCAGCCCGCACCTGGCACCAGCACTGGCGGCGCTGACCGGGATGATCGGCGAAGAGGTCAAAGGCTATGGCTCGCTCAAGCGCATACCGGCTGAAGCCATGGCCAACGTGCGCAATGACATGTACCTGACCAGTGAAGCCATTCGCCTCATGGAGAAAAACCACCTGGTGACATTCGATGCCGACACCCGCAGCCAAGTGCAGCTGTTCAAGGCCCAGCTGGACGACGCCACCCGGTATATTCCGCTGTGGGTGAAGGTGGCTGTAGCCATCGCGCTGGGGCTGGGGACCATGGTTGGCTGGCGACGTATTGTGGTCACCGTTGGCGAGAAGATCGGCAAGACCCACCTCAGCTATGCCCAAGGCGCATCGGCCGAAGTGGTGGCGATGTGCACCATTGGCGCAGCAGATATGTTCGGGCTGCCGGTGTCGACCACGCATGTGCTGAGTTCGGGGGTGGCCGGGGCCATGGTGGCCAATGGGTCGGGGATTCAGAAGCGCACGTTGTTCAATCTGCTGATAGCCTGGGTGCTGACCTTGCCAGCGGCAATGCTGTTGGCTGGCAGCCTGTACTGGCTGCTGAACCACATCTTCTGAACCCGTACGCTGTCTTCTGTGGGGCGGCCTTGCATCGCGAAAGGGCCGCAAAGCGGCCCCACGATTTCTCCCGATTATCGATGTGCGTCCGCCACCGTCTAGGAGCGCAGACCTTTCAATGTTTGAGCAGGGAGTGGGCCTGTCACTCTAGAGACATCCCCAGCCGCTGACCATCACCGACCACTCATCAGCGTTAACAGCTCAGGCCTGGCCGTGAGCCTTGAGCTTGAGCTTTTCGGTATCGACGCGGACAAACACGGAGTCGGCGGTCACAGTCAGTACATCCTCTGCCCAGACTTCGCAGATGACCCGGCTCTTGCGCCCCACTTCACCTTCGACACGCGCCTTGAGCAACAGCTCTACACCCATCGGTGTAGGTTTCAGGTAGGTCAGGTTGAGCGTGCCGGTAACGCAGTCGATACGTGGCAGGCTGCCCGGCTCGCGGCCTTCGTTACGGTAGTGGTAGGCCATCGCCGTCCAGTTGGAGTGGCAGTCGACCAGCATCGCCAGCAGGCCACCGTAAACCAGGCCAGGCCAGCCGATGAAGGTGCTGTCGGGCGAGTGTCGGCACACCAGGTGAACACCGTCGGCGTCCCAGTGGCTTTGCAGGTGCAGGCCGCTGGGGTGGGAACAGCCGCAGCCGTAGCAGGTACCCTCAGGCGCCGCGAGGGCTTGAAGGGAAAGTGTGTGATCAGTCATACGCTTCCTGTGCTTGTTGGAATGGGGGCGCGCAACGCCCCCATTAAAGCAGAAACATCAGGCCGTCTGGGCAACCATCCTGGCACGCCGCTGGGTCAGCGAAACCAGCAGGATGAACCCGGTCACACCTGCGGTCATCAGCGTTTCGTAGCGGTAGGCATCGCTGAACAGCATGTAGCCCAGCACCATGACGATGGTGCCGATCACCAGCCAGGTCAGCCATGGGAACAGCCACATCTTCAGCTCCAGCGGGCGCCCTTCACGCTCGGCACGGGCACGCATGCGCAGCTGCGACACGGCAATGACCAGGTACACCAGCAAGGCGATGGCGCCAGTGGTCGACAGCAGGAAGCCAAACACCTTGCCCGGGAACACGTAGTTGACGAAGCAGCCTGCAAAACCTGCCAGGGTGGAGAAGATCACCGCCACGGTCGGCACGCCGGAACCGGAGATGCGCTTGGTCACGCTAAGCGCCTGACCACGCGCGCCAAGCGAATAGAGCATGCGCGACGCGGTGTAGAGCCCCGAGTTCATGCAACTTGTCACCGCCACCAGCACCACTAGGTCAACCAGCAGCTTGGCGCCCGGCACGTTCAGCACTTCCAGTACACGCTGGAACGACCCTACCGCTTTCAGCCCGGGGTCGTTCCAGGCCACCAGCGACACCACCAGGAAGATCGACGCCAGGTAGAAGATGGCGATGCGGTACACCACTAGGTTGGTGGCGCGGCGAATCTTGTCTTTCGGGTTGGCGGTTTCGTCAGCCGCGATGGTGACGATTTCGGCACCGAAGAACGAGAAGATGGTGATCAGCACGCCCCCAAGCACCGTCCCGAACCCATTGGGCATGAAACCACCGCTGTCCCACAGCCGGCTGACCCCGGACACCTCCGCCAGCGGCCAGAAGCCGAACACCGCCAAGGTGCAGACCACGATGAAGCCAATGATCGCGACCACTTTGACCAGCGCGAACCAGTACTCGAAGGCACCGAAGTTCTTCACGCTGACCAGGTTGGTGCAGGACAGCACCAGCATGATCAGGAAAGCGAACAGCCAGGAAGGCACGCCAGGGAAGTAGGCATGCAGGATGTCAGCACCGGCAATGGCTTCCACCGGAATGATCAACACCCAGAACCACCAGTACAACCAGCCGATGGTAAAGCCCGCCCAAGGGCCAATGGCTTCCGAGGCGTAGGTGGAAAATGAGCCGCTGTTGGGGTTTGCGATGGCCATTTCACCCAGCATGCGCATCACCAGCAAGACCAGCAGGCCAGTCATGGCGTAGGAGATGAGGATGGCCGGGCCGGCGGTGGCAATGGCGTTGGAGGACCCGATGAACAACCCGGCGCCGATGATGCCGGCAATGGAGATCATGGAAACCTGACGGGAAGTCAGGCCGTGCTGCAGTGAGCGCTGTTTCTTGTTGTCTTGCGAAGCCATGAAGACCCCTCGAATGGGTCGGCCGCAGCAAAGCGGCTGAAGGTCTGAGCAGAATTCTTATAAATTTCTGATGTGTGTTGTTGTTGTTTTGCAGATGACGGAAGCGGGTATTGACCTCCTCTTCGCATGACCGGTTGTAATCGTTGATCCAGGTCAGTATTAATCTATAGGCCGGGGTCAACAAACGACCTTTTCGAACCACATAATTCCTTTATGGAATGAACTCCTTCCTTTTTTGCTCGGTATTCGCCCGTCATGTCCAAACGCCTGATGCCTTCGACCACCGCCCTTCAGTGCTTCGAAGCGGCCGCTCGCCACCTCAGCTTCACCCGCGCGGCCCAGGAACTGCACCTGACCCAGAGCGCCGTCAGCAAGCAGGTCGCGCAGCTTGAGGACATGCTCTCGCACTCGCTGTTCCAGCGCATTCGCCGGCGCCTGCACCTGACCCCGGCCGGCGCGCTGTACCTCACCGAAGTGAACAAGATCCTCACCCAGATCGACATATCCAGCCGCTACATCCTCAGCTACGGCGACGAAACCGAAGTGCTGCGCATCGCCACCCAGCCGACCTTCGGCGCCCGCTGGCTGGTGCCCAGGCTCAAGGGTTTTGGTGACCGCTACCCACGCATTCACCTGGATGTGCGCAACGAGCTGGAGCCATTCGACCTGGTTCAGGCCAAGGCTGACGTCGCCTTTTTCTTCGGCCAGGGCACCTGGCCCGGGGCAACCTGCATCGAGTTGTTCAGCGAAGAAGTGGTGCCCGTGTGCAGCCCGCAGCTGCTGGCCAGCCACCGTTTCGACAGCGCCCAGGCGCTGACTGAGCACCGGCTGTTGCAATGCGTGTCACGGCCGGAGGCCTGGCATGAGTGGTTCCTGGGGCTTGGGCTGCATAGCCAGAACAGCTACCACGGGCCGCGCTTCGACACGTTCTACCTGTGCATCCGCGCTGCAATCTCCGGCTGCGGCATAGCCCTGATTCCCCGCTATCTGGTGGCCGAAGAGCTGAGTGAGGGCAAGCTGGTGGTGGCCTGGGACCACCCTGTGGCAAGCAACGGTAGGCACTTCATTGCGCATGCCGAGCATGCGGCCGAAGTGCCCAAGATCAGGGCCTTTGTGCAGTGGATCCGGGAGCGGGTGGCAGAGGGGGATTGATTTGACCTGCCCCGGCCTCAGGTAGGAGCGGGCTTGCCCGCGAAGAGGCCGGCACAGCCAACCCAAAAAACCAGCCAGATCACGAATCCATGGAATGACCGCAATCGAATAATTCGTTTGCGGAATAACCTGCCGACACGCTTGGATAATAAGAAACTCGAACAAGGTCCGCGTGCCCCATGAACCAGGAAAGTATCAGCCAATCCATTGCCATCGTTCACCCGATCACACTTTCCCATGGCCGTAATGCCGAAGTCTGGGACACTGACGGCAAACGTTACATCGACTTCGTCGGCGGTATCGGCGTGCTCAACCTGGGCCACTGCAACCCCGCTGTAGTCGAGGCCATCCAGGCTCAGGCCACCCGCCTGACCCACTACGCCTTCAACGCGGCCCCTCACGGCCCGTATCTGGCACTGATGGAACAACTGAGCCAGTTCGTCCCGGTCAACTACCCACTGGCCGGCATGCTCACCAACAGCGGCGCGGAAGCGGCGGAAAACGCCCTGAAAGTGGCCCGTGGCGCCACCAGCAAACGCGCCATCATCGCGTTCGACGGCGGCTTCCACGGCCGCACCCTGGCCACCCTGAACCTCAATGGCAAGGTCGCCCCCTACAAGCAGCGGGTCGGTGAACTGCCCGGGCCGGTGTACCACCTGCCCTACCCCAGCGCGGATACCGGGGTTACCTGCGAGCAGGCGCTCAAGGCCATGGACCGCCTGTTCAACGTCGAGCTGGCGGTGGAGGACGTCGCGGCGTTCATCTTCGAACCAGTACAGGGCGAAGGCGGCTTCCTTGCCCTGGACCCGGCCTTCGCCCAAGCCCTGCGCCGCTTCTGCGACGAGCGCGGCATCCTGATCATCATCGACGAGATCCAGTCGGGCTTCGGCCGTACCGGCCAGCGCTTCGCGTTCTCGCGCCTGGGCATCGAACCCGACCTGCTGTTGCTGGCCAAGAGCATTGCTGGCGGTATGCCGCTGGGTGCAGTGGTCGGGCGCAAGGAATTGATGGCGGCGCTGCCCAAGGGCGGCCTGGGTGGCACCTATTCAGGCAACCCGATTGCCTGCGCGGCGGCCTTGGCCAGCCTGGCGCAGATGACCGACGAAAACGTTGCAACCTGGGGTGAACGGCAGGAGCAGGCCATCGTCAGCCGTCATGAGCGCTGGAAGGCCTCGGGCCTGAGCCCATACATCGGCCGCCTGACCGGCGTGGGCGCCATGCGAGGGATCGAGTTCGTCAATGCCGATGGCAGCCCGGCACCGGTACAACTGGCCCAGGTGATGGAAGCGGCCCGAGCCAAGGGCCTGCTGCTGATGCCCAGCGGCAAGGCGCGGCACATCATTCGCCTGCTGGCACCGCTGACCATCGAGGCCGAGGTGCTCGAGGAAGGGCTGGATATCCTCGAGCAGTGCCTGGCAGAACTGAGCTGAGGCTTACAGGCCCAGCTCTTGCGGGGTGAGCATGTCGGACTCGAAGGCGATCCAGCCGCCTTCCAGTTCGGCATGGCCGTTGACGATCGGGCCGTAATAGGTCAGGCCATTCTCCAGGGTCACGCAAATATGCGTGGCCGGTTTCTCAGGGGCCGCGAGCGTACCGACGAAATGCACCTTCTTCAGGGTTTCGGTCACCGCTTCCAGACCCACGCGCATGCTGGGGTTTTCCGAAGCCTCGGTATCTCCGCCACGGTCTTCAGCGCTGATGGTCACGGTGGCGATGTACGGGTACTTGGTGCTCAAACGGGGTTACCTCGGTGGGTGTATAGGCGTAGGGGCGCGTAGAGTACGGCAGGCAGTCTCTGTTGTCTCTACTGGCCTCTTCGCGGGCACGCCCGCTCCCACAGGGATCGCATGTTGCTCAGGGTATGCAGGGCACCTGCGACAGGTGATCTGAATGCCCCGATCTGTTAGGGTGCCCGCCGATGCACGCCACACCACACGAGGATCCCGAGTGAGCGCCGAAGAACCCCTGATCGCCGACCTGTTCGAAGTCGACAAACGCCTGTCCCTCAAGCCCGTCGTGGACTTCAACAGCTACCTGCGCAACGCCTTCGGCGAGGGCCCATGCCACTGCCACCGCTGTGTAGAAGGCGCCGACCAAAGCACCTACAGCCACGCGCACAACTTCACCTTCGAAGGCCGCCAGTGGCACCGCCGGTTCGCCAGCACCGCCGGCAGCGACGTCGCCCAGGTGTTGAAAAAAGCCTGGCTGTCGTACACCAAGGCTGATCTCAACCTGGTCGGTGCGCTGGACCTGACCACCCTCAAGACCTTTACCGAGGCCGCCCTGCACGCGCGTCTGCTGGCCTTGCTGCCGGCCAGCGGCCTGGCCCGCGAAGTGGATGGCCAGTGGATGCTGCAAGCCCAGACCGACTGACAGCCCGGCGGCAGGGCAGGATTCCACCGGTCTGCTAACTTGGTGGAATCCGCCCACCCACAGGTAGTCCGCCATGGCCCGCACAACGCCCATCGAGCTGTACCGCAATATCGGCATCGTCGCCCACGTGGATGCCGGCAAGACCACGACCACCGAGCGAATCCTGTTCTACACCGGGGTCAACCACAAGATGGGCGAAGTGCACGATGGCGCGGCGACCATGGACTGGATGGCCCAGGAGCAGGAACGCGGCATCACCATCACTTCGGCGGCGACCACGGCGTTCTGGCAAGGCTCGACCAAGCAGTTCGCCCACAAGTACCGTTTCAACATCATCGACACCCCAGGCCACGTCGATTTCACCATCGAGGTGGAGCGCTCATTGCGCGTGCTCGATGGCGCGGTCGTGGTATTCAGCGGCGCTGACGGCGTCGAGCCGCAGTCCGAGACCGTCTGGCGCCAGGCCAACAAGTATCACGTGCCGCGCCTGGCCTACATCAACAAGATGGACCGCCAGGGGGCCGACTTCCTGCGCGTGGTCAAGCAGATCGATCAGCGCCTGGGGCACCACCCGGTCCCCATCCAGCTGGCCATCGGCAGCGAAGAAAACTTCATGGGCCAGATCGACCTGGTGAAGATGAAGGCCATCTACTGGAACGATGCCGACCAGGGCACCAGTTACCGCGAAGAAGATATTCCCGCCGATCTGCAGGAGCTTGCCGACAAATGGCGCGCGCACATGATCGAAGCTGCGGCCGAGGCCAATGACGAGCTGACCATGAAGTTTCTCGATGGCGAGGATCTGAGCATCGAAGAGATCAAGGCCGGGTTGCGCCAGCGCACCATTGCCAACGAAATCGTGCCCACCATCCTCGGCTCATCGTTCAAGAACAAGGGCGTGCCGCTGATGCTCGACGCGGTGATCGACTACCTGCCCGCCCCGTCGGAAATTCCGGCAATCAAGGGCACCGCCCCCGACGACGAAGAAAAGCACCTGGAACGCCACGCCGACGACAATGAACCGTTCTCGGCGCTGGCCTTCAAGATCGCCACCGACCCCTTCGTCGGCACCCTCACCTTCGCCCGTGTTTATTCCGGCGTGCTCAGCTCAGGCAACGCGGTGCTCAACTCGGTCAAGGGCAAAAAAGAGCGCATTGGCCGCATGGTGCAAATGCACGCCAACCAACGCGCTGAAATCAAGGACGTGTGCGCCGGCGATATCGCCGCACTGATCGGCATGAAGGACGTGACCACCGGCGATACCCTGTGCGACATGGACAAGCCGATCATTCTCGAACGCATGGACTTCCCCGACCCGGTGATTTCCGTAGCAGTAGAGCCGAAAACCAAGGCCGACCAGGAAAAAATGGGGATCGCGCTGGGCAAGCTGGCCCAGGAAGACCCCTCATTCCGCGTGCGTACCGATGAAGAGACCGGCCAGACCATCATCTCGGGCATGGGCGAGCTGCACCTGGACATCATCGTCGACCGCATGCGCCGCGAGTTCAACGTCGAGGCCAACATCGGTAAGCCGCAGGTGGCCTACCGCGAGAAAATCCGCAACACCTGCGAGATCGAGGGCCGCTTCGTTCGCCAATCCGGCGGCCGCGGCCAGTATGGCCATTGCTGGATCCGTTTTGCTCCCGGCGATGAAGGCAAAGAAGGCCTGGAGTTCATCAACGAGATTGTCGGCGGCGTGGTACCGCGCGAGTACATCCCGGCCATCCAGAAGGGTATCGAGGAGCAAATGAAGAACGGCGTGCTTGCCGGCTACCCACTGATCAACCTCAAGGCCGCCGTGTTCGACGGCTCGTACCACGATGTCGACTCCAACGAGATGGCCTACAAGATCGCCGCATCAATGGCCACCAAGCAGTTGTCGCAGAAAGGTGGCGCAGTGTTGCTGGAGCCGGTGATGAAGGTTGAGGTGGTGACGCCGGAGGAGTACCAGGGCGACATCCTCGGCGACTTGAGCCGACGTCGCGGCATGATCCAGGACGGTGATGAAACGCCGGCTGGCAAGGTGATCCGTGCCGAAGTTCCGCTGGGCGAAATGTTCGGCTACGCCACCTCGATGCGCTCGATGACCCAGGGCCGGGCAAGCTTCTCGATGGAGTTCACCCGCTATGCCGAGGCGCCGGCGAGCATTGCCGACGGCATCGTCAAGAAGAGCCGCGGGGAATGAATGCAATCGCCTGTGCCGGCCTCTTCACGGGCACGCCCGCGAAGAGGCCGGTACAGGCCACAATCAAGCTCAGTGCTGCTCGCCAGCCCGCTTCAACAGCTTCTTGCACCGATCCGACAAATGCACCACGCGCAAATGCTTGCCCGCCTTGGCATAGCGCTCGCGCAGGGTTTTCAGCGCCGCAACCGCCGAATAATCGACAAAGCTCAAATGCTGGCAATCCAGCGTGACCTGGGCCGGGTCCCCGGCCGTGTCGAACTGGTTGAGGAACGAGGTGGTCGAGGCGAAGAACAGCGTGCCATGTAACTGATAACGCTTGCCGCCCCCCGCGTCCTCATGGGTGTCGGCATACAGCTCGCGCGCATGCTGCCAGGCAAAGTTGAGCGCCGCGATGATGATACCGAACAGCACCGCCATGGCCAGGTCAGTGAACACCGTGACCACGGTCACCGCAATGATCGCCAGCACATCATTCACCGGCACCTTGTGCAACACCCGCAACGACGCCCAGGCAAAGGTCTGCTGGGCCACCACGAACATCACACCAACCAGCGCCGCCAGTGGAATACGCTCGATCAGCGGCGACAGGAACAGCACGAACAGCAGAATCATCACACCGGCTACTACACCCGACAACCGGCCCCGGCCATTGGAACTGAGGTTGATCACCGTCTGCCCGATCATCGCGCAGCCGCCCATGCCGCCGCACAGGCCCGACACCATGTTCGCAGCGCCCAGTGCCACACACTCGCGATCCGGGAAGCCACGGCTCTCGGTGATTTCATCGGTCAGGTTGAGGGTGAGCAGGGTTTCCAGCAGGCCGACCATGGCCATCAGCACCGCATAAGGGGCGATGATCTTCAGGGTTTCCAGATTCCAGGGCACATCCGGCAGCGCCAGCCCAGGCAGGCCACCGGCGATGTGCGCCATGTCACCCAGGGTGCGGGTCGGCAGCCCGAGCAAGTACACCAACAGGCCGACACCGAGGATCGCCACCAGAGCCGGCGGCACCGCGCGGGTCAGTTTCGGCAGCACATAAACCACCGCCATGGTCAGCGCCACCAGGCCGACCATCAGGTACAGCGGCGTGCCGGTGAGCCAGTGTTCGCCGTCCTTGAAATGCTCCAGCTGGGCCATGGCGATGACGATGGCCAGGCCGTTTACGAAGCCGAGCATGACCGGGTATGGCACCAGGCGCACCAGCTTGCCCAAGCGCAGCACGCCAAACAGGATCATTACCACGCCACCCAGCAGCACCGTGGCCAGCAGGTACTGCGCACCGTGCTGCACCACCAGCGCGACGATCACCACCGCCATCGAACCAGCAGCGCCGGAGATCATCCCCGGTCGCCCGCCGAACAGCGCCGTCAGGGTACAAATGATGAACGCGCCATACAGGCCCATCAGCGGGTTGAGGTGGGCCACCAGGGCAAAGGCGATGCACTCGGGGACCAAGGCGAACGAGGTGGTGAGGCCGGCGAGCAGGTCGGCGCGTAGTCGGGCGGGCTTCATGGGCTTCCTGTGGTTAAGTCCGGAGGACGATTTAAAAACGAGGGGCGGAATGTTACGGAAATTGTCGGACAGCGGCCACCGCTCAACGTACACGTTCCAGGCTCTGCACGGCCAGGTCCAGCGCACGCTGCATGTCCAGGCGTGCCGAACGGCCCAGACCCGGGTCGTTCAGGCGGCCGGATCGGCGCCGTCAGGTCTTCGGCATCCATCGCTTCGAAATCCTGTTCGACGCTCAGGGTCAAGGCACTGCGCCGCAACAGCATGCGCACCTGTTCCGGGGTAAGTGCCGGGTTGATCGACAGCATCGTCGCCACAGTGGCAGTCACCAAGGGTGTTGCGTACGACGTGCCGCAATGCGCAGCCTCGGCTGACACTGGGCGTATGCAGGCAGCAGCACTGACATCCACGCGCATGTCGATGTTGGAACTGTGGCGCTTGCGTAGCCGCTCATCGCCAGCCCGGAGCGCACCAGCGAATCGACCTCATCGCCCTTCACATTGCGTACCCCGACCCGGTGAATGCCCCAGCTCCAGTTCAACACCCGCTCACCGCAACGCTGCAGCTGCTTGATGCGCAGCGTGTCCGCTGCAGCCTGTGCACCAAGACTGCAAAGCCATAACAGCAAGATCAGGACACCCTTCATGCAATCACCCCACGCGCTCCCTGTGAGTGCGACTTACGGGGCACCTCAAAGGTTCACCTGTGGCTGGCAACTGCCTGGTCGCGGGCGAGCCATTCGGCCATGGAAGTATCCTCCAACGCGTACTCGCCACGATTGGCCTTCCATACCAGCTCCTTGTCGCGCAGGGCATCAAGGGCCTTCTGTACGTTTGCCGTGTTGACGTTGGCTACCGCCTGGGCCTGCTCCAGCTTGCGGCTGACCTCAACCAGGGTTTGCTCGGTAAACGGGGAAAACGGCTGCCGGCCCAGCGTGCGCTCGGCCATGACCTCCAGCACTGCCTGCTGCAACGGCGTAAGTTCGTTCCAAGCACTTTCGTAGTCACTCCACACCCCGGCTTGATGATTCAGCGCCCCATTGCGCAGCAGTTCACCCAGGTTGCCCGCCTCACCCAGGCCGACGCTAACTTCGGCCAACAGTTTGTTGAGCATTTCCGGGCGCCGGCCGACCAATTCGAACGCGTATGCCAGGTCCTCTACCTTGAACTGGTTACTGTCGGCCAGACGACGGTTCCACAAGGCGGTGATGAATTCGACATATTCACGCCCCAGCAACGGAAAGGGCGTGATGCTGGCACCAAAGAATGGCTGCTTGCTCTTGAGTACCAGGTTGGCCAGCTTGTCGCGACTAGAGCCCGTGAACACCAGGCGCAAGCCGTCCGGACGGTCGCCACGGTTAAGGTGGTCACGCGCGGCTTTCAGCGCGAACATCGCATTGAGGCCATCTTCGCTGTTAAGGGCGTGCTGAGCCTCGTCGATGATCAGCACTACCAGCTGCCCTGACACTTGATGCAACACGGCAAGCGCCTGGGCCAGGGTAGTACCCGCAGGCAGTTGCGGGCGGGTGAAATCCCAGCTCAGGGTGCGCAGCAGGTTGATCTTGTCGATACCGGCCTTTTTCGCAGTCCTGGCCAGCGCACCTTCGAATCTGGCCAGCGCAGTACCGATGGCGCCACTGATGAGCTGCGCAGGGGCGGCGTCGCGATCCGACCACAGGTCGACATAAACCGGTAGCCAGCCGCGCTGTATGCATTCTGGTATGAAGTCGTTGTTGAGGAAGGTGCTCTTGCCCGTACGCCGGGGCGCGGCCAGGAACATGCCCGAGCTGTAATCGACCAAAGACTCGCCGGCCAAGTCTTGGGCCAGTGCGTTGGCCAACTGATTACGGCGCAGGAGCGGGC
The DNA here is from genome assembly GCF_043103305.1 of Pseudomonas sp. YQ_5. NCBI lineage: Bacteria > Pseudomonadati > Pseudomonadota > Gammaproteobacteria > Pseudomonadales > Pseudomonadaceae > Pseudomonas > Pseudomonas sp. YQ_5. The sequence goes on along the minus strand of NZ_JBICJS010000071.1, from coordinate 26,906 downwards.
GAACGGGAGACATTCAATTAACCTCAATTATCTTGCCTACTATAATTTATAGCCTACAAGATAAATCAGGATAAAACGACCCTCTGCAACAGTGCCAGCGTGATCCAGATCCGGCAAAAAGTCAGCAAGTTTGCCATCATGTTGGTTTCACCTGCGGAGATCATGGACATGCCGCTACGCCCCCTTTTCGCCTCCCTGTTGCTGGCCGCCAGCCTCAGTGCCCATGCTGCCACCGAGGTGGTGCCACTTCAGCATCGTAGCAGCGCCGAATTGCTGCCCGCCCTGCAGGCATTCATCGGCAAGGACGGCACGGTCAGCGCCTTCGAGAACAAACTGATCGTCAACGCCAGCCCCGAGCGCATCGACGACCTGCGCGCCCTGCTGCAACAGCTGGATACCGCGCCCAAACGCCTGCTGATCAGCGTCGACAACAATGACAGCAACTTCCAGGACAACCGCGGCAACGCACGCGTCATTCACTACGGCACCAGCAACCGCGACGGCGGCATGCAGCAGGTACAAGCCAGCGAAGGGCAACCGGCACTGATCCAGGTGGGCCAGAGCATCCCCATTACCAGCACCAGCACAGACGGCTATGGGCGCATTCAAAGCAACACCGAATACCGCAACGTGACCCAAGGCTTCTACGTGACCCCCAGCCTGAGCGGCGAAACGGTTCGTCTGCAAATAAGCAGCAATAATGACCGCATCAGCCAGGAACGTGCAGATGTAGTGAAAGTACAAAGTACCGACACGACCGTCACTGGCAAGCTCGGCGAGTGGATCACCCTCGCGGGGTTCAATCAGCAGAGCCAAGCCGACCGCAGCGCGTCAAGCCATACGTACAGCACCCAACGGGGTGAAAACATGACATTGCGTGTCAAAGTCGACCTTGTTGACTGATCTCAGACAATTCAAGGCTTCGACCAAAGGCCTTCAAACTGACTGCCAAGTCGCATTAGACCAAAGATGTAGTAACCACAAAAAAGCACTACAAAACATTTGACAGGGTCTTTTTCCCAAGGGCATGATGGCCTCGCTCCCGCTAATCAGGGGCCCTGGCAAGGGCCTTCGGGGCGCGCTCCTTCCACCCTTGGAGGCGCCTCGTGTCTATACGGCCCACAAGGCGGTTCGACGGGATTGCGACTGCAACGAAGAAGTTGTCCCGAGGGACGGAAGCGCATCACCGCAGTACTGGCAATCGCGTAGCACCGCAGCAAGGCAACCACGAGCCGACCTGCCGGAGCACACCCTCGCCTGGCCTGCCCAACCTTCCCCTTCGAGCCTTCGCGTTCGCCGCCGCAACCTGCGAACAGGACAGCCGCCAGGCACCTGATCTGCCCAGAGCATCAGCACAATTAACCCAAGATCGATGCGACGAGGTTTATTTCCATGGCACTGACACGCGAACAGCAAATTGCAGCCCTCGAGAAAGACTGGGCCGAGAACCCGCGCTGGAAAGGCGTGACCCGTACCTACACCGCCGCCGATGTCGTTCGCCTGCGTGGCTCCGTGCAACCTGAGCACACCTTTGCCCGTCAGGGTGCAGAAAAACTGTGGAAGCTGGTTACCGAAGGTGCTCACCCGTCCTTCCGCCCCGACAAAGATTTCGTCAACTGCATGGGCGCCCTGACTGGCGGCCAGGCTGTACAACAGGTCAAGGCCGGCATCCAGGCCATCTACCTGTCCGGCTGGCAGGTTGCCGCCGACAACAACTCGGCCGAATCGATGTACCCTGACCAGTCGCTGTACCCGGTCGACTCGGTACCGACCGTGGTCAAGCGCATCAACAACGCGTTCCGCCGCGCCGACCAGATCCAGTGGAAAGCCGGCAAGAACCCGGGCGACGAAGGCTACATCGACTACTTCGCGCCAATCGTGGCTGACGCCGAAGCCGGTTTCGGTGGCGTGCTGAACGCCTACGAGCTGATGAAGAACATGATCGAAGCAGGCGCCGCCGGCGTGCACTTCGAAGACCAGCTGGCCTCGGTAAAAAAATGCGGCCACATGGGTGGCAAGGTACTGGTACCCACCCAGGAAGCCGTACAGAAGCTGGTGGCTGCTCGCCTGGCCGCTGACGTGTCGGGCGTACCGACCATCATCCTGGCCCGTACCGATGCCAACGCCGCCGACCTGCTGACCAGCGACTGCGACCCGTACGACCAGCCGTTCGTGGTTGGCGAGCGCACCCGTGAAGGCTTCTACAAGGTCCGCGCCGGCCTCGATCAGGCCATTGCCCGCGGCCTGGCCTACGCCCCGTACGCCGACCTGATCTGGTGTGAAACCGCCAAGCCGGACCTGGACGAAGCCCGCCGCTTCGCCGAGGCGATCAAGAAGGAGTACCCGGACCAGATCCTGTCCTACAACTGCTCGCCTTCCTTCAACTGGAAGAAAAACCTGGACGACGCCACCATCGCCAAGTTCCAGCGCGAACTGTCGGCCATGGGCTACAAGCATCAGTTCATCACCCTGGCCGGCATCCACAACATGTGGCACGGCATGTTCAACCTGGCGCACGACTACGCCCGCAACGACATGACCGCCTACGTGAAGCTGCAGGAGCAGGAATTCGCTGACGCCAGCAAGGGCTACACCTTCGTCGCGCACCAGCAGGAAGTGGGCACCGGCTACTTTGACGACATGACCACCGTGATCCAGGGTGGCGCTTCGTCGGTGACTGCACTGACCGGTTCGACCGAGGAAGAGCAGTTCCACTGATAGTGGCTTGCGGTTGAACAAAGGCCCGGGGCTGTGAAGCCCTGGGCCTTTGTTTTTTGTCTGCACCGGCCCGACCGGAAATGCACAGAACCTGTAGGAGCAACTGCCTTGCTCAGGTTTTGAATAGCTTGCGCAGTCGCCTGTAGGAGCGGGTTTACCCGCGAAGAGGCCCACCCAGGCGATGCATCGCTCTAGCCTTGGTGCAAAGGCCGAGGTTCAGCGAGTATCCGCACCGGAATCAATGCCGATCAAGCCATGCCCGTAGCGCCTCCGGCTCATGCATCGAGGCAAACAGGTGATTTAAGCGCGATTACGTCAGGGCGGCGCAATGATCGGTTTGAATTTTGTGGTGATACGCAGATCGAGCGCCGCCCGCGCGGCGCATCGCGAGCTGCGCTCGCTCCTACGTTTGTTTCGGGCCAATTAATCCTGAGGGATTTGCGCGCGTACGCCTTGGCGCATGGCGTAGTATCGCGCCGTACCAAAAAGGCGGTCGCGCGCGCGCCCACAGGCATGACTGGCCCGAAACAAACGTAGGAGCGAGCGCAGCTCGCGATGCGCCGCGCGGGCGGCGCTCGATCTCACAGCCCCCCGCATTCCTTTCGCCAAGCCCACGGCAGCCCTAACACAACCCAAGGCATCACCGGCAAAACCCCAGATCAGGTCTATGCTTGGGGCAGCCCAGCAGCAAGGACCGCCCATGCCTCGTCCAAGCCACCTGATGATTTTCGCCCTGGCCGCCGCTGCCCTCTATATATATGCACTGGCCAGCGACAACACCCTGCTCGCCCTCATGGCCAAACCCATCCCGGTGCTGGCCTTGATTGCCTGGCTGCGCAACACCCCGGTCTCGCCTTATCGCACGTGGATCTCGATCGGCCTGGGCTTCTCGGTACTCGGCGACATCCTGCTGGCCATCCCTGCGGACCTGTTCGTGTTTGGCCTGGTCGCCTTCCTCTGCGCCCACCTGGCCTACCTGCGCGCCTATTGCGGCATTACCCTGCGCCCTGCCTTGCCTGCGCTGGCATTCAGCGCCATCGCTGGCATCACACTGCTAGGCGTGCTGACCAGCCATGGCCTCGGCCCGCTGCTGATCCCGGTCACGCTGTACACCTTGGCCATCAGTGCGATGCTCTGGCGTGCCCTGGCCTGCAACGCCCCGGCCGCGCTGGGTGCCGGCTTGTTCGTATTCTCCGACAGCCTGATCGGTATCGACCGCTTCGTCAGCCCGTTCGCCGCCGCACCGTACCTGATCATCCTCGCCTACTGGCTCGGCCAATGGGCCATCGCTTCATCAGTCGGTCATCGCTCAACCGATAAAGTATTGACCCAGAGCGGTGCGCGCAGTAGCGAAAGCTGCTAGAACAAGCGTTTTTTGCAATTACAAGTAGGGGGAATCGCCAGATGAACTTTACAAGGCGCAGAACAGCCAAATTCGAAGGCCGCAGCTCAAATGATATTAATTATCATTACTGGCCTTACAATTCGTTACCCGCCGCAAGAAACATAATTAACAAAACCGCACGTAATGCCCGAATCTCAAGGCTCTCAGCCAGTTACGAACGATTTTTGTACTTAATCCTACGAATAAATTTGCGACAGAAATTTTACTTGCACCAGGTTTACCCATAAAATCAGCGGGATTGATTCGGCTGCGACATTTGGTCACTGCATGTGCGACGCCAAGTCGCCGCTCTACACTTATTTCAGACTGCAGAGCTGGGTCTCTGTATAAGGATCTCTAGCATGTCCGATTCGACAGGACTCATCGCCCACAACTGGGGCTTTGCCATCTTCCTCCTGGGTGTCGTCGGCCTGTGCGCCTTCATGCTCGGCCTGTCCAGCCTGCTCGGTAGCAAGGCCTGGGGCCGCGCCAAGAACGAACCCTTCGAATCCGGCATGCTGCCCGTCGGCAGCGCCCGCCTGCGCCTGTCCGCCAAATTCTATCTGGTCGCGATGCTGTTCGTGATCTTCGATATCGAAGCCCTCTTTCTCTTTGCATGGTCTGTGTCCGTCCGCGAAAGCGGCTGGACCGGATTCGTCGAAGCACTCGTTTTCATAGCAATTCTGTTGGCAGGTCTTGTCTACCTATGGCGCGTCGGGGCACTTGATTGGGCTCCCGAAGGTCGCCGCAAGCGGCAAGCGAAGCTGAAACAATGAGGCTTTGGCATGCAATACAATCTCACCAGAATCGATCCGGATGCGCCCAACGAGCAGTACCCGGTCGGTGAACGGGAAACCGTCACCGATCAACTGCTAGAAGACCAGGTCCACAAGAACATCTTCATGGGTAAACTTGAAGATGTGCTGCGTGGCGCGGTCAATTGGGGTCGCAAAAACTCCCTCTGGCCGTACAACTTCGGCCTGTCCTGCTGCTACGTGGAAATGACCACGGCCTTCACGGCACCCCACGACATCGCCCGCTTCGGCGCCGAAGTCATCCGGGCCTCGCCGCGGCAGGCCGACTTCATGGTCATTGCCGGTACCTGCTTCGTGAAGATGGCGCCGATCATCCAGCGCCTGTACGAGCAGATGCTCGAGCCGAAGTGGGTCATTTCCATGGGTTCGTGCGCCAACTCCGGTGGTATGTACGACATCTACTCGGTCGTTCAGGGGGTCGACAAGTTCCTCCCCGTGGACGTCTATGTGCCTGGCTGCCCGCCACGCCCTGAGGCTTTCCTGCAAGGCTTGATGCTGCTGCAGGAGTCGATCGGCCAAGAACGACGCCCGCTTTCCTGGGTTGTTGGTGATCAAGGTATTTACCGTGCCGAGATGCCAGCCCAGAAAGACCTGCGTCGTGAGCAGCGCATTGCAGTAACCAACCTGCGCAGCCCCGACGAAGTCTGATCCAGCGACCTGCCGCCCGCTCCCGAAGGAGCCGGCGGCCTGGCTTCATTCTTAACGTTGACCCAAAGCGACCGAGACCATGACAGCGGACAACGCTATTTTTATTCCGCCCTACAAGGCTGACGACCAGGATGTGGTCGTCGAACTGAACAACCGTTTTGGCGCCGAAGCATTCGTCGCCCAGGAAACCCGCACCGGCATGCCCGTGTTGTGGGTAAAACGCGCCCAGCTCAAAGAGGTGCTCAGCTTCCTGCGCGGCGTCGCCAAGCCCTACAGCATGCTGTACGACCTGCATGGCGTCGACGAGCGCCTGCGCACCCAGCGCCGTGGCCTGCCAGCCGCCGATTTCAGCGTGTTCTACCACCTGTTGTCGATCGAGCGTAACAGCGACGTGATGATCAAGGTGTCGCTCAGCGAAGGCGACCTGAACCTGCCGACCGTGACGGGCATCTGGCCGAACGCCAACTGGTACGAGCGCGAAGTCTGGGACATGTTCGGCATCGACTTTGCCGGTCACCCGCACCTCAGCCGCATCATGATGCCGCCGACCTGGGAAGGTCACCCGCTGCGCAAGGACTACCCTGCCCGTGCGACCGAGTTCGACCCCTACAGCCTGACCCTGGCCAAGCAGCAGCTTGAAGAGGAATCGGCACGTTTCAACCCGGAAGCCTGGGGCATGAAGCGTCAGGGCGCCAACGAGGACTACATGTTCCTCAACCTCGGCCCCAACCACCCTTCGGCGCACGGTGCGTTCCGTATCGTCCTGCAGCTGGACGGTGAAGAGATCGTCGACTGCGTACCGGACATCGGCTACCACCACCGTGGCGCCGAGAAAATGGCCGAGCGCCAGTCCTGGCACAGCTTCATCCCCTATACCGACCGTATCGATTACCTCGGCGGGGTGATGAACAACCTGCCGTACGTGCTTGCGGTCGAGAAGCTGGCCGGCATCCAGGTGCCGCAGAAGGTCGACGTGATTCGCATCATGCTGGCCGAGTTCTTCCGCATCACCAGCCACCTGCTGTTCCTGGGCACCTACATCCAGGACGTCGGCGCCATGACTCCGGTGTTCTTCACCTTCACCGACCGCCAGCGCGCCTACACCGTGATCGAAGCGATCACCGGTTTCCGCCTGCACCCGGCCTGGTACCGCATCGGTGGCGTCGCCCACGACCTGCCACGTGGCTGGGACAAGCTGGTCAAGGACTTTGTCGAGTGGCTGCCCAAGCGCCTCGACGAATACACCAAGGCCGCCCTGCAAAACAGCATCCTCAAGGGCCGTACCATCGGCGTTGCCGCGTACAACACCAAGGAAGCGCTGGAATGGGGCACCACCGGTGCCGGCCTGCGCGCCACCGGTTGCAACTTCGACCTGCGTAAAGCCCGCCCTTACTCCGGCTACGAAAACTTCGAATTCGAAGTCCCGCTGGCCCACAACGGCGATGCCTACGATCGCTGCATGGTCCGTGTCGAGGAGATGCGTCAGAGTATCCGCATCATCGATCAGTGCCTGCGCAACATGCCGGAAGGCCCGTACAAGGCGGATCACCCGCTGACCACGCCGCCGCCGAAAGAGCGCACCCTGCAGCACATCGAAACCCTGATCACGCACTTCCTGCAAGTCTCGTGGGGCCCGGTCATGCCGGCCAACGAGTCGTTCCAGATGATCGAGGCGACCAAGGGCATCAACAGTTACTACCTGACGAGCGATGGCGGCACCATGAGCTACCGCACCCGGATCCGTACCCCGAGCTACCCGCACCTGCAGCAGATCCCATCGGTGATCAAAGGCAGCATGGTCGCCGACCTCATTGCGTACCTGGGCAGTATCGACTTCGTTATGGCTGACGTGGACCGCTAAGCATGAACAGCACGCTTATCCAGACAGACCGTTTCGCCCTGAGCGAAACCGAGCGCTCGGCCATCGAGCACGAAATGCATCACTACGAGGACCCGCGCGCGGCGTCCATCGAAGCCCTGAAGATCGTCCAGAAGGAGCGTGGCTGGGTGCCGGACGGCGCCATCCACGCCATCGGCGAAGTGCTGGGCATTCCGGCCAGCGACGTCGAGGGTGTCGCCACCTTCTACAGCCAGATTTTCCGCCAGCCGGTCGGCCGCCACATCATCCGCGTGTGCGACAGCATGGTCTGCTACATCGGCGGCCATGAGTCGGTGGTCAGCCAGATCCAGAGCGAGCTGGGCATCGGCCTCGGCCAGACCACCGCCGACGGTCGCTTCACCCTGCTGCCCGTGTGCTGCCTGGGCAACTGCGACAAGGCACCGGCCCTGATGATCGACGATGACACCTTTGGCGATGTGCAGCCGGCTGGCGTTTCCAAACTGCTGGAGGGTTACGTATGACCATTACTTCCTTCGGCCCGGCCAACCGCATCGCGCGCTCGGCCGAAACCCACCCGCTGACCTGGCGCCTGCGTGACGACGGCGAGCCGGTCTGGCTGGCCGAGTACGAATCGAAGAACGGCTACGCCGCAGCCCGCAAGGCGCTGGCGCAGATGTCCGCCGACGATATCGTGCAAAGCGTCAAGGACTCCGGCCTCAAGGGCCGTGGCGGTGCAGGCTTCCCAACTGGCGTGAAGTGGGGCCTGATGCCCAAAGACGAATCCATGAACATCCGCTACCTGCTGTGCAACGCGGACGAAATGGAGCCGAACACCTGGAAGGACCGCATGCTGATGGAGCAACAGCCCCATCTGCTGGTCGAGGGCATGCTGATCAGCGCCCGCGCTCTGAAGGCCTACCGCGGCTACATCTTCCTGCGTGGCGAATACACCACCGCAGCGAAGAACCTCAACCGCGCCATCGATGAAGCCAAGGCCGCCGGCCTGCTGGGCAAGAACATCCTGGGCAGCGGTTTCGATTTCGAGCTGTTCGTGCACACCGGTGCCGGCCGCTACATCTGCGGTGAAGAAACCGCGCTGATCAACTCGCTGGAAGGCCGCCGCGCCAACCCGCGCTCCAAGCCGCCCTTCCCTGCCGCCGTTGGCGTGTGGGGCAAGCCGACCTGCGTGAACAACGTCGAAACCCTGTGCAACGTCCCGGCCATCGTCGCCAACGGCAACGACTGGTACAAGTCGCTGGCCCGCGAAGGCAGCGAAGACCATGGCACCAAGCTGATGGGCTTCTCCGGCAAGGTGAAGAACCCAGGCCTGTGGGAGCTGCCATTCGGCGTTACCGCGCGCGAACTGTTCGAAGACTACGCCGGTGGAATGCGCGATGGCTTCAAGCTCAAGTGCTGGCAGCCAGGCGGCGCCGGTACCGGCTTCCTGCTGCCCGAGCACCTCGACGCGCAAATGTACGCCGGTGGCATCGCCAAGGTCGGCACCCGTATGGGTACTGGCCTGGCCATGGCGGTCGACGACAGCATCAACATGGTGTCGCTGCTGCGCAACATGGAAGAGTTCTTCGCCCGCGAATCGTGCGGCTGGTGTACCCCATGCCGTGACGGCCTGCCGTGGAGCGTGAAGATGCTGCGCGCACTGGAAAAAGGCCAGGGCCGCGCCGAAGACATCGAGACGCTGCTGGGGCTGGTCAACTTCCTCGGCCCAGGCCGTACCTTCTGTGCTCACGCACCGGGTGCCGTCGAGCCGCTGGGCAGTGCCATCAAATACTTCCGCTCGGAGTTCGAGGCCGGTGTGGCGCCAGAAAGCGCTGCAACCCTGCGCCCGGACCTGGCGAAGCCGATCGTGGTCGGCGCATAACAAGATGATTAGGCGGGTGGTCCGTGCCACTCGCCAGCTTACCGGCAGGCCCGAGCAATCGAGGCGTGTCGCAAGCTCACCGATTTCCATTAGCCACGCCCGCTCACGCGGGCCAACGAAGAACTTTGAACAATGGCCACTATCCACGTAGACGGCAAAGCGCTCGAAGTCAACGGTGCAGACAACCTGTTACAGGCATGTCTGTCGCTCGGCCTCGACATCCCTTATTTCTGCTGGCACCCGGCGCTTGGTAGCGTTGGTGCCTGCCGGCAGTGCGCAGTCAAGCAGTACACCGACGAGAACGACACCCGTGGTCGTATCGTCATGTCCTGCATGACCCCTGCTTCCGACGGCACCTGGATCTCCATCGACGATGAAGAGTCGAAGGCGTTCCGCGCCAGCGTCGTCGAGTGGCTGATGACCAACCACCCGCACGACTGCCCGGTGTGCGAGGAAGGCGGTCACTGCCACCTGCAGGACATGACGGTAATGACCGGCCACAACGAGCGCCGCTACCGTTTCACCAAGCGTACCCACCAGAACCAGGACCTCGGCCCGTTCATCGCCCATGAGATGAACCGCTGCATCGCCTGCTACCGCTGCGTGCGCTACTACAAGGACTACGCCGGTGGTACCGACCTGGGCGTCTACGGCGCCCACGACAACGTGTACTTCGGCCGCGTCGAAGACGGCGTGCTGGAAAGCGAGTTCTCCGGCAACCTGACCGAGGTCTGCCCGACCGGCGTATTCACCGACAAGACCCACTCCGAGCGCTACAACCGCAAGTGGGACATGCAGTTCGCCCCAAGCATCTGCCATGGCTGCTCCAGTGGCTGCAACATCAGCCCGGGTGAGCGCTACGGCGAACTGCGCCGTATCGAAAACCGCTTCAACGGTTCGGTCAACCAGTACTTCCTGTGCGACCGCGGCCGCTTCGGCTACGGCTACGTCAACCGCAAGGACCGCCCGCGCCAGCCACAACTGGCCGACGGCACCAAGCTGGGCCTAGACGCCGCCCTGGACAAGGCCGCCGACCTGCTGCGCGGCCGTACCATCGTCGGTATCGGCTCGCCACGCGCCAGCCTCGAAAGCAACTACGGCCTGCGTGAGCTGGTCGGCGCCGAGTATTTCTACTCGGGCATGGAAGCTGGCGAACTGGCCCGCGTACGCCTGGCACTGAACGTGCTGAACAACAGCCCGCTGCCAGTACCGACCCTGCGCGACATCGAAGACCACGACGCCGTGTTCGTGCTCGGTGAAGACCTGACCCAGACCGCTGCCCGCGTTGCCCTGGCCGTACGCCAGGCCACCAAAGGCAAGGCCGAGGCCATGGCCGAAGCGATGAAAGTGCAGCCTTGGCTCGACGCTGCCGTGAAGAACATTGGCCAGCACGCGCTGTACCCACTGTTCATCGCGTCCCTGGCTGAAACCAAGCTGGACGACGTCGCCGAAGAATGCGTACACGCTGCGCCGGCCGACCTGGCCCGCATCGGTTTCGCCGTGGCCCACGCCATCGACCCGAGCGCCCCTGCCGTCGAAGGCCTGGACGCCGAAGCCAAGGCCCTGGCCCAGCGCATCGCCGACGCCCTGGTCGCCGCCAAGCGCCCACTGGTCGTTGCCGGTACGTCGCTGGCCGATCCAGCGCTGATCGAAGCCGCCGCTAACATCGCCAAGGCCCTGAAGCTGCGCGAGAAAAACGGCTCGCTGAGCCTGGTGGTACCTGAGGCCAACAGCCTTGGCCTGGCCATGCTCGGTGGCGAGTCGGTTGATGCCGCGCTGGACGCGGTCATCAGCGGCAAGGCCGATGCCATCGTAGTGCTGGAAAACGACCTGTACGCCCGCGTACCGGCCGCCAAGGTCGATGCAGCCCTGGCTGCAGCCAAGGTGGTGATCGTTGCCGACCACTCCAAAACTGCCACCGTCGACCGCGCCCACCTGGTGCTGCCGGCCGCCTCGTTCGCCGAGGGTGACGGTACCCTGGTCAGCCAGGAAGGCCGTGCCCAGCGCTTCTTCCAGGTGTTCGACCCGCAGTACCTCGACAGCAGCATCCAGATCCACGAAGGCTGGCGCTGGATGCACGCCCTGCGTGCCACCCTGCTGAACAAGCCGGTCGACTGGACCCAGCTGGACCACGTCACCAGCGCCTGCGCCGAAGCCGCCCCGCAACTGGCCGGCATCGTCAACGCCGCGCCAAGCGCCGCGTTCCGCATCAAGGGCATGAAGCTGGCCCGTGAGCCGCTGCGCTACTCCGGCCGCACTGCGATGCGCGCCAACATCAGCGTGCACGAGCCACGCACCCCGCAAGACAAGGACACCGCGTTCGCCTTCTCCATGGAAGGCTACTCGGGTTCGGCCGAACCGCGCCAGCAGGTGCCGTTCGCCTGGTCGCCGGGCTGGAACTCACCGCAAGCCTGGAACAAGTTCCAGGACGAGGTCGGTGGCCACCTGCGTGCCGGTGACCCGGGCGTGCGCCTGATCGAATCGCAAGGCGACCGCCTGAACTGGTTCAACGCTATTCCGGGTGCCTTCAACCCGGCCCGTGGCACCTGGACTGCCGTGCCGTTCTTCCACCTGTTCGGCAGCGAAGAAAGCTCCTCGCGCGCCGCTCCGGTTCAAGAACGCATCCCGGCTGCCTACGTGGCCCTGGCCAAGTCCGAAGCCGACCGCCTGGGCGTCAACGAGGGTGCCCTGCTGAGCCTGAACGTCGCCGGTGTGGCCCTGCGCCTGCCGCTGCGTATCAATGAAGAGCTGGGCGCAGGCCTGGTCGCGTTGCCGAAAGGCCTGGCTGGCATTCCGCCTGCCATCTTCGGTGCATCCGTCGAAGGTCTGCAGGAGGCAGCACAATGAGCTGGTTCACCCCCGAAGTGATCGATGTGATCCTCACCGTGCTGCGGGCCATCGTGGTCCTGCTGGCGGTGGTGGTCTGCGGTGCGCTGCTCAGCTTCGTCGAGCGCCGCCTGCTGGGCTGGTGGCAGGACCGCTACGGTCCGAACCGCGTCGGCCCGTTCGGCATGTTCCAGATCGCTGCCGACATGCTGAAGATGTTCTTCAAGGAAGACTGGAACCCGCCCTTCGTCGACCGCGTGATCTTCACCCTGGCACCGGTAGTGGCCATGAGCGCCCTGCTGATCGCCTTCGTGGTCATCCCGATCACCCCGACCTGGGGCGTTGCCGACCTGAACATCGGCCTGCTGTTCTTCTTCGCCATGGCCGGCCTGTCGGTCTACGCGGTGCTGTTCGCCGGCTGGTCGTCGAACAACAAGTACGCCTTGCTGGGCAGCTTGCGTGCTTCGGCACAGACCGTGTCGTACGAAGTGTTCCTGGGCCTGGCGCTGATGGGCGTGGTGGTGCAGGTGGGCTCGTTCAACATGCGCGACATCGTTGAGTACCAGGCGCAGAACCTGTGGTTCATCATTCCGCAGTTCTTCGGCTTCTGCACCTTCTTCATCGCTGGCGTCGCCGTGACTCACCGTCACCCGTTCGACCAGCCGGAAGCAGAACAGGAACTGGCCGACGGCTACCACATCGAGTATGCCGGCATGAAGTGGGGCATGTTCTTCGTCGGTGAGTACATCGGCATCATCCTCATCTCGGCGCTGCTGGTAACCCTGTTCTTCGGTGGCTGGCACGGCCCGTTCGGCATCCTGCCGCAACTGTCGTTCCTGTGGTTCGCCCTGAAGACCGCGTTCTTCATCATGCTGTTCATCCTGCTGCGCGCCTCGATCCCGCGCCCACGCTATGACCAGGTGATGGACTTCAGCTGGAAGTTCTGCCTGCCGCTGACCCTGATCAATTTGCTGGTGACCGCTGCGATCGTGCTCTACAACACGCCAGCCGTCGCGGCCCAGTGAGGATTTGACCCATGTTCAAGTATATCGGCGACATCGTTAAGGGCACCGGCACCCAGCTGCGCAGCCTGGCAATGGTGTTCTCCCACGGGTTCCGCAAGCGCGACACCCTGCAGTACCCCGAAGAACCCGTGTACCTGCCGCCGCGTTACCGCGGCCGCATCGTCCTCACCCGCGACCCCGATGGCGAGGAGCGCTGCGTAGCGTGCAACCTCTGCGCGGTGGCCTGCCCGGTTGGCTGCATTTCGCTGCAAAAGGCCGAGACAGAGGACGGCCGCTGGTACCCGGAGTTCTTCCGCATCAACTTCTCGCGTTGCATTTTCTGCGGCCTGTGTGAAGAAGCGTGCCCGACCACCGCGATCCAGCTGACTCCGGATTTCGAAATGGCCGAGTTCAAGCGTCAGGACCTGGTGTACGAGAAAGAAGATCTGCTGATCTCCGGCCCCGGCAAGAACCCTGACTACAACTTCTACCGTGTTGCGGGTATGGCAATCGCTGGCAAGCCGAAGGGCTCTGCACAGAACGAAGCCGAGCCGATCAACGTGAAGAGCTTGCTCCCATAAGGACAGAAAGATGGAATTCGCTTTCTACTTCGCATCCGGGATCGCCGTGGTCTCCACCCTTCGGGTGGTAACTGGCACCAACCCCGTGCACGCCTTGCTTTACCTGATCATTTCGCTGATTTCCGTGGCCATGATCTTCTTCGCCCTGGGTGCGCCGTTTGCCGGCGCCCTGGAAGTGATCGCCTACGCCGGCGCCATCATGGTGCTGTTCGTGTTCGTGGTGATGATGCTCAACCTCGGGCCGGCTTCGGTCGCCCAGGAACGGGGCTGGCTCAAGCCCGGTATCTGGGCCGGGCCGGTAATCCTCGGCACCCTGCTGCTGGCGGAGCTGCTGTACGTGCTGTTCGTCACCCCGAGTGGCGCCGGCATCAGCGGTACCACCGTGGGCCCGAAAGCCGTGGGCATCAGCCTGTTCGGCCCTTACCTGCTGGTGGTCGAACTGGCGTCGATGCTGCTGCTGGCTGCAGCCGTCACCGCCTTCCACCTGGGCCGCAACGAGGCGAAGGAGTAAATCATGGGTGCTATCCCTCTCGAGCATGGTCTGGCGGTCGCCGGCATCCTGTTCTGCTTAGGTCTGGTTGGCCTGATGGTCCGCCGCAACATCCTCTTCGTGCTCATGAGCCTGGAAGTCATGATGAACGCCTCTGCCCTGGCGTTCGTCGTCGCCGGTGCCCGTTGGGTCCAGCCCGACGGCCAGGTGATGTTCATTCTGGTGATCAGCCTGGCAGCCGCCGAGGCCAGCATTGGCCTGGCCATCCTGCTGCAGCTGTATCGCCGCTTCCACACTCTCGACATCGATGCTGCCAGTGAGATGCGCGGATGAACCTTCTCTTCCTGACTTTCGTCTTTCCCCTCATCGGCTTCCTGCTGCTGTCGTTCTCGCGCGGACGGTTCTCGGAGAACCTGTCCGCCCTGATCGGCGTCGGCTCGGTAGGCCTGTCGGCTGCCACGGCCGCCTACGTCATCTGGCAATTCAACGTTGCCCCGCCTGAAGGCGGCGCGTACAGCCAGCTGCTGTGGCAGTGGATGTCGGTGGATGGCTTCGCGCCGAACTTCACCCTGTACCTGGACGGCCTGTCGGTCACCATGCTCGGCGTAGTGACCGGTGTCGGTTTCCTGATCCACCTGTTCGCGTCCTGGTACATGCGTGGCGAAGCCGGCTACTCGCGCTTCTTCTCGTACACCAACCTGTTCATCGCCAGCATGCTGTTCCTGATCCTCGGCGATAACCTGCTGTTCATCTACTTCGGCTGGGAAGGCGTGGGCCTGTGCTCGTACCTGTTGATCGGTTTCTACTACAGCAACCGCAACAACGGTAACGCGGCACTCAAGGCATTCATCGTCACCCGTATCGGCGACGTGTTCATGGCCATCGGCCTGTTCATCCTGTTCGCCCAGCTGGGCACCCTGAACGTGCAGGAACTGCTGGTTCTGGCACCGCAGAAGTTCCAGGCTGGCGACACCTGGATGGTCCTGGCAACACTGATGCTGCTGGGTGGCGCGGTGGGTAAATCGGCCCAGCTGCCACTGCAGACCTGGCTGGCCGACGCGATGGCGGGCCCAACCCCGGTTTCGGCACTGATCCACGCCGCTACCATGGTAACCGCGGGCGTGTACCTGATCGCCCGTACCAACGGCCTGTTCCTGCTGGCGCCAGACATCCTGCACCTGGTAGGTGTGGTCGGTGGCGTGACCCTGGTACTGGCCGGCTTCGCCGCGCTGGTACAGACCGACATCAAGCGTATCCTCGCCTACTCGACCATGAGCCAGATCGGCTACATGTTCCTGGCCCTGGGCGTGGGTGCCTGGGACGCGGCAATCTTCCACCTGATGACCCACGCCTTCTTCAAGGCCCTGCTGTTCCTTGCCTCCGGTGCGGTGATCGTTGCCTGCCACCACGAGCAGAACATCTTCAAGATGGGCGGCCTGTGGAAGAAACTGCCGCTGGCCTACGCCAGCTTCGTGGTCGGTGGCGCGGCACTGGCGGCCCTGCCGATCGTGACCGTGGGCTTCTACTCCAAGGACGAGATCCTCTGGGAAGCCTTCGCCAGCGGTAACACCGGTCTGCTGTATGCCGGCCTGGTTGGCGCGTTCATGACCTCGCTGTACACCTTCCGCCTGATCTTCATCGCCTTCCACGGCGAAGCCAAGACCGAAGCCCACGCTGGCCACGGCATCAGCCACTGGCTGCCGCTGGGCGTGCTGATCGTGCTGTCGACCTTCGTTGGCGCCTGGATCACCCCACCGCTGGCGGGTGTGCTGCCGGAAAGCGCCGGCCATGCCGGTGGCGAAGCCAAGCACGCACTGGAGATCACCTCGGGTGCCATCGCCATCGCCGGTATCCTGCTGGCCGCCCTGCTGTTCCTGGGCAAGCGCCACTTCGTCAGCGCCGTAGCCAACAGTGGCATCGGTCGCGTCCTGTCGGCCTGGTGGTTCGCCGCCTGGGGCTTCGACTGGATCTACGACAAGCTTTTCGTCAAACCGTACCTGCTGATCAGCCACATCCTGCGCAAGGACCCGGTTGACCGCACCATCGGCCTGATTCCTCGGATGGCCCGTGGCGGCCACGTTGCCATGAGCAAGACCGAGACTGGCCAACTGCGCTGGTACACCGCCTCTATCGCCGTGGGTGCCGTGCTGGTGCTCGGTGCTGTGGTAGTGGCTGCGGTATGACTATGAATCTTGCGACTTTGCCAAAGGAAACCAACCCGTCATGATTTTGCCTTGGCTGATCCTGATCCCCTTCATCGGCGGCTTCCTGTGCTGGCTGGGTGAGCGCTTCGGCGCCACCCTGCCGCGCTGGATCGCGCTGCTGACCATGTCCCTGCTGCTTGGCATCGGCCTGTGGCTGTGGGGTACCGGCGACTACACCCTTGCGCCCGCCCCGGGCGCCGAACCCGCCTGGGCCCTGGAATACAAAGTCCAGTGGATCCAGCGCTTCGGCATCAGCATCCACCTGGCCCTTGACGGCCTGTCGCTGCTGATGATCCTGCTCACCGGCCTGCTCGGTGTGCTGTCGGTACTGTGTTCCTGGAAAGAGATCCAGCGCCACGTCGGCTTCTTCCACCTCAACCTGATGTGGATCCTCGGCGGCGTGGTCGGTGTGTTCCTGGCCCTGGACCTGTTCCTGTTCTTCTTCTTCTGGGAAATGATGCTGGTGCCGATGTACTTCCTCATCGCGCTCTGGGGTCACAGCTCGGCAGACGGCAAGAAGACCCGGATCTACGCGGCGACCAAGTTCTTCATCTTCACCCAGGCCAGCGGCCTGATCATGCTGGTGGCGATCCTGGGCCTGGTGCTGGTCAACTACAACACCACTGGCGTGCTCACCTTCAACTACAGCGACCTGCTCAAGGCCGAGCTGCCACCCGGTATCGAGTACGTGCTGATGCTGGGCTTCTTCATCGCCTTCGCGGTGAAGCTGCCGGTGGTGCCGTTCCACTCCTGGCTGCCTGACGCTCACGCCCAGGCACCGACCGCAGGTTCGGTGGACCTGGCGGGTATCTTGCTGAAGACTGCAGCCTACGGCCTGCTGCGCTTCGCCCTGCCGCTGTTCCCGAACGCCTCGGCCGAGTTCGCGCCGATCGCCATGACCCTGGGCCTGATCGGTATCTTCTACGGTGCCTTCCTGGCCTTCGCACAAACCGACATCAAGCGCCTGATCGCCTTCTCCAGCGTCTCGCACATGGGCTTCGTGCTGATCGGTATCTACTCCGGCAGCCAGCAGGCCCTGCAAGGTGCAGTTATCCAGATGCTGGCCCACGGCCTGTCGGCTGCGGCGCTGTTCATCCTGTCCGGCCAGCTGTACGAGCGCCTGCACACCCGTGACATGCGTCAGATGGGTGGCCTGTGGCACCGCATCGCTTACCTGCCGGCCATCAGCCTGTTCTTCGCAGCGGCATCGCTGGGCCTGCCAGGCACCGGCAACTTCGTCGGCGAGTTCCTGATCCTGATCGGCAGCTTCGTGCACGTACCGTGGATCACCGTGATTGCCACCACCGGCCTGGTGTTCGGTTCGGTGTACTCGCTGATCATGATCCACCGCGCCTACTTTGGCCCGGCCAAGGCCGACACCGTGCTGGCCGGCATGGACGGTCGCGAACTGATCATGGTTCTGGGTCTGGCGGTATTGCTGATCCTGCTGGGCGTGTATCCGCAGCCGTTCCTCGACACCTCTGCCGCCACCATGAGTGGTGTGCAGCAGTGGCTCGGATCCGCTTTCACTCAACTCGCTTCGGCCCGGTAAGAGCGCTATGGAATTCACCACTCAACACTTCATCGCATTGGCGCCGATGCTGATCACCACCATCACCACGGTGGTGGTGATGCTGGCGATCGCCTGGAAGCGCAACCACTCGCAGACCTTCCTGCTGTCCACCGTGGGCCTGAACCTGGCCCTGCTGTCGATCTTGCCGGCGCTGAAGGTCGCGCCGCTGGCGGTCACCTCGCTGATCACCATCGACAAGTTCGCCTGCCTGTACATGGCGATCATCCTTATAGCGACACTGGCCTGCGTCACCCTCGCCCACGCCTACCTCGGCGAAGGCTCCAAGGGTTTCCCGGGCAACCGTGAAGAACTGTACCTGTTGCTGCTGATGTCGGCCCTCGGTGGCCTGGTGCTGGTCAGCGCCAACCACCTGGCGGGCCTGTTCATCGGCCTGGAGCTGCTGTCGGTACCGGTTTACGGCCTGGTGGCGTATGCCTTCTTCAACAAGCGATCGCTGGAAGCCGGTATCAAGTACATGGTGCTGTCGGCCGCAGGCTCGGCTTTCCTGCTGTTCGGCATGGCCCTGCTGTACGCCGACGCCGGCAGCCTGAGCTTCGACCAGATCGGCAAGGCCCTGGCTACCACCAGCATGCCAAGCCTGGTGGCCCAGCTGGGCCTGGGCATGATGCTGGTCGGCCTGGCCTTCAAGCTGTCGCTGGTACCGTTCCATCTGTGGACCCCGGACGTGTACGAAGGCGCTCCGGCGCCGGTCGCCGCGTTCCTGGCAACCGCCAGCAAGGTGGCAGTATTCGCCGTTGTGGTACGCCTGTTCATGCTCTCCCCTGCTGCCAGCAGCGGCGTGCTCAGCACTGTACTGGCGGTGATTGCCGTAGCCTCGATCCTGATTGGTAACCTGCTGGCGCTGACCCAGAGCAACCTCAAGCGTCTGCTGGGTTACTCGTCCATCGCCCACTTCGGTTACCTGGTCATCGCGTTGGTCGCCAGCAAGGGCCTGGCCCTGGAAGCCATGGGCGTGTACCTGGTCACCTACGTGATCACCAGCCTGGGCGCCTTCGGCGTCATCACCCTGATGTCCTCGCCATACGGCGGCCGCGACGCCGACGCACTGTACGAGTACCGTGGCCTGTTCTGGCGCCGCCCGTACCTGACTGCGGTACTGACCGTGATGATGCTGTCGCTGGCGGGTATCCCGCTGACCGCCGGCTTCATCGGCAAGTTCTACATCATCGCTACCGGCGTCGAATCGCACCTGTGGTGGTTGGTCGGTGCGCTGGTGATCGGTAGCGCCATCGGCGTGTACTACTACCTGCGCGTCATGGTTACCCTGTACCTGGTCGAGCCGAACCTGCGCCGTCACGACGCCCCGCTGAAGTGGGAACAACGCACCGGCGGCGTCATGCTGCTGGCTATCGCCATTCTCGCTTTCGTACTTGGCGTGTACCCGCAGCCCCTGCTGGACCTGGTTCAGCAAGCGGGCCTGCAACTGATCGGTTGATCACCCCGGCAGCCCCAGTAACAGAAAACACCCCGCCTAGGCGGGGTGTTTTTTTATCTGCACCTTTTGTTACCTGCTCCCAATGGTGCCTCACTCACTCGGGCTGCCTTGGCCTGCACCCGGCAAAGCGGCCTTGCGCAAATCACCATTGGCCGAAGGCAGGTACACTTCCGGGTTGGGCATGCCGCTGGGAGAAAGTTCATGGGTCATTTCGAATTCAGCGCGTACTGACCATCCACACGCCTCGGTGGTGCATTGCAAATAAGCGATTCGCAGGAAAATATGGCGCCCTTCGCTAGTACGTATACGCATCCGGCTGTGGCAATGCGGGCAAACCAGCTTGTAAGTACTCACGGCAAGTACCTGCTAGCATTGCTCAGGCTAGCCTGTGTGTCAGTATTGGCTGCAACTGTGGGTGTATTCTTCAATTTGGTGGTTCTCACTGCAGAAGTGCTCCTTAAAACGCAGGGCTGTATTCATAACGAGTAGTTTAAGCCCATGGAATATCATTAAACCAGTCATGGATATTTGTTATGAGTACTCACGGACTTGCTGCGGTGCTCACGCGCCTTAAGCTTCTCACTGATGCACAAACTGATGCCGAGTTGTCACGTGCACTGTCGGTCAGCCCGCAAACGCTGAGCAGCTGGAAGGTTCGCGAAAGCATTCCTTACTCACTTTGCATAGACATTGCCAAAAAGCATGCATGCTCACTGGACTGGCTATTGCTGGGCCAAGCCGAACACAACGCCGCCGCCCCAAGTGATGCGGGCTGGGAGTGCGACATGCTCGAACGGCTACGCACGCTCTCGCCCAGCGATCGTCAGGCCATCCTGCTGCTCATCAAGGACAAGCAGCGCATCCAGCAGTTGGAACAGCAACTGAGTGAGCTCGGCGGCGCAGCCAGAGCCTAACCTCGACGGCGCCAGCGCTGGATAAGTTCGCGTGGGTCGAGTGTATCCAGCCAGACCATGACCTTGAGGCTGATGGGGATCACCACCACAGCGGCCACGAATGCCGCCATGCCCCGGCTCAGCAAAGGCACCAATGACGAAACCAGTGGCTCGAACAAATGGCCCACGCCCACGGTCACGAATAGCAGCAGCAGTTTCTTGGCCAGTGTCAGGCGCCTGGCCTCACTCGTGATCAATCGATCGCGTGCCGCGCTCACCAACAATGCTCCCAGTAGCGCGGCGAACAGCACATCGCCATCCACACCCAGGAACGCCACCAATGCTGGGGCCAGGCTGTCGAAAACAGATACCTCAGGCATGGGCCTGCCCTCCGCGCGGAACAGGCAGGCAGGTGGTTGAACCCAGGCTATACATGACCGCCGCTTCGACAAAACGGATGTAGCACACCCGCAAGGCACGCCCATGATCATGCCCGGCTACATCATCGAGGCGCTTGTAACCCCGCTCTCGCAGTGCTGACCGCCAGCGGGCGAATTCGCGTGCTGCCTCGATAGCAGCGCAGCGCGCGGCCACTTCCAAAGCAGCTTCACTGACAGACCGCGGCAGTTGCAGGTGCTCCCGCAACCTGCACAAATCCACCCGCGGCCAGAACGGGTCATGGCAATCGGCAAAGCGCGGTAGCCGAGGATCGTTGCTCATGCGCTACCCCCTTACTGCTCGGCCAGCATGCCGTAGCGAATGGCCTTGATCACAGCGGCCACCCGGGTAGGCACTTCAAATTTGCGCAGGATGTTGGACACGTGAAAATTCACCGTCGACTCCTTGCATTCAAGGATCTGGCCGATCTCCCAAGAGCTCTTGCCATAAGCACACCACAACAGCACTTGCTGTTCACGTGGCGTCAGACGAACCGGGGCGTCCGCCAAGGGTTGCTGCGAGTGTCGAGCGTTGTCAGTCATGTTTGAACTCCACGGGTGATTGAGCGGGGCATCACTGCCTACCTGCAGTCACCTTACGAAGCGCAGGCCACCCGCCTCCACCGCCGGGGTTTGTAAAGAACTTTCATACAAGACCGCGTGACGAAGGATGTGCACGATTTGCCGACTTTCTGCGTGCTCCAAGCCGCATTTCGCTCGTCTCAACGCCGTTGTCCATTCGCCTTTCGCCTGGAGTCGTACAATGCGTTCCGATTTACCCCTCTCATCCTGCCTCGCTCTGCTGGCGGCCCTGACTGCCACCCAGCCCGCGCTGGGGGCATCCGCGGTCGAATTGGGCCGGGTGCTGATCACCGATGAGGAGCAGAACGAGCTGACGGCAGCCGGCGAGCGCCTGCGTGAAGTACCGGGAGCCAGCAACCTGATAGACATGCAGCGCGTGGGGCAAGGTCGCGTGGCCAGCAACCAAGACGTGCTGGCCTACCAGCCTGGGGTGTTCGCCCAATCGGCAGGCAACGATGGCATCAAGTTGTCGATACGCGGCTCGGGCATCAACCGTGCACCGGGGGCGCATGGTTCTGGCGTATACACGATGTTCGACGGCCTGCCGCTGACCGGCCCGGGCGGCACGCCTTACGAGTTGTTCGAACCGCTGTGGCTGAGCCGTGCCGAAGTGCTGCGTGGCGCCAATGGCTTTGACCAAGGCGCCCTGGCCCTGGGCGGCGCGATCAACTATGTCACCCACACCGGCTACGACGCGCCTGCACTGCAAGTGCGCTACGAGGTCGGCAGCCGCGGCTACCAGCACCGGCACATCAGTTCGGGCCAGGTGCTGGGCGATCTCGACTATTACGTGGCCCTGACCGATTCGGAATACGACGGCTACCAGGCGCACAGCAGTGGCAGCGCCAAGGGCATTGCCGCCAATGTCGGTTACCGCTTCAACCCCAACCTGGAAACCCGCTTCTACCTGCGCTACCGGGAAACTGAAAACGAACTGCCCGGGCGCCTCACCAAAGACCAGATCAAGCACCACCCGCGTGCGGCCAACCCCTCTTATCTGGCCCGCGACGACAGCCGCCCGCAGCCAGGCAGCACCTGGGTGGGCAACAAGACCACCTTCTACCTCGACGACGAGGCGCGCCTGGAAGCCGGCCTGGTCTATCACGACTACCCGATGGACCTGCGCGAGGGCCCCATGCGCCTTAAGGTCGCCTACACCGATGTCAGCGGCACACTGAACTATTTCCGCCGCGACACCCTGTTCGGCCGTGAGAGCAAGACCACCGTCGGCTGGCGTACCACCAAGCACCTGCCCAACAGCGGCGCTTCGCAATTTACCCGCAATGGCGATGTGTTCGGCGAGCGCACCCGTGACTTCACCTACCAGGGCTCGGACACCGTGCTGCATGTCGGCAACGACCTGGAACTGGTCCCCAACCTGTGGCTGAGCACCGGCCTGGCCATGATCTACACGCGCCGCGAAAGTGACGTGACCTACCCCGCCGAAGGCGGCAAGGTGAGCATGCATGACTGGGACTATGCACCCCGCCTGGGGCTGCGCTACGACATTCGCCCGGACTTGCAGGTGTACGGCAACCTGAGCCGCTCGGTAGAGCCGCCACACCCGTGGTCGTTGATCTGGAGCGCGCCCAGCACAGGCGGCAAGCAGATCCAGCCGATCGAAATGCAGAACCAGACAGCCACCACCCTGGAACTGGGCGCCCGTGGCGACTCGGCGTTCGGCCGCTGGGACCTGGCCTGGTACTACTCGCAAGTACGCCATGAACTGCTGGCCGTTGAGGTAGTGCCGAACTTCACCTCGGAGTTCAACGCCAGCGCTACCGTGCACCAAGGCGTTGAAGCCGGCCTCGACAGCACCCTGTGGGAACGCGCGGGCACTGGCAAGCTGAGCGTGCGCCAGGCCTACACCTTCAGCGACTTCCACTACCGTGATGACGACAGGTTTGGCGACAACCGTCTGCCCGGTATCCCCATGCACTACTACCAGGCCGAGCTGCGCTATGACTGGCCGAGCGGCTTCTATGCCGGGGTCAACACGCAAATGGCCTCGAAGGTGCAAGTGGACTACGCCAACAGCTACCATGCGGATGAATATGCCTTGCTCGGCGCGCGCGTTGGCTGGGACTCACCGAAACAGGACTGGCAGACCTGGCTGGACCTGCGCAACCTGACCAACCAGCGCTATGCAGCGACCGTGACGCCGGCCTACAACGACGCAGGCAAGGACAATGCCCGTTCGACACCGGGCGAAGGGTTTGGCGTATACGCCGGGGTTGCCTACAGCTTCCGCTAACGCACAGCCCCTTGCAGGAGCGGGTAACCCCGCTCCTGCAAGGGGCTGTGCACATCATGATCTGGAGTTCAGACCGCCCTGTTCAACTTCACCCATGAAGCAAACCTGTCGACAAACGCCTGCAAGAACGGTCGCGTCTTGTCGTTGAGCTTGCCCGAATCCTCGAACAGGCTCGCCGCGCCGCCAATGTAAGCCTCGGGCATCTGCATGCAGGGCATGTCGAGAAACACCAGCGACTGGCGCACCGCATGGTTGGCGCCAAAGCCCCCAATAGCCCCCGGCGACACACTCACCACCGCCGTCGGCTTGCCGCTCCAGGCACTTTGCCCGTATGGGCGCGAGCCCACATCGATGGCATTTTTCAGGCAGCCCGGCACCGAGCGGTTGTATTCCGGGGTGACGAACAGCACCGCATCACTGCGGCGGATCTCATCGCGAAAACGCTTCCAGGTCTCCGGTGGCGCCTCGGCTTCGATATCTTCGTTGTACAGCGGCAGGTCGCCAATCTCGACGATCCTCAAGGCAAGGCTGGACGGCGCCAGCTCCGTAAGTGCGCGGGCGACCTTGCGGTTGTAGGACTCCTTGCGCAAGCTACCGACGACGACTGCTACCGAATACACCTGGCTCATGGCAATTCCAACCTTTGCGGGGTAAAGAGACGTTGTAGTTATAGATGACCGTTCTCCGGCGCCTAAGTTTTTTTCCGCAGGGCGAAAACTTCCGAGGCTATTTCACGGTCTATGCCTTCATACATTTCCTACGTAATTCAGAGGTTTCCACCCAAATGGCAGCAGTAATGGTCGGCCAATTCCACGCCCGTGACGCCGAAGGCCGCATCTACCCCGTGCACGAGTTCCAGGAATCCACCCTGCAACTCGACGGCAGCACGCTGGGCGCCCCCATCACCACCTATCGCCTGGCCATCGGCGACAAGGTCAACCACCTGGGTGATAACCGTTTCGAACTGGCACGCTCCGGCGTCGAGATCACGCGCATTCCGTGATGCAATCCACGGTGTAGCGGCCCCCTTCGTGCTGCAGGCCGTGCACATCGGCGACAAACCCGGGAAAGCCTTGGTTGAATGCTCGGGCGAATGCCAGGTAGTCAAGGATCGAGCGGGTCGCCTCGGTGAACCGCTCACCCGGCATGATCAACGGGATGCCAGGCGGGTACGGCACCAGCATCACTGCCGCCACACGCCCCAGCAGTGCCTCGATCGGCACCGCCTCTACCTCCCCACGCACCATTTTGTCATAGGCCTGGGCCGGGCTTACCGCCACCTCCGGCAAATGGGTGAACAGCCGCTTCAGCTGTTTGGCCGTGGCATTGGCGCGATAGCAGTCATGTAACTGGTCGCACAGGTCGCGCAGGCCCATGCCCTGGTAGCGTAAGGCGTCGGCAGCCCCCACGCTCGGCAGGCAACTGCTGAGCGGGGTGTTGCCGTCATAGTGGCGCTTGAACTCCAGCAGCTCGGTGAGCAGGGTGCTCCACTTGCCCTTGGTGATGCCCATGGAAAACAGTACCAGGAAACTGTACAGGCCCGTTTTTTCCACCACCAGCCCGCGTTCCCAGAGAAACTTGCTGACTACCGCCGCCGGGATGCCGCGCGCGCCCAGCACACCGTCTGCGCTCAGCCCCGGCATTACCAAGGTCACTTTCAGCGGGTCGAGCAGCACATAATCGGCCGCCACTTCAGCAAAGCCATGCCATTGCGCCCCCGGCTGCAGCAACCAGTCCTGCGCAGCCAGACGGGGGATGCCCTCGGCGCTTGGCGGCTGCCAGATGCTGAACCACCAGTCCTCAGCGGCAATGTGCTCACGCAGGTTGGCCAGGGCACGACGAAAACTCAACGCTTCGTCGAACATCTCCTGCAGCAGCGAGCGTCCGGCCGGCCCTTCCATCATGGTCGAAGCCACATCCAGCGAGGCGAGAATGCTGTATTGCGGCGAGGTAGAGATGTGCATCATGAACGCTTCGTTGAAACGGTCCCGATCCAGCTGCCGCCTGGCGCCGTCCTGCACATGAATCATCGAGGCCTGGCTGAACGCCGCCAGCAGCTTGTGGGTGGAATGGGTGCTGAACACCAGCGGGCTGTCTGCCGCGCACGCGGTGCCCATGGCGTAACGCCCGGTGAAGAAGTCGTGGAATGCGGCATAGGCAAACCAGGCCTCGTCGAAGTGCAGCACCTCGACACTGGTACCCAGGGCCTGCTTGATCAGCCCGGCGTGGTAACACAGCCCGTCGTAGGTGGAGTTGGTCACGACCGCCAGCTTGATGCGCTGCCCACGATCACGGGCAAGGGGGTTGGCCTGGATCTTCGCAGCGATCGCCTCGGGGCTGAACTCGCTGAGCGGGATCGGCCCGATGATGCCCAGTTCGTTGCGCTCCGGGCACAGGTACAGCGGGATGGCCCCCGTCATGATGATCGCGTGCACTACCGACTTGTGACAATTGCGATCCACCAGTACCAGGTCGTCACGGCCGACCATGGCGTGCCAGACAATCTTGTTGGCCGTGGAGGTGCCATTGATGACGAAGAAGGTATGGTCGGCACCGAAGTTGCGCGCCGCCCTGGCCTCGGCTTCGGCCAGTGGGCCTGTGTGGTCGAGCAGCGAACCCAGCTCCGGTACGGAAACGGACAGGTCCGAGCGCAGGGTGTTTTCCCCGAAGAACTGGTGAAAGGCTTGGCCTACCGGGCTTTTATGATAGGCCACACCGCCACCATGGCCCGGGGTGTGCCAGGAATAGTTGGACTGCGCGGTGTGCTGCACCAGTGCCTTGAAGAACGGCGGTAGCAGGCCATCAAGGTAGGTGTGTGCAGCACGCGCCACCTGGCGGGCGAGAAACGGCACGGTGTCTTCGAACAGGTAAAGGATGCCACGCAACTGATTGAGTTCGCTCATGGCTTCGGCGGGGGCATTTTCCAAGGTCACCTGCTCGCCCAGGGCGAAGATCGGCAGGTTGGGTGCACGCAGGCGGGCCAGGCGGATCAGCTCGGCCATGTTCTGCAACAAATGGGTGTTCTCGCCAACGCCCTCGGCAGCAATCAGCATGCAGGCCAGACCGTGGTGGGTGGCGGCGACCAGGCGTGCTTCGGCGTGGTCAGCTGCGGCGAGAATGGCAAAGCCATCCTGGCGCAGTTCCTCGGCGATACCCCGCACGCGCTCGCCGGCAACACTGTCGGCCTTGATGGCGCGGTGGACGATGAGGATCGGGAACTTGAGGTCCTTGTACATCAGGCGGCTACCTCCGAAGGACATGGCGTCCATTTCAGGGTAGTTGACGTGCCTGCCTTGAGTGTTGGGTGTTGCTGAGATCGAGC